>NZ_SAUF01000002.1:305097-610195 GCF_004023665.1 Afifella aestuarii
GCTCGATGTTCTTGGCGCAGAAGAGAAGATGCGTGCACATGCCGATATTGCGCGGATCTTCCATCATGTAGGTGAGCATCTCGCGAAACAGCGACACATACATGGCGTCGATCTCGTCGTCGGAGCGCCACACCGAGATCGCCTTCTGCACGTCGCGCGAGCCATAGGCGTCGAGCACGTCCTTGAGCTGGCGCAGGCCGAGGCTGGCGAGATGTTCGACACCGCGGCGAAGCTGGTGGTTCATCCGCTGGTCTTCGATGGCGAGCGCGCGCTTGGCGATGTTCTTGCCGAGGTCGCCGACGCGTTCCAGATCGTGCGAGATGCGGATCGCGGCGACGGTTTCGCGCAGATCCTGAGCCATCGGCTGGCGCTTGGCGATGACGAGGATCGCCCGCTCTTCGATCTGGTAGTGCATCTGGTTGATCTGGCGGTCGCCGAGGATGACGTCCTGGGCGAGCTGCGCATTGGTGCTCAACAGCGCATTCACCGCCTCGTCGAGCTGCTGTTCGACGAGACCGCCCATTTCGGCGATGGAGCGGGCGAGTTCCCGCAATTCCTCGTCATAGGAGGTGACGATATGTTCAGACACGGGGCTCACTCCTCTCCCGATTAGCCGAAGCGGCCTGTGATGTAGTCCTGGGTGCGCTTGTCGGTGGGGTTGGTGAACATCATGTCCGTCGGCCCCTCCTCGACGAGATAACCCAGATGGAACATGGCCGTGCGCTGCGAGACGCGCGCCGCCTGCTGCATCGAATGCGTGACGATGACGATCGTATAGTTCTCGCGCAGTTCGTCGATCAGCTCTTCCACCTTGGCGGTGGCGATGGGGTCGAGTGCCGAGCACGGCTCGTCCATCAGGATGACTTCCGGGTTCACGGCGATCGCGCGGGCGATGCAAAGGCGCTGCTGCTGGCCGCCGGAGAGGCCGGTGCCGGGTTCGTCGAGCCGGTCCTTGACCTCGTTGAAGAGGCCGGCGCGCTGCAGGCTGGTGGCGACGATCTCTTCGAGGTCGCGCTTGCCGGAGGCGAGGCCGTGAATGCGCGGCCCGTAGGCGACGTTCTCGTAGATCGATTTCGGAAACGGGTTGGGCTTCTGGAAGACCATGCCGACCCGGGCCCTGAGCTCCACGACGTCGAGCGATTTGTCGTAGATGTTCTCGCCGTCGAGCGTGATGTGGCCGGAGACGCGCGCGATGTCGATCGTGTCGTTCATCCGGTTGAGGCATCTGAGGAAGGTGGATTTTCCGCAGCCGGACGGGCCGATCAGCGAGATCACCTGATTTTCCGGCACGTCGAGATCGACGTCGAACAGGGCCTGCTTTTCGGCGTAATGGACGGACACTTTCTCGGCGCGCATTTTCGGCACGGCGGCACTCTCCTGCGGCACTTCGGGCGGCGCTTTCGTCGCCGTGGCTTTGGCCGCGCTCGGGCTGTGGCTGATATCGTTCATGGCGAATTCTCCCAGTTACCAGCGCCGCTCGATGCGCTGGCGCAGCAGGATCGCGATCGCATTGAGGCTGATCATCAGACCAAGCAAGACGATGATGGCGGCATTTGTGCGGGCTTCGAAGAAATTGAAGTTCTCGTTGCCCTGCCAGAGATAGATCTGCACGGGCAGGGCCGTCGCCTGATCCATCGGGCTCGCCGGCACGCTGGCCACAAAGGCGTTCATGCCGATGAGAAGGAGCGGCGCGGTCTCGCCGAGCGCCTGGGCGACGCCGATAATGGTGGCCGTCAGAATGCCCGGAATGGCGAGCGGCAGGACATGGTGGAAGACCATCTGCGTTCGCGAGGCGCCGAGCCCGAGCGCCGCCTCGCGGATCGACGGCGGGATGGCGCGCAAGGTGCCGCGCGTGGCGATGATGATTGTCGGCAGCGTCATCAAGGTGAGGACGAGACCGCCGACGAGCGGCGCCGACAGGGGCAGATGCATCCAGTTGATGAAGATCGAGGCGCCGAGGAGGCCGAAGACGATCGACGGCACGGCGGCGAGGTTGTTGATGTTGACCTCGATGAAATCGGTGAAGCGGTTCGTCGGCGCGAATTCTTCCAGATAGATGGCGCTGGCGACGCCGATCGGGACCGCGAGCATGATGACGACGAGCATCATGTAGAGCGAGCCCATGAAGGCGCCGGCAAGACCGGCCGAGGCCGGCGAGGACCGCGAATCGACGTTGAAGAAGATGCCGGAATTGAAGCTCTGCGTGATGACACCCTTTTCCGCGAGCGCATCGGCGATTTCCTGCTCGCCGGGGGATAGCTGCTGACGGCTTTGTCCGAGCGAGCGGTCGATATTGCCTTTGAGCCAATTGTCGACATTGGCGTCGGCGAGAAGATCGACGTCGATCGTCTGGCCGATGAGGCTCGGATCTTCGAGCACCATGTCGCGCAAGGCATAGCGCTCGCCGCTTGCCACGATGCCGACGATGTCACGAGTCTTGGCGTCGGCGAGATCGGGCGGCAGGACGCCGCGCACGGCGCTTTCCAGGATCTTGTTCCAGCTGACGCGGGCGAGGTCGCGCCGCCAGTCGGTCAGCTCGGCCTCGAATTCGGCCGGGTTCTGATCCGCCTTCTGGACCGGCGGCTGCCCGACGTCGATGACATCGGCATTGAGCGAAATCTGAAGATGCAGGGTCGACTGCCAGAAGGCCGGAACGCCCTTGAAGAGGACGGAGCCGAAGAGCACCGCCACCATGGCTAGGGCGGCAAAGATCGCGGCAAGGCCGAGCACCTGAAAACGGCGCTCCTGCGCATGACGGCGCTTGAGGCTGGCCCGGACGGCGTTGAGTTGGCTGTCGACGGGCGCCGAAGCGGACACGGTGTCGGTCGCGCTCATTCGTACTGCTCCCGGTATTTGCGGACGATGTAGAGCGCCACGACGTTGAGGCCGAGCGTCATGATGAAAAGCGTGAGGCCGAGGGCGAAGGCAACGAGCGATTGCGGGCTGGCGAAATCGGTGTCGCCGGTCAGCTGATTGACGATCGAGACGGTGACACTGGTGCTCGGCTCGAACGGGTTGAAGCGCAGCACCGGCGAATTGCCGGCGGCGAGCACCACGATCATGGTTTCGCCGATGGCGCGGCTGACGGCGAGCAGAAAGGCGCCGACGATGCCGGGGAGCGCCGCCGGCAGGATGACGCGCTTGATCGTCTCAGAGCGGGTGGCGCCGAGCCCGAGCGAGCCATCGCGCATGGAGGCGGGGACCTGCGTGATGATGTCGTCGGACAAGGAGGAGATGAACGGAATGATCATCACGCCCATGACGGCGCCGGCGGTGAAGGCGCTGGTGGCGCTGATGTCGAGGCCGACGGCGGCCCCCATATCGGCGAAGAACGGACCCGCGACGGTGAGGGCGAAGACGCCGTAGACGATCGTCGGGATGCCGGCGAGGATTTCGATGATCGGCTTGGCGATGTTGCGCAGATGCGAGGAGGCGTATTCGGCCATGTAGATCGCCGTCATCAGCCCGATCGGCAGCGCGACGAGGATGGCGATGGCGCTGATCATCAAGGTGCCGACGAGGAGCGGCAGGAGACCGAAATCGCCCTGGCCGGCGCCGACGGAGGAAAAGCGCGGGTTCCAGACCGTGCCGAAGAAGAAATCGAGCGGATTGACGAAGCCGAAGAAGCGCACCGCCTCGCCGAGAAGCGAGGCGACGATGCCGACGGTCGTCATGATGGCGACGGCGGAGCACAAAAGCAGGAGGATGCGGATGACGCGTTCCACCTCGTTACGGGCGCGCAGCCGCGGCGTGATGCGGCGCAAAGTGTAGACGAGGCCGGCGACCGCCGATGACGCCGCGAGCGCGATGAGCGCGAAATTCCAGATCGCGTGATAGGTGCCGAGCCGGGTCGCCGCGACGTTCTCATAGGGCTTGGCTTCGCCGACGATGCCGAAGCCAGTGGCGATCTGGTGGATGCGCTGCATGACGCCGCGCAATTCGTGGGCCGGCAGCTCGCGCACTTCCGGCGGCAGGGCGGACATAATCACGTAGCGGGTGATGACGGGTTCAAAAAGTCCGAAAACGATGATCACCGCGAGAGCGGGAATGGCGCACCAGATGGCGACGAGGAGGCCGTGATAGGCCGGACGGGAATGCGGGCGGACCTCCGAACGGCCCGTCACTTTGCGGTAGCGGCCGAGCGCCACCTGATAGCCGAGCGCCATCAGGGTCAGCAGAATACCGGCGATTATGAGATCACTCACGAACAGACCTCTCGTTGCGCGCTCGCGCTGAGCGAACCGAAAGCGCGATGCCTTTGTCTCTTGCGGTCACGGCCATGGTGGGGAGAGGAAATGAAGAAAACCGACAAGAGAAAAGGGCGGAGCGTGTAGGCACGCTCCGCCCCTATCAGATTAGCCCTGCAGGTCGGAAGCCGAGAGCGTCTTTTCGTCCTCGACATTCTGCCGCTGCGTCTCGAGCTCGTCTTCCGGAGCCGGGATCATGCCGGCCTCTTCGAGGCGACCGCCGGAGCCGGCCATGTCGTCGGAGAGGAAGAACTCGGCATAGTCCTTGATGCCCGGGATGACGCCGATGTGCTCGCCCTTGATGTAGAAGAAGAGCGGGCGGGAGACCGGGTAGTCGCCGGAGGCGATCGTGTCGATGCTCGGCTCGACGCCGGACATCGTGGCGACCTTCAGCTTGTCGCGGTTCTGGTCGTAGAAGGAGAGACCGAAGACGCCCATCGTGTTGTCGTTGGCTTCAAGGCGCGCCAGCGTTTCGGTGTAGTCGCCGGAGATCTCCGTGACGCGGTCCTGACGGAAGTTGAGGCAGGTCGCCTTCATCTCGTCTTCGCTCATCTCCGGAAGACCGGCTTCCTCGCAGCCCGGGAGAACGACCTTCTCCTCGAAGACTTCGCGCGTGCCGTGATTGCCGGCCGGGATGGCGAGCTGGATTTCCTGATCCGGCAGGGAGGAATCGATGTCGCTCCAGCTGGTGTAGGGATTGTCGACCATCTTGCCGTCCTGCGGGACCTTGGCGGCAAGCGCCTTGTAGACGTCGACCGGCTTCAGGGCGAAGTTGTCCTTGTCGGCATTGGTGGCGAAGACGATGCCGTCGTAGCCGATGCGGACTTCGATGATCTTTTTGACGCCGGCGTCGTTGCACGCCTTGATTTCGGACGGCTTGATGCGGCGCGAAGCGTCGGCGATGTCGATGGTGCTGTCACCGACGCCCTGGCAGAACTGGCGCAGACCGCCCGAGGAGCCGCCGGAGCCGACGACCGGGGTGTTGAAGTCCGGATAGGCGTTGCCGAATTCTTCCGCCACGATGGAGGCGAAAGGCAGGACGGTCGAGGAACCGGCGATCTGGATCGTGTCACGGGACTGGGCGTTGGCAGCGCCGGCCGAGAAGGCGGCGCCTACGGCCAGCGCCGCGACACCAGCGAGAAGCTTGTAAGTCACTGAGATATCTCCCTGTTTTGCTTCGTGATAAAGCATGGCCATGCAGCGATGACCGGGGTCTTCCTAGGCGTCGGGCGAAACAGGTTTGTGAAATTAGTATGACACTTGAATGACACTCGGGCCGAAGCGGGGCGGAAATCGTTTCCCCGGGAAAGGGAAGACCGCGATGGGGGCGGGCGCGAAGCCCGGAAATCCGCGGCTGCGGGCGGTGCGAGGAGGATGGCGATTTGGTTAATGGAAATCGCGCGTTTTCACTTTAATGCCGCCGTCGAATCTGAGGTCGGGAATGAAAATGTCGCGGCCGCGCATGCCCATGGCCTTCACCTCGCGGGAATCCGGCCCGCCGCCGGATTTCGCCTGATCGGCGCGGCTGCGCTGGAAGGGGAAGGGTGCCTCGCGCTCGCCGACCTTTTTCAGGAGGTCGGACAGATCGATGAGCTGATCGGCGACGATATGGGTGACCTCGCCCTCGCGCTGCAGGCGGCCGCGGCAGGCGATCATGCCGGCCGATAAGACGATGCGCCGCTGCCGCTCGAAGAGCTTCGGCCAGATGATGAGATTGGCGTGGCCGGTCTCGTCTTCGATGGTGATGAACATGACGCCCTTGGCGCTGCCGGGGCGCTGACGCACCAGGACGAGGCCGGCGATGGTCACAAAACGCCCCTCCCGGAGCGTGTCGAGATCGGCCGTCGGGACGATGCGGCGGCGCGTGAGATCTTCTCTGAGGAAAGCCACCGGGTGCCGGCGCAGGCTCAGGCCCGTGGCGGCATAATCTTCCACCACTTCGCGGCCGGGCTTTATCGCCTGCAGGGCGATGGCGGGCTCGTTGCCCTCCGGCCGGATCTTCTCCTCGCGCGCATCGGCGGCGGCAAAGAGCGGCAGCGGGCTGTCGGCCAGAGCGCGGATCTCCCACAGCGCCTGACGCCGGGAGAGGCCGATGGCGGAAAAGGCGTCGGCCTCTGCAAGCCGCTCCAGCGCCGCCACCGGCAATCCGGCCCGCCGCCAGATTTCTTCCAGGCTTTCATAGGGGCGATGGCGGGCGGCGATAAGCGCTGCGCCGTCCTTGTTGGCCAATCCCTTGGCAAGCCGCAGCCCGAGCCGCACGGCAAAGCGGCCCTCCACGCCTTCGAGCGGCTCGAGCGTGGAATCCCAGCGGCTGTCGTTGACGGAGACGGGCCGCACCTCGACACCATGGGCGCGCGCATCGCGCACGAGCTGGGCGGGGGCATAAAAGCCCATCGGCTGGCTGTTGAGGATCGCCGCGAGAAAGACGTCCGGATGGTGGCATTTCACCCAGGAGCTCGCATAGGCGAGAAGCGCAAACGAGGCGGCATGGCTTTCGGGAAAGCCGTAAGAGCCGAAGCCTTCGATCATCTTGAAGGCGCGCTCGGTGAAGTCCGGGTCGTAGCCGCGCTCGCACATGCCGGTGATGAACTTGTCGCGAAAAGCGCTGACCCCGCCGGTGAATTTGAAGGTCGCCATGGAGCGGCGGAGCTGATCGGCCTCAGACGGCGTGAAGCCGGCGCAATGGACGGCAAGCGACATCGCCTGTTCCTGAAAGAGCGGCACGCCGAGGGTCTTGCCGAGAACGCGTTGAAATTCCGGCGTCGGATAAGACGGCGTCTCCTTGCCCTCGCGGCGGCGGAGATAGGGATGCACCATCTCGCCCTGGATCGGGCCCGGACGGACGATGGCGATCTGGATGGTGAGGTCGTAGAGATTGTTCGCCTTGAGGCGCGGCGACATCGCCATCTGGGCACGGCTTTCGATCTGAAAGACGCCCATCGTGTCGGCATGGCCGATCATCTCATAGACTTCCGGCCGCTCCGCCGGGACGGTGGCGATGTCGAGATCGCGCCCGCAATAATCCTTCAGAAGATCGAAGGCGCGGCGCAGGCAGCCGAGCATGCCGAGCCCCAGAACATCGACCTTCATGAAGCCTAGAATGTCGATGTCGTCCTTGTCCCATTCGACGATCTGACGGTCGGCCATCGCGGCGGGCTCGATCGGAACGAGCGTGTCGAGCCGGTCTTCGGTCAGGACGAAGCCGCCCGGATGCTGCGACAGATGCCGGGGAAAGCCGATCAGCGCCTTGGCGAGTTTCAAGGTGAGCTGGAGCCGGTAATCGCTGCCATTGAGATTGAGATCGGCGACATGGCGCTCTTCGACGCCTTCCTTGCTCCAGCCCCAGATCTGCGAGGAAAGGGCGGCGGTCACGTCCTCGGTGAGGCCGAGCGCCTTGCCGACCTCGCGCACCGCGCCCTTGGAACGGTAGCGGATGACGGTGGCGCAAAGCGCGGAGCGGTGCCGCCCATAGGTTTCGTAGATCCACTGGATCACCTCCTCGCGCCGCTCATGCTCGAAATCGACGTCGATATCGGGCGGCTCGCCGCGGTCGCGCGACACGAAGCGCTCAAACAGAAGGTCGTTGCGCTCCGGATCGATGGAGGTGATGCCGAGCGCGAAGCAGACGGCGGAATTGGCGGCACTGCCGCGCCCCTGGCAGAGGATGCCCTTGGAGCGGGCGAAGCGCACGATGGAATGGACGGTGAGAAAATAAGGCGCGTAGTTGAGCTCCGCGACGAGAGCGAGTTCATGGGTGATCTGAGCCGTGACTTTTTCCGGCACGCCGTCCGGAAAGCGCCATTGCGCCCCCTCCCAGGTGAGTTTGGCGAGCGCCTCCTGCGGCGTGAGCCCGGGGATCGAGACCTCCGCCGGATACTGGTATTTGAGCTCGTCGAGCGAGAAGCGGCAGGCGGCGGCGATTTCCAGGCTTCTTGCGAGTGCCTGCGGGTAGGCGGAGAAAAGCCGCGCCATCTCTTCCGGCGGCTTCAGATGGCGTTCCGCGAAGGGCTCGCGGCGAAAGCCGAGTTCGTCGATGGTGACGCCTTCGCGGATCGAGGTGACGACATCCTGCAGGATGCGCCGCTCCGGCGCGTGATAGAGGACGTCGTTGGTGGCGACCGGTGCCACTCTGGCCCGCTCCGCCATGGCGACGAGCGCGGCAAGACGCGCCGCATCGTTCGGCCGGCGGCGCAAGGTGAGGGCGAGCGAGGCATCGGCGCCGAAAGTCTCTTTGAGCCAGGCAAGACGGGCGGCGAGTTCCGCATCCGCCATATCCGGAATGAGCGTCGCCATCTGGCCTTCGCCGAAGGCCGCCACTTCCTCCGCCGTGACCACGCAGCCGCCCTTGCCGGCGCGTTTCTTGCCGAGGCTGAGGAGCTGGCAGAGCCGCGCATAGGCCGCCCGGTCGCGCGGATAGAGAAGGAGAGGCATGCCGCAGGCGAGATCGAGCCGACAGCCGACGATGAGGCGCACGCCCGTCGTCTTCGCGGCCTGGTGGGCGCGCACCAGGCCGGCGAGCGAGCCGCGATCGGTGAGCGCGAGTGCCGGCAGGCCGAGACGCGCCGCCTTGGCGAACAATTCCTCCGGATGCGAGGCGCCGCGCAGGAAGGAGAAGTTCGAGGTTGCCTGCAATTCGGCGTAAGGGGCGGCGCTCATGCGAAGAAACCGTGCAGATACCAGCGCTGTGGGCGGTTGCCCGCTTCCTCGCGGAACAGCCAGAAGCGCTGGCCGGCCTCGTCCTCGACCTGGAAATAATCGCGCGCGAGTGCGATTTCGCCGGGCGCGCGCCACCATTCGCCGAAAATCCGCTCCGGCCCGTCGGCGCGGCAGATGCGGTGGCGGCGCCCCTGCCAGATGAAGAGGGCCGGCGGATAATCGGGCAGAAGCGCGATGACTTCGACGGGCATCGGATCGGCCAGAAGCCGCGCCGGTCGCGGCCAGTCGCGCAGCCAATTTTCCGGCCGCGGCGTCTCCGTCCTGGGTTTCGGGGCAAGGGCCGCGACCCGGCGCACCGAGCGCTCCGGCCAGTCGCTTTCGACGGGCGCCGTGCGGTAGATGCGGCCCGCGCCGAGCCGGTTGGCGAGCCGGTCGACGAGGGTGGAGAGATCGGGCTCCTGCGGCCGGCCGTAAAGCTCCGAGGCGATCTGCTCGGGCAGGAGCGGGCGCGTGAGAGGGGCGGCGAGAAGGACTTTCTCCACGCCGAGCCCGCAATCGAGGCCGGCAAGTTTTTCGCAGACGAGCCGCGCCATATGCTCTGGCGCGCGGCTGGGCTTTGCCATGCGCACCGAGACGATACCGGTGCTGCGATCGAGCCGGGTGACGTGAAGGTCGAGCCGCCGGGCTCCGTGCTGGCGTGCCTCCAGGACGGCGGTGAGATCCACGCAGAGACGCTCCACCGCCTGGGCGAGCCCCTCCGCCGTGATGACCGGCTCCACGAAGGAGAGTTTTGCTGAGACGAGCTCGGACGGGATGAGGGGGACGAGCGGCTCGCGCGACAGGCCGAGCGCCTGATCGAGGCGCAGGAACACGTCATGGCCGAAGCGGCGGGTGATCGGTGCACGCTTGACTCCGATGAGGTCGCCGATCCGCTCGAAGCCGAGCCGGCGCAAAGCCTGCGTCGTCTCCGGCGAAAGGCGCAGGGCTTCCACCGGCAAGGGAGCGAGTGCGCCTTTGAGGTTCTGCGTTTCGGCGATGCGGGTGCAGTCGGGCGCGGCAAAGCGGGCGAGCGCATGTGCGGCGCCGATGCTTCCGGCAAGCGCCAGCCTTGCCGTCAGACCCCGGCGGGCAAGACGGGCGGCGAGATCGGCGAGGAGATTGTCCTCGCCTTCGTCCAGATTGCGGCTCTGCCCTCCTGTCCTGGCCGCAAAAAGATGCGTGCAGCCAGTGACATCGAGAAGGAGCCCGTCCGGCGGGGACGGCATCACGACGGGGCTGTAGCGGGCAAGACACCAGGCGGCGAGTTTCGCAAGGCCATGAGCGTCGGCCCTGGGTGCGTAGTCGCGCAAGGTCAGACCCGGCAGGAGCAGCTGCGCCTGCGTCGCCGCCATGCCGGGTTTCAACCCATGCGCCAGGGCGGTCGCATCGACGGCGGCGACAAGGCGCTGGGCGCCGATGCGCGTCGTCAAGGCGAGCGGCGCCTCAGGCGGCAGATCGGTCGAGGTGAGGCGCATCCGCTCCGTCGCGAAGAAGGGCAGATACACCGAGACGACCCGTGCCATCGCAGGCCTCCGTGATGAAGCTCGCCGGATCGGCGCCCCGGCAGCGCATGAGATCGACACGCCAGCGCCCGCGCCCGATGCCGGCGACAGGATGGGCGGCAGAAGACGATGACATCAGCGGCAGCGAGGGGGCGGAGCGGATCCGCCAGCGTGTTGCAGCGGCCGTCGGCTCCGCCCCCGTCTGGCGATGCGGCCGCAGAAGTGTGAAGGCCGTCACGCCCTCGCTTTCGGCGGCAAGCTGCAGGCGCCTGGACGCGGTGAGACCGAGCCGCGCCACCTCGCCGACGACGGCGGCGAGCCCCGGATGGTGCAGCCCCTCTTCCATGGCGGCGAGCACGTCGCGCTCGTGCCAGGTTTCGGCATAGATCACCCGGTCCGGATCGAGACCGGCGGCTGCAAGACTCGGGGTAAAAAGATCGCGGGCCTTGAGGCACCACAGAACGGGGCCGGAGAGACGGGCGAGGAGGCCGGCGAGAAACAAGGTGGCGGCGGCGATGTCTTCCGCGCCGCCGTTCCCGCCGATCTTTTCGATTCCGGCGGCTCCGGTTTTTTGTGTTCCCTCAGTAGCCTGGCGGTCGATCGGGGTGGCGGACCCGCCCCAGATCTCGTGCAGGGCGCCAAGCCGCAATCCCCCCTCCGGCAGATGCGCATCAATGGCCTCCGCCTCGAAGGCGAGCGCCGGCGCATCCGGGCGGGCCCCGGCCTCCAGCGCGCCGACTTCGCGGCGCAGCTCTTTGAGAACGGCTGCGCGCCAGCCCGCGCCGGGCTCTTTGTCGTGTTGTGCTCCGACCATAGCGATGGGATCATGTTCCTATTTTGTTCTTATGGATTCCCGAGATGGCGAAGAGAGTCAAGACGCGTCTGCGATGATGAGGTGAGGGGGAGGGGGAAGGAGACGAGATGGAAGAATGCTCATCGTGCCAGGCGCTCTGGAAAGCTTCGCAAAAGCTCAGATGACAAGAATGTGAAGCTGGCTATGAACTATTCCAAGCGTCGGACGTTCTTGGAGGCGAAGATACAGAAAAGGCGCGGGCCGACTGCTAAACGATTTTCAACTTATTGAAATATTAAGTCTCTGATCAATCACAAGGCGGAAATGAAGCGTACATATGGCTGCCGACGAAAAAGAAGAAGCGCGTCTGCGCGCGCTCCGCGAGCTCAATCTTTTGGATACGGCGCCGAGCGAAAACTTCGACCGCATCACCCGTCTTGCTGCGCAATTTTTCGAGACGCCGATTTCGGCGGTTTCTCTCACAGACGTCGATCGGCAATGGTTCAAGTCGGGGGTCGGCTGTGGCCCCCAAATTCCGCGCGAGCATGCCCCTTGCGCTGAGGTGACGCGCTCGGGCGACGTGCTCGTCGTCTCCGATCTCGCCGAGGATCCGCGCTTCAACAAGGGCGTGCTCGTCGAAAACGGGGTGCGCTTTTACGCCGGCGCGCCGCTCGTCACCAAAGAGGGCTTTACGCTCGGCTCCATGTGCGTCCTCGACACGGTTCCCCGTGAGATTGGGAAGGACGACGAGAAGGCGCTGCGCGACCTTGCCGCCATGGTCATGACCCAGATCGAGCTGCAGCATGCCATCGGCCGCATCGATCCGGTAAGCGGCCTGCCCAACCGCCAGCAATTCACGGAAAATCTGGAGGATTTGGCGCGCGATTTTGCTGGCGAGCGGCGGCTGGCGATCCTTCTCGATCTTGCGCCGCCGAACCAGATCGTCCAGGCGCTGCGGGTTCTGGGGCCGACCTATCTCGACGATTTGATGCGCCTGTCAGTCGAGGGCGTGCGCAATCTGAAGGTCGAGGGCCATACGGTCTATCATGTGGGCGGAGCCCAGCTTCTCGCCGTGATCGGCGATGCGGACGAAGAAAGGGTCGAGGTCGAACTCGTCAAGCGGCTCAACATGCTCGCCGATTTCAGTCGTGGCAGGGGAGCGGCGAGCCTGAGCCACATGGCCTGCGGCATCGCCCCTTTCATCCTCGGCGAGGTCAAGGCCGGTGACGTTCTGCGCGCCGCGCATCACGCCGCGCAAGACGCCCGTGAAAGCGACCGGGTCGTCGGTATTTATTCGGCGGCGACCGACGAAGAGCACAAACGCCGCTATGCCCTGATCGCCGCCTTGCGCGAGCTTCTGGAGAGGGGCGGTGACGGAGAGCTGTCCCTCGTCTACCAGCCGCGCATCGATTTGAAGACCGGCCGGTGTTATGGCGCCGAAGCTCTGTTGCGCTGGGATCACCCCGAATACGGGTCCGTGTCCCCGGCCGAATTCATTCCGCTCGCCGAACAGACGGATCTCATGCGTCCGCTCACGTCGTGGGTGAAGCTCCGGGCCATTGCCCAGCTGCGCGCCTGGCGCGACGAAGGCTACGATCTGCGCGTTTCCATCAACGTCTCAGCCGCCAATCTGGAGGAGGAGGAGTTCGGTCTCCGTCTCGCCAGCGTGCTTGCCGAGAACGGCGTCTCGCCGTCGTGCCTGGAGATCGAGTTCACCGAGAGCACCTTCATCTCCAACCGCCGCCGCGTGGTGAAGAACCTGACCGACATCCGCGAGCTCGGCGTCGTCTGCGCCATCGACGATTTCGGCACCGGCTATTCGACCTTCTCCTATCTGCATGATTTCCCGGCCGACATTATTAAGATCGACCAGACATTCATCCGCAAGCTGGAGCCGGGAAGCCGGGGGTCCATTCTGGTGCAGAGCCTCATTCATATGGCCGGTGCGCTTGGCTACCGGGTGGTGGCGGAAGGCGTGGAGACGCAGGATGTCGCCGATTTTCTGATCGAGGCGGGCTGCCATGAAGGCCAGGGCTATCTGTTTTCCCGGCCCCTGCCTCCGGAGGCTTTCGCCGATTGGCTCAAAAGCCATGCGGCGGAGCGGCTGGAGGGATATGCCGCCTGAGGGCTGCGCCGATGCCTCTGGCGCCCTGGCCGGTTCCCTCAGGACGTTCGGCAAGAACGTTCGGCGGAAACGCCCCTCTCTAAAACCGCATCGAAAAACTGCCGTTGAAATCGTGGCGGTGGCCTTCGGCGGCGAACTCGCCGTCGTAGGAGAAGGACAGCATCGCCATTTCAGCGATCGCGACGGAGAGCGAGGCGCCGAGAAGCGCCGTGTCGGCGGCAACCGGCGTGGCTTGCGTCGCAAAGCCCGGACCGCCGGCCACGAAGCGCAGGTTCGCGGCGGGTGCGAGGTCGCCCTCCGCATGGCGCCAGCCGGCATGTCCGGCGACAACGGCAAGCCGGCCGCCGGGAAGCGTGAAGAGGCTCGAGGCGCGCAGGCCGAGCGTGGAGAAGAGGAGGTTCTGGCTTTCCAGATCTCCGGCAAGCCCTGCCACGTCTCCCGTCTCCGAAATCTCGTCGCCATCGACATGCTGGAAGGCGAGGCCGGCAAAGGGCTCGATGGCAAGAGCGGCGAGCGAGGTCTCGTAGCTCACCTCGCCGAAGATCTGGCCTGTCCGGTTCCAGTCATCGGCGCGCTCGCGTTCGGCGAATTCGCCGATGACGACGTCGCGCGTCGTCTCGATATGGTTGAACGTATAGGCGGCTCCGCCCGTCAGGCCGAAAGCGCCGATGTTGCGGCCGCCGTAAAGGGCCGCGCCATAGCTGTCGACGACGGCGTTCGCGCCATCGCGTCCGTTAAGGGAGGCGCGCCCGAGGACGACGGCGCTGCCGAGACGCCAGGCCGAGCCGACCATATTGTCGAGCCCGGCGATGAGCCCGCCTTCCTTGACCGAGTAGCCTGACCTGCCGGTTTCAGCCGAGAAAGTCCCCCAGCTGCCATAGGCCTTCGCCCAAACGTTGCGGTGTGCGCCGCGGGGTTCGCGGCCGGTGTTCTGACCGGCGGCATAGGAGAGCGCCGCGCTCGCCGGGGCTTCGAGGAGATCCTCGCCCGTATAGGCGAGCGGAGAAAAGCGCGAGGTTGTCTCATCGCGCAAAGCCGTCCGCAGGCGCGCTCCGACCGCGTCGCGCAGGAAGCGGCCCTGTTCCACGACGGCGCGGCGCGCGGCGCCATGCACCTGTCCGGACAGGTCGCTGTAGGCGGCTTCGGCAGTCGCGGTATCGGGCGAAAGCAGGAGGGCGTCGTAAAGGGCGTTACCGGCACCGAGGCTTTCGGCCGCCGCGGCGACGGCACGCTGATCGGCACGGGTGGCGGCATCCTGAAAGGCGACGTCGTTGCGCGTGACGGCAAGCGACAGGGCGCCGCTCTCGTAATCGAGCGCGAGATCGAGGAAGAGCCGGCTCGTCGCAAGGAGCGTGTCGAAGCGGCCGGTGACGCCCTCGCGTGCCGTCAGGAGCGTGTAATGTCCGGGGCCGCGCGCGCCGGACAAAGCGAGGCTGCCGCCCGCGATGACGGCCTGGCCGGCGACATCGACACGGTCGCTCGGCCCGTCGGTGGCGAGCTCTGCGGCATAGGTCGAACCGGAGGCGAGGGTGAGATCGCCATCGACCGACAAGGTGCCGATCCCGTCGGCTCCTGGCGAGAGCGTGCCGCCTGCACCGACGCGTGTCGTGCCGACGCGGCCGGTGCCCCCGAGAAGACCGTTGTCGCCGACTTGAAGCGTGCCGGCGAGGGAAGCTCCGCTGCCGGCCTCCTCGCCGACGAGCAGGCGCGCATTGCGGATGTCCGTCGTGCCGGTGAAATCGGAGGAGCGGCCGGTCAGGATCGTCGTGCCGGAAAGAACTTTGACGGCGCCATTGCCGGAAAGAACCGGGTCGAGCCTGTAATCAGGGTCGGAATGGTTGAGGAGGAGCGTGCCCGTCCCGTCCTCGAAGGCGATCGTCTCAGCCTCGATGCGGCCGGCGGAGACGGGGGTGTTTTCAGAGCCGATGGTGAGCGTGCCCACAGAGCCGTTCTGTCGGGCGATAACGACACGTGCGGCCGTGACGGCGCTCCCGCCGGCGGCTTGAAGCGTGCCAGTGCCGGCGTCGGCGACGACGAGCTCGCCGCGCGAGGTGAGTGCCGAGCCCTCGCCGATGACCGTCGCGGTGCCATGTCCATCGGCCTCGCCGCCGAGCACCATTCTTTGCGCGGCGGCATGTCCGCCGCCGGAGACGGTCAGTGTGCCCGATCCCGCCTCACCGACGGTCAGATCGCCCGCACTTTCAAGCGATGAGCCGCTGCCCCCGATCCGCACCATGCCCGACGAACCGGCCTTTCGGCCAAGCACGATGCGGATGCCATGGGCCTCGGCGCCGGTGAAGATCTCCGCCTGTCCGCGTCCCGCATCGCCGATGACGAGGTCGCCGCGCGCGTCGAGGCGGGAGCCTGATCCGCTCATTCGGATCGTCCCGTCACCATCGGATTTCGAGCCGGCGGCCACGTCCGTCGCGGTGAGGGTTGCGCCAGTATGGATGGAAAGAAGGCCGGAGCCGCGCGTGCCGATGGAAATTCCGTCGATCACCGTCCAGGACGAGCCGCCGCCATCGAGAGCGGCGGTGCCGGTGGCTCCCGAGGTTTCTCCGAGGCTCGCACTGTCGCTTGTGACGGTTCCTGCCGCCGTGACGTGGAGCGTGCCGGTTCCGCCTGTCATTCCCGCGTCAGCGCTGCCGCCGATCGCAAGCGCCTTTGTCGTCCACGAAGAGCCTTCGCCGGAAACCGTGACGCGGCCATCTGAGCCGGCCTCGGCGCCGAGCGTGCTGCCGCCGCTCGTGAGCGTTCCGCCAGCCGCGACCTCAATGTCGCCCGCGCCTTTGCCGCCGACAGTGAGCGCGCCCGTCGTCCATTGGCTGTCCGATCCGTTGATCGCGACTTTGCCGTCGGCGCCGGCCTCCGCCCCGATCACTCCGGAGCCAGAGGCGACCGACGCGGCGCCCGAGACGGAGAGAAGCCCCGAGCCGCGCGTGCCGATGGCAATTCCATCGATGACGGTCCAGGACGAGCCGCGCCCGTTGACCGCGACTTCGCCAGTACCGCCTGCCTGGTCGCCGATCGTGCCCGAAGCGCTTGCGACCTTGCCGCCTGCGGCGATGTCGATGCGGCCGGAGCCGGCGCCGCCGATCGTGAGGCCGCGAGCGATGGCCCAGGTTGAGCGATCGCCGGAGACGCTGGCGATACCTTCAGCGCCGGCGGAATCGCCGAGGAGGGCGCTGTCGGTGGTGAGCCAGCCGGAGGAAAGCTGAAGCTCGCCGATGCCGGCTTTGCCGACAATGAGGGCCGTGGCGACCGTGACGAGGGATTGGCCGGAAATGAGGAGTTTGCCGGCACCCCCAGGCGCTTCGCCGAGCGCGAGGGAGGAGGTGGCGAGAGAGGCGCCGCCTTCGACGCTGAGCCTGCCCTCGCCCTCGTCGCCGACGATGAGGCTGCCGGCATTCTGCCAATTGGCGCGGTCGCCGATGACTGTGGCGTCGCCCGCCGCGCCGGTTTCGGCACCGATCGTTGCGGTCTGCGTCGCAAGACGGCTCAGGATGCGGATTGTGCCGCTTCCCGAAGCGCCGACGGCGAGCGACCCAGCCTCTGCATCCTCACCTTCGAGACGCACGGCGGGCGCGGCATCGATCACGGCCGCATCGTCGCGGGAGGGCGTGCCGGAGGTCCAGTTTCGGGGATCGAGCCAGGTGTCGCTTGCTGTGGCCTGCCAGGCGGTGTCGCCGGCAAGGCTCGGCGAGGGGAATCCAAAACCTGCGGCCAGAAGGCCGACTCCCACGCACGAAAATGCAGAACGCAACAAACTGATACGCATTTGCCGCTCTTGTGCCACGCATTGGTTACCAATCCGCTCTCGGCCGGGGAGAATTTTGTGCGGCGCCCTCTTGCGTTCGATGCATTTAGATATATCTAACTAGACGACATATCGAAATGCATCGGAGAATGACATGCATCATCATCACAACCATCCGGGGGCGGAGCGCGGACATCACCGTTTCGGCGGCGGTCGCCGTCACCGGCACGATGCGTGCGGCGATCAGGGCCGCGCGTATTTTGAGGACGAGACCTTCGAACGGGACATGTGCGACGACGAAGCCGAAGGCTGCGACGGTTTCGGGCCTGAGCGCAGGGCGAGAGGAGCTGGCCGCGGCGATGCCCGCAGGCCGGACGATCGCCAAGACTTCGGCGATTGGGAGGCTGCAGGCGGGCGGCACGGTCGCCATGGTCATCCCTTCGGGCATGAGTTTGGACGCGGTGGCGGCCGTGGGCATGGCCATGACGGTCCCCATGGCGAGCCTCATGACCCGCTTCATGGAGCGCCCCGGGGCGGTCCCCGCGGCGGTTTTGGGGGTGGCCCGCGGGGTGGTCCCCGTGGCGGCTTTGGAGGTGGCTTTGGAGGTGGCTTTGGCGGCGACCCCCGGGGTGGTCCGGATGGCGGCTTCGGCGGCGGGCACGGAAGCCATGGCGGTGGACGTGGACGCGGCGGGCGCATCTTCGACCAGGGCGATCTGCGCCTCGTCATCCTGACGCTGATCCGCGACGAGCCGCGCCACGGCTACGACCTCATCAAGGCGATCGAGGAAAAGCTCGCCGGCGCCTATGTGCCGAGCCCGGGCGTCGTATACCCGAACCTCAGCATGCTGGAGGAGATGGGCCACGCCTCGATCGAGGAGCGCGACGGCCGCAAGCTCTATGCGATCACCGAGGAAGGGCGCACCTATCTCGAAGCGCACGAGACGCTGGTGAAGACGATTTTTGCGCGCATGGAGAAAGTGGCGGCGGCACAGCCTTCGCGCTCCGCACCGGAGGTGCTGCGGGCTTTCGAGAACCTCAAAATGGCACTGTCGCTCCGCCGCGAGCGGGGGGCGCTGTCGAAGGAGGAATCGCAGGCGATTGCCGCAATCCTCGACGAGGCGGCGCGCGCCATCGAGCAAAGCTGAGCCTGCACGGCAGCCATGCTGAAGCGGCATGGCTGCCGCGCCTTTCTTCTTTGCGTCAAATGGTGCAAGGGCGGGCTTCCCCCCATCCCAGAGGTCTCCCTTGCTCCCCTGGCTCAAGCTCGATACGGCGCCGCTGCCGGCAGGCGGCGAAATGCGTCTCATGCAGCGCGGCGGCGATTTCGCCATCATGGTCGGCCGTGCCGAACTGATGAATTCTCGCCAGAGCGGCTCCGAAGAGGCGCTGGCGCATCTCGCCTGTGCGCGGATTTCAAACCGCAAGCGCCCGCATATTCTGATCGGCGGCCTCGGCATGGGGTTCACCTTGCGTGCCGCACTTGCCGATCTTCCGCCGGAAGCGCGCGTCACCGTCGCCGAACTCGTGCCGGCCGTGGTCGCCTGGGCCGGCGGTCCGCTGGCAGAGCTTTACGGCACGAGCCTCGTCGATCCCCGCGTCACGATCGTAGAGGAGGATGTCGCCCGGCTGATCGCCGAGGCGAACGGCACCTATGATGCGATCCTGCTCGATGTCGACAATGGGCCGGACGGTCTCGTCGCCGAAGACAACGAAGCGATCTATGCCTGGCGCGGGCTCGGTGCGGCGCGCCGGGCGCTGACGGCCGGCGGCGTGCTCGCGATCTGGTCGGCGGCCCCCGATCGCGCCTTTGCCGAGAGGCTGCGCCAGTCGGGCTTTGCCGTTGCCGAACAGAAAGTCAGGGCCCGCTCCAACGGCGCCGGCGCGCGCCATGTCATCTGGCTCGCGACGCGCAGCTCCGGCGATCAGGCGGCGCGGCCGGCGCCGCGGCGGCGGGTGCGGCGCTGAACGCCTGACGCCCATACGCCTGACGCCCATGCCCCTGACGCCCATGCCCCTGGCGCCCATGCCCTGACATCCGCGTCGCCTGGGGCGGGCGACGGACGGCTGAGAATGCGCTATGGCGGGGGAATGCACCCCGTCCTTTTGCCGTATCAGCCCCTCTGAACCGATTATGACGACCGACCTTGCCCTCGTCCTGGCGCTTCTCGGCGCCGCGATCGTGATGTTCGTCGCCAACCGCCCGCGCATGGATGCGGTGGCCGTGATCATGATGGTGGCGCTCCCCTTCACGGGCGTGCTCACCGTTTCCGAGGCGCTGTCGGGCCTGTCCGATCCCAACGTCGTGCTGATTGCGGCGCTCTTCATCATCGGCGAGGGCCTGGTGCGCACCGGCATTGCCCAAAGGCTCGGCGAGCGCATCGTGGCGCGCGCCGGCGGCAACGAGGCGCGCCTCATCGTCTTGTTGATGGTGACGGTGGGGCTGGTTGGTTCGGTGATGAGTTCGACGGGCGTGGTGGCGCTCTTCATCCCGGTGGTCCTGCGCGTCGCCCGCTCTGCCGATCTCGCGCCCGGCCGCCTGATGATGCCATTGAGCGTCGCCGGTCTCATCAGCGGCATGATGACCCTCGTGGCGACGCCGCCGAACCTCATCGTCCATTCCGAACTTCTGCGGCAGGGTTTTGAAGGTTTCGGCTTTTTCGCCATCACGCCCTTCGGCGTGCCGCTTCTCGTTCTTGCCATCGTCTACATGCTCTTTGCCCGCCGTCTCCTGCCCGGCAAGCCGAAGAAGGCGGGCGGGGCGGTGCGTCCGCATCTCTCCGACTGGGTGGAGGAATATGGGCTCGCCGGGCGCGAGGGGCGGCTGCGCATCGAGCCGGGTTCCTCGCTCATCGGCCACCGTCTCAAAGATCTCAATTTGCGCTCCACCTCGGGCGTCAACGTCATCGCGATTGAGCGCGGCCGAGGCTTTGCCCGCCATCTCATCCGCCCTCTGGCGCAGACGCAGCTGCATGTGGGCGACATCCTCTTTCTCGATGTCTTCGTGCCGACGATCGACATCGACGATGTCTGCCAGCGTTTCGGCCTCGCCCGGCTGCCGCTGTCCGGCGCCTATTTCACCGACCGTTCGCAGGAAATCGGCATGGCGGAGATGATGGTGCCGGTGGAATCGAGCCTGATCGGCCGCACCGTCGTCGAGGCGCGCTTTCGCTCCGAGACCGATCTCGCCGTCGTCGGCCTGAAACGCGGACGCAAGGCAGTGACGACCTCGATCCTCGACGAGCCCCTGAAGCTCGGCGACACGCTTCTCGTCTTCGGGCCGTGGCGGGCGATCCGCGCTTTGCAGGCGGAGGGAAGCGACACCATCGCCCTCAATTTGCCGGCAGAACTCGACGATGCCCTGCCGGCGCCGGGGCGCGCGCCCTATGCACTTGCGGCGCTCGCGCTTCTCGTCGGGCTGATGGTGTCAGGGGTGGTGCCGAACGTGCAGGCGGCGTTGATCGCCTGTCTCGTCATGGGGCTTTTCGGCTGTGTCGACATGACGAGCGCCTACCGGTCGATCCATTGGCAGAGCCTCGTTCTCATCGTCGGCATGCTGCCCTTTTCGCTCGCTTTGCAGAAGACGGGGGGCGTCGATCTCGCCGCCGATGCGCTGTTGTCGGTCGTCGGCGACGCCGGTCCGCGTGCCGTTCTCGTCGGCATCTTCATCGTGACGGCGGCGTTTTCGCTGTTCATTTCCAACACCGCGACGGCGGTTTTGATGGCGCCGGTCGCCGTTGCCGTCGCCGTCGAGCTTCACGCCTCGCCCTATCCCTTTGCGATGACGGTCGCGCTTGCGGCCTCGTCCGCCTTCATGACGCCGGTCTCGTCGCCGGTGAACACGCTCGTCATCGGGCCTGGCGATTACACCTTCATGGATTTCGTGCGCGTCGGCGTGCCCTTTGCCGGCATTTCGCTCGTTGCCACAGTGACCCTCGTTCCCTGGCTCTTGCCGTTCTGACGGGGGTCAGCTCGCCGAAGCGAGGTTCTGCGTAACGAGCCTGAGTGCTGGGGCCGCGCTCGAGGCGGGTCCGACGGCGACTCGATTGCGCCCGCCGCGCTTTGCCTCGTAGAGGCGCTCATCGGCGAGACGGTAGAGGTGGTTGAAGGTGCTTCCGCCCGAGACGCTGGCACCGCCGATGCTGACGGTGAGCTGGTGCGGACATTCCTGCGGTGCAAATGAAATCGTTTCCACCTTGCGGCGAATGCGTTCGGCGATTTCGCCGGCATCGACGGTGTCCGGCAGGAAGACGCCGAATTCTTCGCCGCCGAGCCGGCCGACGAGATCGTCGATGCGCATGCTGGAGCGGATCGCCGCCGCGATGACGCACAAGGCTTCGTCCCCGCATTGGTGGCCGAAGCGGTCGTTGATGCTCTTGAAACGGTCGGCGTCGATGACGAGGAGGGTGCCCGGACGCCTATCCGCCGAGCCGCCCTTCGTTTCGCCAGGATTGCCGACGCCATGCAACCAGTCGTCGACGAGACTTGAGAAGGCTCGCCGCGTGAGACAGCCGGTGAGCCCGTCGAGCGAGGCGATCGTGTTGAGGCGATGATTGGTCTTCGCGAGCTGTCGAAGTTTCAGCGACAGATAGAAGAAGGACGGGAAGGCGAGGATGAACGCCACCACGGCGGAGCTGAACAACGCGCGCGTCAGCGCCGGATCGCCGAGGTCGCGAAACATCAGGAAATTGAAGGAAACAGCGAAGACGACGCAGAAAAGAGTGCCGAGCGTCGTCCAGCGCAGGATCTGCATACGTCCCCGCGGAGATACGTCTGAAAGCATGGGTGCGCCGAACCTTCCGTTCCGCCACGGAAACTAGCCCCTATTCCTGAACAGGACTTTGGCGAGTTCGCAAAATTTGTAACTGTTTGCGGGCGTAGCTCGCAACTTATGGCGGCGGGTGCTGAAATGCGGGGATCGGAGGGGCGCGACATATCGCCGGCCGGCTTTGACCGGCGTGGCGGCCGACGCCACTTCAAGGGTGATGCGGCGTGTGACCCCCGGCGTGACCCCCGGTGTGACCGACGCGCGACCCCGGTGTGACTGTGTCTTTAGGCCATCGCGCCGGCAGAAAGTCTCGGGGACGGCAGCGCCCGCAGTCTGGCGGGCGGGAGGTTCGGATGGTGCGGGACATCCGGAAAGAGGGACGCGACGAGACGGCCCTGAGCCGCGGCCCCGCCGCGGAGGCGCGAGCCGATGTCGCCGTTCATGCCGCGCCGATGGAAACGGTGTTCGACGCACTTGGCGCAAGCCGAGACGGGCTGAGTGCGGCGGAGGCGGCCGACCGGCTTGCCCGCTTCGGGGAAAACCGCCTGCCCGTCGCGAAGCCGCGCGGACCGCTTCTGCGTTTCCTCGCCCAGTTCAACAATCTTCTGATCTTCGTGCTGCTGGCGGCGGCGGTGGTGACCGCGTGTCTGGCGGAATGGATCGACATGTCGCTGATCCTCGGCGTCGTCGTCATCAACGCCGTCGTCGGCTTCATCCAGGAGGGGCGGGCGGAAAAGGCGCTCGAGGCGATCCGCGGCATGGTGAGCCCGCATGCCTCCGTCCTCCGCGACGGGCGGCGCCTCACCGTGCCGGTCGAAGAGCTGGTGCCCGGCGATATCGTGCTTCTGGAGGCGGGCGACCGTGTGCCTGCCGATCTCCGGCTCTTCCGCGCCCGCGGGGTTCGCATCGAGGAGGCGGCGTTCACCGGCGAATCTGTGCCCGCCGACAAGGCGCTGGGCGAGGTCGCGGCGGATGCGCCGATCGGCGACCGCAGCTCGATGGCGTTTTTCGGCACGCTCGTCGTCAACGGCCAGGGGGCGGGCGTGGTCGTCGCGACCGGGGAAGCGACGGAGCTCGGCCATATCACGCAGCTTCTCTCCTCGGTGGAGCAGCTGACGACGCCGCTTCTGCGCCAGATGGACATTTTTGCGCGCCAGCTCACCTTCGTCATTCTGGGCGCTGCGATACTCGTCTTCCTGTGGGGAATTTTCCTCACCGGATATCCCTGGGAAGAGGCCTTCATGGCGGTGATCGGGCTTGCGGTGGCCGCGATCCCGGAAGGCCTGCCGGCGGTGATGACCATCACGCTCGCCATCGGCGTGGAACGCATGGCGCGTCGCAACGCCATCATCCGCCGCCTGCCGGCGATCGAGACGCTGGGCTCCGTCTCCGTCATCTGCTCCGACAAGACCGGCACCCTGACGCGCAACGAGATGATCGTCTCCTCCGCGATCCTGGCCGATGGCGAGATCGAGATCGTGGGGTCGGGCTATGCCCCGGAGGGTGAGCCCATCAGAAACGGCGAGCCGGTCGACAAAGAGGCGCATTTCGCGCTCGGGCTTCTCGCCCGCGCCGCCCTTCTCTGCAACGATGCGAGCCTGCGCCAGACGGAGGACGGCTGGGTCGTCGAGGGCGACCCGATGGAGGGGGCGCTCGTCACCTTTGCCGCGCGCGCCGGCTGGCACTGGGAGACGACGCGCGGCGCCTTTGAGCGGCGCGACGAGCTGCCCTTCGATTCCACCACCCAGTTCATGGCGACGCTGCACCAGGAGGACGATGCCCGCATCGTCTATGTGAAGGGCGCGCCCGAATGCGTGCTTCAGATGTGCGACCGCCAGGTCGACGCGGACGGCGAAGTGCCGCTCGACCGGGCGAAATGGCAAAGCCATGTGGAGATGCTGGCGGCGGACGGGCGCCGGGTTCTGGCCTTCGCGGCCAAAGTGGTGGGCGACAGCGTCGACGCGCTGTCACCGGCCGATGTGGAAGAAGGGCTGAGCCTCATCGGGCTTGTCGGGCTCATCGATCCGCCGCGCGAGGAGGCGCGCGAGGCCGTCGCCGATTGCAGGCGCGCCGGCATCGCCGTGAAGATGATCACCGGCGACCATGCCGCGACCGCCGGTGCGATCGGCCGCAGGCTCGGCTTGAGCGGCGAGGTCGCCGTCTTGACCGGACCCGAGCTCGATCAGATCGGCGAGGCGGACTTTCCCGCCCGGATCGCCGCGACGGACGTGTTCGCGCGCGCCAGCCCCGCCCACAAGCTGCGCATCGTGGAGGCGCTGCAGGCGCAAGGCGCGGTCGTCGCCATGACCGGCGACGGGGTGAACGATGCGCCGGCCCTGAAGCGGGCCGATGTCGGTGTCGCGATGGGGAAAAAGGGCACGGAGGCCGCCAAGGAGGCGGCCGACATGGTGCTTGCGGATGATAATTTCGTCTCGATCGTCGCCGCCGTGCGCGAGGGGCGCACCGTCTACGACAATCTGAAAAAGGTCGTCGCCTGGACGCTGCCGACGAATGGCGGCGAGGCGGCGGCGATCATCGGCGCCATGCTGTTCGGCCTGACGCTGCCGGTGACGCCCGCCCAGATCATCTGGATCAACATGGTGACGGCCGTCACCCTCGGGCTGACGCTCGCCTTCGAACCGACGGAGCCCGGCACCATGGCAAGGCCGCCGCGAAAGCCGGACGAGCCGCTCGTCTCGCCCTTCCTGTTGTGGCGGATCGTCTTCGTCTCGGGGCTCTTCGTCGTCGGGCTGTTCGGCATGTTCAATTGGGCGCTCTGGCGCGACGAGAGCGTGGAGACGGCGCGCACCATCGTCGTCAACACCATGGTGGTGATGGAAATCGCCTATCTCTTTTCCATCCGCTACATCGGCGGCCCCTCGCTCACCTGGCGCGGCCTGATGGGCACGCGCGCCGTCTTGATCGGTGTCGCGATCCAGGTCGCGGCGCAGCTTCTCTTCACCTACGCCCCGCCGGCGCAGTTCGTTTTTGCAAGCCGCCCGCTGTCGGCGAGCGAAGGCGCGATGATCCTCGGGGTGGGTGTCGTGCTGTTTGCGGTGCTGGAGGTGGAGAAGGGGATGATGCGGCGGTGGAGGGGGTGAGACCCTCGGCCTCCTGACGGGTTCCAACAAGCGGGCGCCGTTCAGGGCGCTCCGCTCAACCGCTCAGGCGGCATTCTCCATCAGCAAACGCCCGACTTCCTTTGCACCGACGAACTGCGACAGGAGGCGGTAGTTGTTTCTCTCGTGACGGATGCGCCCTGCGACGATCGCAGGATGAACGCCGGCTTCGTGTGCAAGAGAAAGGATGTTGCGCACATTCGGGTTGGAACGCGCTGGATGTTTCTCCCAGAGGTCAGATGGGATCAGAGCTTCTTGGGCCCATTCGTCCGCTTCACGCTCGCGAACGTCATCGCGGTCATGGTTGCGTTCGCGCAGTTGCAGGTCGTCGATGAACATCTCGTCGTTGCCTTCGAGGAAATGGCGGCCAAGATGCGCGAGTTCGTGCAGGAGGCAGAACCAGAAGTTGTCGAGGCGGTCGTATCGGATCGTCATGCCGACTACCGGCACGTTTTCGACGGTCCAGAGTGCCGCGCCGTCGAGATAGGTTCTCGGCATATGGGCGGCGACGACCAAGGCAATGCCGTGCTGCGCGAGCTTCTCCCTCGCCAGCTTCGGCCCTTCGTCGAACGTGCTCAAACGGGCCAGGTCGCGCAGGAATTCAAGATCGATCGTGCCTGTCTCGTAGCGACCCTCGAGATCGACGTCGCGAGCTCTGCACAGAACGTGGAGACACCAGGCCTGTAGGGCATTGATGTCCGTTTTGGCGTTCGCACGGGCGCCGTGACCCTGGCGGAAGAGCGCTTTCGGCAAAGCTTTCGAGCCGCCCGCACAGGCGATCAGGCTTTGCACGATCTCTTCCGCATGGTCTTTCAGGTTTTCTGTCTTCTTGATCCAGCCACGCCGCGCCATTTCCGTGAGGGGAAAGCGGTCGAGATCGATCCCGGAGGGAGCATTCGGCAAGCCCCCGTCGCCGATCAGGATATCGGCGGGAATGCCAAGATGTTTGTGCAGGGCACGGATCATCTTCAGCGTGAGATCCCGCTTGCCGCTGAGAACCTCGGAGGCTTTGGCGCGGCTTCCGAAGATCGGTGCAAGATCGCTCTGGTTCATGTCGAGCTGCTGCATGCGAAACCTGATGGCCTCGAGCGGGTCGGGCGTGTCCATGGGAAAATGCCGATCCTCATAGACTTCGACCAGCGTCGCGAGCACGTCGAGTTCGTCGTCTTCTGCCGGAGAGCGGCCCATCTCCATGAGCGCTTCGACACGGGCGAGAGCGGCGGCATAGTCCTGGTCTGAATGAATGGGCCGAATACGATAGTCACTCATCGTCACACCTCCTCCGCATTGATCTGGTCGTACTCCTTATGGGTCCCCAGAAAGCGGACAAATCCGATCCTCTTTGCGTAGTCGAACTTCACGATAAGGCGATATTTGTTCCCGCAGATGTTGAAGACCACGCGCCCGCCTTTGAGAATGCTCGCATTGCGGTATTGAGCCTTGATGTCTGCCGGCGATGCCCATTCCGCCCGCCTGGCCTCTGCCCACCACACATCGAGTTGCGCCTTCGCATCGGGAAAGCGCTCCCCGAAAGCGATCAGCTTGGGCCGAGCAATGATCCTCATATATGAGGTTTATACAGGGGGCCATTACGACGTCAATTTAATATGTTCCCGTAATGGGAGCAACTCAAGGTGCGCGAGAATTGCACGGAGTTGTCGAGGGCTGAGCCGCCCCGGCTGAGATCCAAACGACCGATTGATCCCATCTCACCCCCGTGCCGTACCCGAGCCATCCGCGTGTCGCTTTCCGGCAAGCTTGCAGAGAGCGTCTCGGGCATGGGGGCGGCGGTGTCTGCGCGGGCGGCGTTTCGGTCCGGTTGAGCCTGTCTTGAGTCTTCAGGATGGGGTTGTTCTGGCCGCTGTCATCGTCACTTTGCTGGACATCGCAAAAATCCGCGAAATCTAGGTTCCTGGTCGACACGCCTGCGCGGCGTGCGAGCGAGCCGCCGAGCGACGACTTTGGGCGAAGGCTGGGCTGAAAAGCCGGCCGGAGACCTCGGGCGGGGTGAAGGCGGGGGGGGGGCCGTGATCGTGGTCAACGTGATCGCGCTGAACGTGAGCGTGGTGAAAGTGACCGTGGTGAAGGTGATCACGGTGAAAGTGAGCGCGGTGACATTGAACGCCGCGACATCGGCGACCGAAATGCAGGCAGGCATCGGGGAAAAATATGTTTCAGCTCGTCACGAGCGTCTGGGCGCTTCTCTTCGGTGTCTTCCTGATCATGGTCGGCAACGGCATGCAGTCGACGCTGATGGGTGTGCGCGGCGACATCGAGGGGTTTTCGACGTTCGAGCTGTCGCTCGTCACCTCGGGCTATTTCCTGGGCTTTCTGGTCGGCTCGCGCTGGACGCCGGAGATGATCCGCAAAGTCGGCCATGTGCGGGTCTTCGCAGCCCTCGGCTCCTTGATGTCGGCGGGGCTCATCGCCTTTCCGCTTCTGACCGATCCGTGGTCGTGGACGATCCTGCGCCTGATGCTCGGCTTCTGCCTGTCGGGCATCTATGTGACGTCGGAAAGCTGGCTCAACGACCGCGCCACGAACGAGACGCGCGGCATG
The DNA here is from genome assembly GCF_004023665.1 of Afifella aestuarii. Classification (NCBI taxonomy): domain Bacteria; kingdom Pseudomonadati; phylum Pseudomonadota; class Alphaproteobacteria; order Hyphomicrobiales; family Afifellaceae; genus Afifella; species Afifella aestuarii. The sequence continues at coordinate 332,662 of NZ_SAUF01000002.1, forward strand.
CTGTTGTCGTCCTATATGGTGGCGCAGATGCTCGGCATGGTGGCGGGGCAGGGGCTTTTGAATTTCGGCGATGCGGCGGGCTTCTCTCTGTTCGTCTGGGCGTCGATCCTCGTCTCGCTCGCCTTCACGCCGGTGCTCTTGTCGGCCGTGCCGATCCCGGCGGTGCAATCGCCCAAAGCGATGTCGCTGCGCCAGCTCTACGATCGCTCGCCGACGGCGGCGGTCGGCACGCTGGTGCTCGGCGGCGTGCTGGCGGCGCAGATGGGCATGTCCCCGGTTTATGGCGCCAAGATCGGGCTCGATGTGCGCGAGATCTCGGCGCTCGTCGCCGCCCTCTTCACCGGCTCCTTCCTGTTTCAGTTTCCGGTCGGGCGGATGTCGGATTTCATGGATCGGCGCGTCCTGATCCTGACGCTGTCGGCCGTCGGAGCGGTGACCTGTGGGGTCGCCTTCACACTGTCGGGAAACCTGATCGCGCTTCTGGCGGCCGGTCTCGTTATGGGCGGTATGGCAAGCCCGCTCTACTCGCTCCTGATCGCCTACACGAACGATTACCTCGACCATGAAGATATGCCGGCAGCCGCGAGCGGCATGGTTTTCATCTATGGGGTCGGCGCGGTCGCAGGCCCGCTGATGACCGGTCAGGCGATGGATCTCGCCGGCCCGCAATTCTTCTGGGTCATCCTGGCCGCGCTCTTTGCGATCATCGCGGTCCATACCGGGTGGCGCATGTCGCAGCGTCCGGCCCCGGCCGGCGATGATTCCGCCTATGTCAGCGTGCTGCCGAACTCGTCGACCGTCGCCGTCGAGGCGGCCTATGAATGGTACACCGAGGCAGCCTCGGAGAGCGGCGAGGAGGAAGGCGCCGAGACCAAATCGGACCACGGCGAGGGCGCGTCGGAAACCGATCAGGCGGCCTCGGATGGCGACGAGCCGGCCCCGGAGGGCGAGGAGCCGGCGCCGGAAAACCTGCAGCACAAGGAAGATTACGGGCCGGAATACGTGGACGACGACGAGAACGCGCCGCCCGAAAAGGATCGTTAGTCCGATCGTTTTTTGAGGTCATATCGCCCGCTGGCGCCGGTTCGCCGTGCGCAAAACCCTCCCGGCGGGTTTCATCCCCCGGCACCGCCGCGGCTTTTTGGCTTTCGCCGTTTTCTCCACACGCCAGGAATGCTTGACTGTGCCGCCCCCAGGGGCTTGCCTTTCGGGGACGGCCCTTCTCCCCCCTGGCGTCGAAGAAGACGGAACATCCTTGAATGGCGACGACCGATCTCGCGAGCCGCGTTTACGATCACACCTGGAAGCTCGACCCGATCGTTCGCTCCCTGCTCGACACGGATTTTTACAAGCTCTTGATGTTGCAGATGATCTGGCGTCTGCATCGCGACACGCAGGTGACTTTCTCGCTGATCAACCGCACGCGCCGGGTGAAGCTTGCCGAAGAGATCGACGAGGCGGAGCTGCGCGATCAGCTCGATTATGCCCGCTCGCTCACCTTCACCAAGAAGGAGATGATCTGGCTCGCCGGCAATTCGTTTTATGGCCGCTCGCAGATCTTCGAGCCGGAATTTCTCGCCTGGCTCGCCAAATTCCGCCTGCCGGAATACGAGCTGAAGCGCGTCGACGGGCAGTTCGAGCTCGATTTCCACGGCCCCTGGACGCACACGACGATGTGGGAGATTCCGGCGCTCGCGATCGTCAACGAGCTCCGGTCGCGCGCCGCCATGCGCCCGATGGGACGCTTCGCGCTCGACGTGCTCTACGCCCGCGCCAAGGCGAAACTCTGGGACAAGGTGGAGCGGCTGCGCCGGCTGCCGAATTTGCGGCTCTCCGATTTCGGCACGAGGCGGCGGCATTCCTTTCTGTGGCAGCGCTGGTGCGTGGAGGCCTTGAAGGAGGGGCTGGGCGACGCCTTCATCGGCTCCTCGAACGTGCTTCTGGCCATGGATGCGGATCTGGAGGCGATCGGCACCAATGCGCACGAGCTGCCGATGGTGGAGGCGGCGCTGTCGCCGGACGACGCGGCGCTTCGGGGCGCGCCCTACCGGGTGCTGCGCGAATGGGAGACGCTCTACGGCGGCAATCTTCTGATCGTCCTGCCCGACGCCTACGGCACGACGGCGTTCTTGAAGAACGCGCCCGACTGGGTCGCCGACTGGACCGGCTTTCGCCCCGATTCCGCCCCGCCCATTCCTGCGGGCGAGGAGATCATCGCCTGGTGGCGGTCGAAAGGGCGCGATCCCTCAGAAAAGCTTCTGATCTTCTCTGACGGCATGGACGTCGATACGATCGAGGAGACCTACCGGCATTTTTCCGGCAGGGCGCGCATGTCCTTCGGCTGGGGCACCAATCTCACCAACGACTTCCGCGGCTGCGCGCCGGAGCCCTGCGGGGCGCTCGATCCGATCTCGCTCGTCTGCAAGGTGAGCAGCGCCAATGGCCATCCGGTCGTCAAGCTCTCCGACAATCCGCGAAAGGCGAGCGGGCCGGAAGAGGAGATCGAGCGCTATCTGAAGGTCTTCGGCTCCAAGGGCCGCATCGACCGCGAGGTTTTCGTCTGAGGTTCTGCGCGAGCCCGCGCGGCTGCGTGGCGGGCCGACCTGTCTGTCGCAATCAGCGCCGGGGATGCGTCGGGGCGTGAAAATCCGGCGGCTTGTTGGCGATCCAGGCGAGAAATTTTTCTATCTTCGGATGGGCGGAGAGGGGCGTTCCTTCCGTCTCGAAGCGGGCAAGATCGGCATTCGAGAAGACTGCGTGGAGCGTGCGGTGGCAGATCGGATGGATCGGCACCGTCTCCCGCCCGCCGCGGCTTTTGGGCACCGGATGATGCCATTCGACGCGCCGCCCGAGCGGGCGCCCGCACAGCCAGCAGGTGTCGGTCGAGGGATCGCTTGAGACCATGTGGCAGGCGAGATAGGTGCTCCGAGCCGCAGAATAAAGCGATCCGTGCCTCGAGACTGGGGGCGCCGACACGGATCCGACGCCCCCAGGGTGATTATGGCCGCCCAGACATGACCGGCCCAGATATGACCGGGTGGTCAGGCGCGGCCGGAGCCGGTCTCTTCGTCGCCCGGCACCTCGTTTCTCTTGGCGAGATCGCCATGGCGCGTCCAGATCGTGCCGTCGATCTTGCCGGCGAGCTCCGGGTAGAAGTCGTTGTCGAAGACCGGCTCCTGGCCCGATTTCTTCTGCTTGAAGTAATCGTGCGTGAGCTTGGTGACCGTCCCGGACAGGGCGACGATGGCGATGAGGTTGATGGTGGCCATCAATCCCATGGACGCATCGGCCGTGTGGAAGACCGTGCGCACCGATTGCAGCGATCCCCAGATCACCATCAGGAGCGCGGCGACACGCAGGACGGTGAGCCCTCCCTTGCCGCCGAAACCGAGGAAGGTCATGGCGTTTTCGGCATAGGAGTAATTGCCGAGGATGGAGGTGAAGGCGAAGAAGAAGATCGCCACGGCGACGAAATAGACGCCCCAATCGCCGATATGGGCGGAGAGCGCGTTCTGCGTCAGCTCCGTCCCCGTCACCTCCTGGCCGGGCGTGTAGACGCCGGACAAGAGGATCATCAGCGCGGTCGCCGAACAGATGAGGAGCGTGTCGATGAAGACACCGAGCGCCTGCACCATGCCCTGGCTGGAGGGATGATGCGGGTCGGGCGTGGCCACGGCGGCGATGTTCGGCGCCGAGCCCATGCCCGCCTCGTTGGAGAAGAGGCCGCGTTTCACACCGTTGAGCAAGGCCGCGGCAAGGCCGCCGGTGACGCCGCCTGCCACTTCCTCGAGCCCGAAGGCGCTTTTGACGATGAGCGCCAGGACCCCCGGCAATTCGGCATAGTGCACGATGAGCACATAGAAGGCGACGATGAGGTAGGCGATCGCCATGAACGGCACGACGATCTCGGCCACCCGCGCCACCTGCCGGATGCCGCCGAAAATGACGAGACCGGACAGAAGCGCGAGGCCGAGCCCGATCCACAGTTTCGGAATGCCGAAGGCCGCCTCCACCGCATCGGCGATCGAATTCGCCTGCACGGCGTTGAAGACGAGGCCGAAGGAGAGGATCAGGAAGACCGAGAAAAGCCCGCCGAGCCAGGGCAGGCGCAGGCCGCGGGCGATGTAGAAGGCGGGCCCGCCGCGATAATCGCCCTCTTCGTTGCGCACTTTGTAGAGCTGGGCGAGCGTCGATTCCGCATAGGCCGTCGCCATGCCGACGAGCGCCACCATCCACATCCAGAAAATGGCGCCCGGTCCCCCGAGGGTCAAAGCGACGGCAACGCCGGCGAGGTTGCCGGTGCCGACGCGCGAGGCGAGCGACACGGTGAGCGCCTGCAAGGGCGAAATGCCGGCTTTGTCGCTGGAGCGCGAGCCGCGCACGACGCGCAGAAACTCCGGAAAATGACGAAACTGAATGAAGCCGAGCCTGAGGGTGAAGAACACCCCGACGGCCAACAAGCCGTAGATGAGAACGTAGCTCCACAAAATGTCGTTGGTGAAATCGATCACAGCGTCCAGCATCCCAACCCCTCGCTGAATGAGCCTCTTTTCGAGCCCGAAAAACCTGCCTGGCGCAGAATTTCTTAGTTCGCAAAGAAGGTAAGTTTCGACGGCGGTGTGAGTTGCTTGGAGAAATGTATAATGATGATAAAAACTGTGGAGTCTGAAGAACGGCGGGGGTTTAAGGCGTGCCTGGAGGCCAATACTGCATAGCCAAGTGACTGATCGGCAAAGGTTTGATCGTCGAAGCGCGGCCAAAGGTCCGGCGCGAGAACGGCCCCGTTCGTGAGGTCGTGAAACGGCGAAAGAATCGTCCTAGTTTGCCGTCATGTCCTACCGCATCGTTCTCATCGATTTCGACGGCACGCTGGCCGACACCCGCCAATCGGTCGTCACCTGCCTGCGCCAGACGCTGTCAGAGCGCGGCTTCGACATGCCGGACGGGCAGAAGATCAAGGAGGTGATCGCGGCGGGCCTGTCGCTCGATCAGGCCGTGGCCGTCCTGGTGCCGCAATTGGCGCCGGACGAGACCTCACAGTGCGTTGTGGCCTATCGCGACAAGTATCCGGCGATCGATGCTGAACATACGCAGCTTTTTGAGGGCGCGCACGAGACGCTCGCGGCCTTGAACGCCGCGGGAATGGCGGTCGTGGTCTTGTCCAACAAGGGCGTGAGAGCCATCGAGGCGACGCTCGACCGCTTTGAGATCGAGGTGAGCGCCATCATCGCGGCGGAGCCGGGCGCGCCGATGAAGCCCGATCCGGCGGTCTTTCATGAGCGGATCGCGCCGCTTTTCGGCGCGCGGCCCCTCGGCGATTATCTGATGGTCGGCGATACGCGGGCCGACCTCGCCTTTGCGAAAGCGGCCGGCATCGCCGCCTGTTTCGCCCGCTACGGCTATGGCGATGCGTCAGACTGCCTGACGCTCGCGCCCGAGCATGTCATTGCAACGCTCGGCGAGCTAAAAACGCTCGTCTGCGGGCCGCCTGCGGTGACGGAAAAGGTGTGAATGAGGTCTGCCCGCCCCGCAGGCCGTTCAAGTCAGTTCAAATCAGTTGCAGCGTTTGATGACGAAGGTGAAGACGTCGCCCTCCGTGCGCGATTCCATTAGTTCGTGACCGCTCGTCTGGCAGAAATCCTGAAAATTTCTGACGGTGCCGGGATCCGTCGCGACGACTTCGAGCGTGCTGCCGGAGGGCAGCTCTTCCAAGACTTTCCTGGCGCGCAAGAGCGGCAGCGGGCAATTGAGCCCTTTCGCGTCGAGAACCTGATCAGCCATGTTTTCCTCCCGCCTTCCGGCCGCAATGCCGGTTAGGAATCAAATGGCCCCCGGCAAGGGGGTTGCCGACGTGACGCAATGGCACAGCGTGCCGTTTTCGAGGCTCCGATCCGGGCGTGACGCAGGCCGAGGAAGCGGCCGCGCGGGGCCGGTTTTCCTGGCGTGGCGGCGCAAACGAGGTCAGGCGCGGGCGGTGGCGGCCAGATCGATGTCGGCGATCAAAGGTAGGTGATCGGAGGCACGCCGCCCGGCGGGGTCGACGAAGCTCTTTGCGATGAGGCCGGCGGGGCGCCCATAGATCCGGTCGAGCGATAGAAAAGGCAGATGCGCCGGAAAGGTTCGCTCCGGCGTGCGCTCGGGCAGGGCCTGAAGGAGAACCTGCCGCACGGCGCCGCGCCACTGCCATTCGTTGAAATCGCCGAGCATGATGGTGGCCGAAGCTTCCGGACGCGTGATCTCGGCGGCGAAGCTCGCCTGATGGCGCCTTTCGGCAAAGCCGAGCCCGAAATGCGCTGCGATGACATGCAGCTTCCCGCCGGGGGCATCAACGAGTGTGTCGATGACGGCCCGTCTCTCACGGCCTTCCATGGAGATGTCGTGGGTGCGGATGTCGGTGAGGGGAAAGCGGCTGATCAGCATGTGGCCGAATTCGCCGTCCGGTGCGATGATCGTCTTGGCATGCGTCGCATAGCCACCAAGCCCGTCGGCGAGATCGTCGAAGGCGGAGATCGCCTCGGCTGCGCTGCGGCGTGAATCGACCTCCTGCAGCGCAACGACGTCTGGGTCGTGTGCCGCGACGATTTCCTTGACGCGATCGAGGTTACGCCGTCCGCCCCAGGGGGCGCCGCCATGGATGTTCCAGGTCATGACGCGCAGCTGCGTCCTGGATCCCGGCTTTTCTGTCGTTTCGGAAGGCTCTCGTGTCTGCACCTGGGCATACGCGGGGCCGGGCGCTGCGGTTCCGGCCGAGATCCCGGACCTAGCCGCTTTTGCCGCGCCCGTGCGGACTGCCCTTGCGCCTGATGCGCCCGAAGAGAGCGATCGGACCGCGCGGATCGAAGAGGCGCGTGCCGGGCATCAGCTTCTTGGCGCCATGCGTCGTCACCTCGGGAAAATCGATGAGGCGCTTGTTGTGGGTGTTGAGCCGGTCGATCACCTTCACCAGCGTGCCTTCTTCCGCGCTCACCTGGGCGAGCGTGTCCGGCGTGCAATCGAGATGCTCGGCAAGCAGCCGGTCGCGCAATTGGCGGATGACACGTCGGCAATCCTCGTCACGGGCTTCGATGGCGAGATCGCATTCCTTGTCGAGGCCGGTGGAGCGCCGATTGAGGTTGGAGGAGCCCACCCGCAGCAGCCGGTCGTCGATGATGAGAACCTTGGCATGCACCATGATTTCCAGATGCGGATCGACGGAGGCCACCGGATGATAGATGCCGAAGCGGCCATAGCGGTCGCATTGGCGCAGACGCCGGATCATGCGGTTCAGATTGCCGCCCATGAACCAGCCTTCGATCATGCCCTGATTGGCGCGCGTGATGACGGCGACGACCTCCGGCCCGTCCTCTTCGGCAAGCCGATCTTCGAGAATATCGCCGACCTTGTCGTCTGAGAGATACTGGTTCTCGATATAGATCGTATCGCGCGCGGATTTGAGAGCATCGAAGGTGAGGCTCTCGATCTCGCGCACCTCACGGTCTTTCTCGATGGCGGGCACGGTGCGGGCGATGCCGATGTCGATATCGCTGAAATCCGGATCGAGATCGTCCGGCCAGAGATCTTCGATGCCGCCTGATCTGCCGTCTTCGGGCAGGTTTTCCGCCGATGGAATCGCCGCTTTCTCCTCCGTCGCCGCCTCCCAATGACCGCGGGCGAGCTCGGCGATCGAGCGGGCGACGGGGCCGTCGACCATCATCATCATATCGTGGATCGGATCGTAGGAATCGCCGTTCACCGTCTGCCTCGCCGGCTCGTCCGGCTTGTGGCGGCTCGTATCCCAGCGGTTGATGGTGAGATCGATGCCGCCGACGAAGGCGAGCACGCCGTCGATGACGACGATCTTGCGGTGCTGCACCCCATAGGACGGGTGATGGTTGTCGAGATGCAGCGCGATGCGCGGATGCTCTTCCCAATCGGCGCCGACGATGAGCGGCAGGGCGGCGCTCGGCGTGTGCACCGGCGACAGGTTCCAGATCAGGATCTGGACCTGAAGGTCGTCCTTTTCTTCCACCAGCGAGCGCAGCAGCGTGCCGAGCGTTTCGGAGCCTTCCTTGTCGGGGCGCAATTGCGCGCTCGCGTCGAAATCCCAGCCGATGATCAGGATCGAGTGCTTTGCCTTGCGCAACGCCTCGTCGAGACGGCGGAAATACGCGGCACCGTCGATGAGGAGGCTCGCACGCCGCGCCTTGTCGATACGCCAGCAATTGTGTCCGGGCTCCAGGATGGGTGCGAACGAGCTTGCGGACTGCCTGGCCCCGTCATCTGGAGATGGGCGGGCACGGGACATGTCGGTTTCGGTCGAGCTTTGCGGCAAAGGCATCCTCGAAAGCTTGAAAAATTGTGCTGATACGCACCTCATCTGCGGCGCCAAGAGATGAACGCAAGGGGCCGCGGTTCGATCCTGGCGACTTTGCCGCGGTCTTGTGGGCTGCAGAAATCTCCTCGCTCTGCCGAAGCTCCTGCAATGTCTCGGCAAATTGCGGTTGCTGGGTTTTGGCCGCGAGATTTGGAAGCGGGCGGGTTTGCTTTCCCGTTGCGGCTCGTGATGGAATGGGCCAACAGCAATTGAGGAGAATGCCGATGCGAGGTCTCTGGCGAACCGCCCTGTTCGGGCTTTGCGCGCTTGCTCTTGCCGCCGGTTTCGTGCCGAGCGCCGAGGCGCAGACGCCCCCGAATGTTCTCATCGTCGGGCAGATCGCCGAGCCGAAATCGCTCGATCCGCATGCCGTCACCGCGTCGAACGATTTCCGCATCCTCGTCAATCTCTATGACGGGCTGGTGCGCACCAAGGACGGCACGCTGGAGCCGGAACCGGCGCTGGCGAAATCCTGGGAGGTGAGCGAGGACGGGCTCACCTACACCTTCCATCTGCGCGAGGGCGTGACCTTTCACGACGGCACGCCGTTCAACGCCGAGGCGGTGAAGTTCAATTTCGAGAGGATGCTCGACGAGGACCATCCCTATCACGACACGGGACCCTTCCCGCTCGCCTTCTTCTTCTCCTCTGTCGACGAGATCACGACGCCCGACGACATGACGGTGGTCTTCAAGCTGAAGGAGCCTTATGCGCCCTTCCTCTCCAATCTCGCCTATCCGACGGGGCTCATCGTCTCGCCGGAGGCCGTGAAGGAATACGGCAAGGATGTCGGCCGCCATCCGGTCGGCACGGGTCCGTTCAAGTTCGAGACCTGGGATTCCAACACCCGCGTCGTGCTCTCCCGCAACGACGATTACTGGGACGGCGCGCCCTCGCTCGAGGCCGTCGTCTTCCGCCCGATCACGGATGCCAATACGCGCATCGCCGAGATGCTGTCGGGCGGTATCGACGTGATGGTGGAAGTGCCGCCGGACAATCTCAAGACGTTTGCCGACGATCCGACCTTCAAGGTCTATGAGCAGGCGGGACCGCATCTCTGGTACGTCATCTTGAACACCAAAGAGGGGCCGTTTGCCGATAAGCGCGTCCGCCAGGCGGTGAATTACGCCATCAACAAGCGTTCGCTCGTCGATAATGTCCTGCAGGGGACCGCCGAGGTCGCCGCCGGCCCGGTGCCGCCGGCTTTCGCCTGGGCGCACAATGACGACGTGAAGCCCTATCCCTACGATCCGGAAAAGGCGAAGGCGCTCCTGAAGGAGGCCGGCGTGGAGAAGGCGCAGCTCACCTTCTACGTGACGGAAGGCGGCTCCGGCATGCTCGATCCCGTGCCGATGGGCACCGCCATCCAGGCCGATCTCGCGAAAGTGGGGCTCGACGCGAAGATCGAGAGCTATGAGTGGAACACGTTTCTGGCGCAGGTGAATCCGGGATTGGAAGGCAAGGCCGACATGGCCGAGATGGCGTGGATGACCAACGACCCCGATACGCTGCCTTATCTCACCTTGCGCTCCGATGCGCTGCCGGACGAGGGCGGCTTCAATTCCGGCTATTATTCCAACGAGAAGGTCGACGAGCTTCTGGAGAAGGCGCGCCGTGCCACCGATCAGGACGAACGCGCCGAGCTCTACAAGGAGGCGCAGGTGATCATCCACGACGATGCGCCGTGGATCTTCATCGCCAATTGGAAGCAGAACGCCGTGACGACGGAAAGGGTCGGAGGCTTTTCGCTGCAGCCCTCCTTCCTGTTGCATCTGAAGGACGTGACGAAGCAGTGAGGCGCGTCGCATTCGGCGGGGAAGGGCGGCGATGACTGCCTATATCGGCCGGCGGCTTCTGGCCGCCATTCCCGTCCTCTTCGGACTGTCGATCATCGTCTTTCTGATCATCGCGGCGATCCCGGGCGATCCGGCGACGGCGATTCTGGGCTCCTATGCGACGCCTGAGAATGTCGAGCGATTGAACCGTCAGCTCGGCCTCGATCGTTCGCTGCCGGAGCAGTATCTCGTCTGGATCGGCAATGTGCTGCAGGGCGATTTTGGCCGCTCCTATTCGCTCAACCGGCCGGTCATCGACGAGGTGCTGGAGCGCTTTCGCGCCACGCTGATTCTGGCCGGGACCTCGCTCGTTCTGTGCTCGATCTTCGGCCTTCTCGCCGGCATCGTTTCGGCCGTGCGCCAGTTCGGCTGGACCGACCGCATCATCACCTTTCTGGTGCTGATCGGCATTTCCATTCCCTCCTTCTGGCTCGGGCTTCTCCTCATTCTCGTCTTCGCCGTCGATCTCCGCTGGCTGCCGGCGAGCGGCATGGAGGCGATCTATGGCGGCGGCGGGCCGCTCGATCTCGCCAAGCATCTGATCCTGCCGGCGACGACGCTTGCGGTCGTGGCGACGGGCGTCATCGCGCGCATGACGCGCGCCTCGATGCTGGAAGTTCTGCGCCAGGATTATATCCGCACCGCCCGCGCCAAGGGCTTGTCGGAGCGGCGGGTGATCTATCGTCACGCCTTCAAGGCGGCGCTCGTCTCCGTCATTCCGGTGATCGGCATTCAGGCGGGCTTCGTGCTCGGCGGCGCCGTCTACATCGAGACGGTGTTCCAGTGGCCGGGGATCGGCGACATGCTGGTGAAGGCGATTTCGACCCGCGACGTGCTCCTCGTTCAGGGCGGGGTGTTCGTGGTGGCGGCGAGCTACGTGCTCTTCAATCTCGCCGCCGACGTCGTGCAGGCGATGCTCGATCCGAGGCTGAAGCCATGAGCGTGGCGGAAGAGACCGGCGAAGAGGCCGCGCCGGCGGCAGCCGCACGCTCGTCCAGGCCCGCCTCCTGGCGGCTTCTCGCCAACAACCGGCTGGCGGCTCTGGGTCTCGTTCTTCTCAGCCTCGTTATCGTGGTGGCGCTGGCGGCTCCGCTTCTGCCGCTTGCCCCGCCCGACGCGACGGCGCCGGCCGAACGGCTGCAACGGCCGCTCGCAGAGGGCCATCTTCTCGGCACCGACCATCTCGGCCGCGATATTCTTTCGCGCCTCGTCTGGGGGACGCGGATCTCGCTGGCCGTCGGCATCTCCGCCTCGCTGATCGCCGCTTTCTTCGGCTCGCTCATCGGGCTTGTCGCCGGCTATGCGGGCGGGCGCACCGACCATCTGATGATGCGCGGCATCGATATGCTGATGGCGTTTCCGTACATTCTCCTGGCGCTCGCCATCGTCGCGGTTCTGGGGCCGGGGCTGTTGAACGCGCTTTATGCGATCGCCGTCGTCAACATCCCCTTCTTCGCCCGCAACATTCGCGGCATCACGCTGGGGCTCGCGCGCCGCGATTTCGTCGAGGCGGCGAAGCTCTCCGGCAAGGGACCGATCCGGCTCGTTGCGACGGAGATTTTCCCGAACGTCCTGCCGACGATCGTCATCGCGCTCTCGACCACCGTCGGCTGGATGATCCTGGAGACCGCTGGGCTCTCCTTTCTGGGGCTCGGAGCGCAGCCGCCGCAGGCCGATCTCGGTTCGATGCTGGGCGAGGGAAGGAAGCTCCTCTTCACCGCGCCTTACGTGTCGATCATTCCGGGCGTGATGATCTTCATCATTGTGATGAGCATCAATCTTCTGGGCGACGGCATCCGCGACGTGCTCGATCCGCGCCTGCGCTCCGGCGCGCTCGCTCATCCCTCGGCGCGCACGCAGGTGAAGCGGCGCAACGTGCCGGAGATGCCGGCGGAGCAGGACGGCGCGCTCGATGTCGTCGGGCTTCAGACCGAGTTTTCGATCGGGCGCGATGTCTTTCGTGCCGTCGGCGGGGTCGATCTGAGGCTCGGCAAGGAGGAGTGCCTGGGGCTCGTCGGCGAATCCGGCTCCGGCAAATCGGTGACGGCGCTGTCGATCGCAAGCCTCGTGCCCTCGCCGCCGGGCGCCATCGTCGGCGGACGGGTGATGCGCGAGGGACGCGACGTGCTCGAAATGCGCGACGGCGAGCTCCGACGCCTGCGCGGCGGCGAGATCTCGATGATTTTTCAGGATCCGCTGTCGAGCCTGCATCCGCTTTTCACCGTCGGCGACCAGATCGCCGAGGCGGTGCGCGCGCATCAGCCTTTGAGCCGCGCCGAGGCCTGGGCGAAGGCGGTCGACCTTCTCGCCGCCGTGCAGATCCCGAACCCGAAAGAGCGGGCGAAAAGCTATCCGCACGAGCTTTCGGGCGGCATGCGCCAGCGTGTGGCGATCGCGATCGCCCTCGTCAACGAGCCGGAGGTTTTGATTGCCGACGAGCCGACGACGGCGCTCGATGTCACCGTCCAGGCGCAGGTCCTGAAGCTGCTCGACGATCTGCGCCACGAGAAGCACACCGCCGTCCTCTTCATCACCCATGATTTCGGTGTCGTGTCGGAGATCTGCGAGAGGGTGGCGGTGATGTATGCCGGGCGCATCGTGGAGATGGGGCGGACCGAGGAGGTGCTCGACGCGCCGGCGCATCCCTATACGCGCAAACTCATCGACTGCGTGCCGCTTCTCGACGATCCCGACAGGCGGCTCGATGCGATCGAAGGCCTGCCGCCGCCGCTCAACCGGCTGCCCGAAGGCTGCGCCTTCGCACCCCGCTGCCCGCGGGCGCAGCCCGATTGCCGGGCCGGCGACATCCCGCTCGGCGAGGTGGCGCCGGGGCGGATGGCGCGCTGCCTCTATCCGCTCGTCGAAGACGCGGATGCCCCTGCGGACGCCCATGTGGACGCCCATGCGGAGGCGGGGCAATGAGCGCGCTTTTGGAAATGACGGGCGTCAAACGCTTCTTCGGCGGCGGCCGCACCCTGTTCGGCGCGGCACGCCCGCGCGTGCATGCAGTTCAGGGCGTCGATCTTGCCGTGAAGGAGGGCGAGACGCTCGGAATTGTGGGCGAATCGGGCTGCGGGAAGTCGACGCTCGCGCGCATGCTCGTTGGCCTCGACCGGCCGTCGGAAGGCGAGATCACGCTCAAAGGCACGCCGCTCACCAGCTCTTTGGAGACGGCGCGCAAGATCCAGTATCTCTTCCAGGATCCGGTGGCCGCTCTCAATCCGCGCAAGACCATCCGCGCCATTCTGGAGGCGCCGATGATCCATCTTCTCGGCATGAAGAAGGAGAGGCGCAAGGCGCGGATGGACGAGCTGATGGAGGCGGTCAAACTCTCCTCCGATTTCCTCGACCGTTATCCGCACGAATTCTCCGGCGGCCAGGCGCAGAGGATCGGCATCGCCCGCGCGCTCGCGGCAGAAGCGGAGATCATCGTGCTCGACGAGCCGGTGTCCGCCCTCGATGTGTCGGTGCAGGCGCAGGTGCTCAATCTTCTGGAGGATCTGAAGGGGCGGCTCGGCCTCACCTATGTCTTCATCAGCCACGACCTCTCCGTCGTCGGCAATGTCTCGGACCGGGTGGCGGTCATGTATTTCGGCCGCATCGTGGAGATCGCCGAAACCCGCGAACTCTTCCGGCGCCCGCGCCATCCCTATACGAAGCTCCTCTTCGATGCCGCGCCGGTGCCGGGGCAAAGGCGCATCCGCCGCGAGGTGGAGCTTGCCGAGCTGCCCGATCCTCTGAACCCGCCGCCGGGCTGTGCCTTCGCGCCCCGCTGTCCCCATGCACAGGCGAAATGCCGCGAGGTCTTGCCGACGCTCGATGTCGACCGGCCCTCGCCGACACAGGCGGCAGCCTGCTTTTTCCCGATCTCCGAGACACCCGCCGAGGCGGCGCGCGAAACCGCCTGAGCGGGCGGCCCTCACTCCCAGTTTTGAACGCTTCTGCAAATGCGTGGCGAAAGCGCGCATTAGCCCTCCGTCGCATTGGAGGGCCTCTCAGATCATAATATGAGAATAAAAGTCAGGATGAGGTCGGGCGGCCGAGCCGACCTGCGCATGCGCATCGTCAGCCAGCCGCCATCGTTGCAAAGCCCTTTCGGAAAGGACGCGATCGTGAAGGTTCGCCACGAGATGAGAATCGGAGCCTTTATCGCCGCGGCGATCGGTTTCAGTGTCACGCCGGCTCTGGCGCATACGCCGCTTTTCTCCTGCTACGACAATGGTGACGGGACCGTCCTCTGCGAGGGTGGTTTCTCCGATGGCTCCTCGGCCTCCAACGTGCCGATCAAGGTCAAGAATGGCGACGGGGAAACCGTTGCCGAGGGCAAGATGGACGAGAACTCGGAGTTCGAGTTCGACAAGCCGGACGGCACCTATTCCGTCCTCTTCGACGGCGGCGAGGGCCACCAGATCGAAGTCCCGGGCGACGAGATCGTCGAATAGCGAAGCAATGCGGAGAATGACGATGAAGGCGATCTTATTCGCTCTTGCCGCCTCTGCGGCTTTTTTGGCGAGCCCGGCGCTGGCGCATTTCCAGCTCGTCTATACACCCGAGGTGAACCTGGAAAAGCCCGGAGATCTGCCGCTCAAGATGATCTTCTGGCATCCGATGGAAAACGGCCATGCCATGGATATGGGCGAGCCGGAGGAGTTTTTCGTAGTCTTCAAGGGCGAGAGGCAGGACCTCGCTCCGACGCTTGAGCCGATCACCTTCCACGGCGCCGAGAACGAGGCGAAGGCCTTCGAGGCGACTGTGCCGGTGAAGCGCAACGGAGATTACATCTTCGCCCTGGTGCCGGCGCCCTATTACGAGCAGAGCGAAGACATCTACATCCAGCAGCTGACGAAATCCTTCGTCAACAAGGGCGGCATTCCGACCGGCTGGAACGAACCCGTCGGTCTGCCGACCGAGATCGTGCCCCTGAACAAGCCGACCAACATCGTCGCCGGTTCGACCTTCTCCGGCGTGCTTCTTTCCGATGGAAAGCCGGTGCCGGGCGGGGAGATCGAGATCGAGTACATGGCGGCGGAGCCCGATATCGATGCGGACAGGCCGGGCGATCCGACCGCCTCGCCGATGCCGGGCGGCGCACTTGTCGCGGTGACCGATGCCGATGGCGAGTTCACCTTCGGCGTTCCGAAGGCGGGCTTCTGGGGCTTTGCGGCGCTCGGTTCCGGCCCCGTCACCGAGCATGAGGGCAAGGAATTGAGCCAGGACGCGGTCATCTGGGTGCGCGCCTACGACCTCAACTGAAAATGAGAGCCTCCCCGCCGCTTTGCCGGCGGGGAGGACGGTTCTGAGGGAAAACGGGTCGAGGATCGATATGAAAGGCCAGTTCTTCGGGATGCGCCGACTGCGCCGACGCCAGCGCCGACATTGCTCCGGATTGGGCCAGGGGGTGGGCCCAGGATTGGGCCAGGGGGCAGGCCAGGGCGGGATGCCCCGAGACGAGGCGCCATGCGGCCGGGACGGCTTTTGCTCGCTCAACGATCTCATGCCCGGAACCCATTGCCGGGTCGCCCGGCTGAAAGGCTGTGGCGCCATCCGCCAGCGGCTTCTCGACCTCGGCCTCGTCAATGGCGCCGAGGTGACGGTGATCAGGGCCGCGCCCTTGAACGATCCGATCGCGATCCGCGTCGGCAATGCGGTCTTGACGGTACGTCGCGCCGAAGCGGCGACGATCGAGGTGGAACGTGACTGAGAAATCGTCCGCCCCTGAGGGGGGCACGGGGCGGCGCCTGCGCGTGGCGCTCGCCGGACAGCAGAATGCCGGCAAATCGACGCTCTTCAATGCGCTGACGGGTGTGGCGCAGCACATTGCCAATTATCCGGGCGTCACCGTCGACAAGAAGAGCGGCTTTTATCTCGACCACGGCCGGCGGGTGGAGGTGGTGGACCTTCCCGGCACCTACAGCCTGACGTCGTTTTCTCTGGAAGAGCGCGTCGTGCGCCGCTTTCTCTACGAGGAGCGGCCCGACGTCGTGGTCAACGTGCTCGACGCCTCCAATCTGCGCCGTGGGCTTTATCTGACGGCGCAGCTCATCGAGCTCGGCCATCCGCTCATCGTCGTCGTCAACATGATGGATGTCGCCGAGCGGCGCGGCCTCAAGATCGATTTGAATGCGCTGGCGCGGAAGCTGAAGGTGCCGGTCGTGGCCTCGATCGGGCGCAAGGGCGTCGGCCGCGAGGAGCTGCGCGCCGCGATCCGCCGCATCGCCGACGAGCCGGACACCTCTCCCGCGATTTCCGATGCGCGGCTCGATTATGGCGCGCTCGAAGAGACGATCAGTTGGGTGGAGGAGCGGCTCGCCGATTCCTCCGGCCTCGATGCCGGCGCCGCCGTGCAGGGGCTCGCCGTCAAACTCGTCGAAGGGGATGCCGAGGCGGTCCGGCTCGTGCGCGAAGATCCGCGTCAGGCCGTGTTCCTGGAGGACGTCGCCGAGGCGCGCAAGAATTTCGAGACGGCGCATGATCTCTCGACCGGCGACCATGTCGCGGCCATCCGCGACCGCTTTGCAGGCGAGATCGTCACCGCCTCTGTGAGGGAGAGCCGCAAGGGTGCGGTCTCCGCGTCGGAGCGTGTCGATCGGCTGCTTCTGCACCGGATTCTGGCGCCGATCTTCCTCGTTCTGGTCGTCTGGGGGATCTACGAGATCTCCATCGTCCAGGGCTACGAGCTCACCAAGGTGACCTGGCCGTTTCTCGCCTCCCTGCGCAATTTCGCGGCGCAATGGCTGCCGGAGGCGGGGTTTCTCTACGACCCGCAGATCCGCTCGCTCGGTCTGTGGATGGTCGATTCCGCGAACACGCTTTTGAACTACGTGCCGATCTTCCTGATCCTCTTCGCGCTGATCGCGATTTTGGAGGATTCGGGCTACATGGCGCGGATCGCCTTCATTCTCGACCGGATCCTGCACCGCTTCGGCCTGCACGGGCAATCGACGCTGCCCTTCATTCTGGCGGGTGTCTTTGCCGGCGGCTGCGCCGTACCGGGCGTGATGGCGACGAAGGGCATTCCGGACGAACGGGCGCGGCTTGCGACGATCCTCACCGTGCCGTTCATGAACTGCCTGGCGAAGATCCCGCTCTATACGCTTCTCATCAACATCTACTTCGTCGAGGCGAAGGGGCTCGTCCTCTTCTATCTGTCGACGATCACCATCTTTGCCGCCCTGCTCGTTGCCAAGCTCCTCTCCGTCTCCGTGCTGCGCCACAAGGAGACGGCGCCTTTCGTGATGGAGCTGCCGCATTACCATCTGCCGACGCTGACCGGCGTTCTGCGCCGCTCGATCGACCGCACCTGGCTCTACATCAAGAAGGTCGGCACCGTCGTCGTCGCCGTTTCCGTCGTCGTCTATGTGCTGTTGCAGTTTCCGGGCCTCAGTGCCGACCAGGAAGCCGTCTATGAGGGGCGGGCCGAGGTTGCGATCGCGGAGTTCTACGGCGAGATGGCGGGCAATCCTTATCTCGCCGCCGTGCCCGATCAGGAGGCGCTCACCGGCCTCGTCAACGTCTACACAGATTACCGCACCGAGAAGCTGATGGCGCAGGGGGCGGAGGCCTCAAGGGCCGTCGATGCGCGCTACGAAACCCGTTATCCCGACTTCTACCCGTTCCTGAAACGCTCCTCCGACAAAGAGGCGCGCGCGGCGGAGCGGGCGCTGAAGACGCTTGCGACGACGCGCAAGACGCTGAGGCGGGAGATGAAGGAAGAGCGGATCGTCAATTCGCTCCTCGGCCAGGTCGGGCGCAGCCTCGAACCGGTGACGCAGTTCGCGGGCTTCGACTGGAAGATCAACGTGGCGCTGCTCTCGTCTTTCGCGGCGCGCGAGAGCTCGGTCGCGACGCTCGGCGTTCTTTTCCAGCCATCGGATGGCGAGAACGACACGCTCGAAGAGCGCATGGGAACGGAGCAGCGCGCCGCCGGCTATTCGGCGCTCGGCGCCGTGGCGCTCATGCTCTTCTTCGCGCTCTATCCGCCCTGTCTCGCCACGACGATCATGGTGCGCGTGCAGACGCAATCCTATCGCTGGATGATCTTTTCGATCGTCTTCCCGACTTTTCTCGGCCTGAGCGTCGCGAGCGCCGTCTTCACGCTCGGCGGCATGTTCGCGCTGTCGGGGCTGCAGACGCTGACGATCACTTACTTCACGGCTTTCGCGGCGGTGATCCTCGTCGGTCTCTTCAAGCGCCCCTTCGGCCGGGTCCTGCCGCCACCGGGCTATTCGCCGCGAGGCGCCTTGTCATGAGGGGAGAGAGCCGATGAACGCAGAAACGCAGCCGGCGATCGATCTGAGCCGCGAGGCGGCGACGGGGGGCTTCGAATGGCTCGCCGTTGCAGCGATCGTGCTTCTGGCCGTCGTCTTCCTGAAGAAAAAGCTCTTCCGGCGGCGGCCGTCCTGTGTCGATTGCGTCGGCCGCGGCAGCTGCAAGGAGGCCTGTTTCGCCCCGCTTGCCGTCCCGGAGGCGGATAACAGTCGCGACGGCGGAAATCACTCCGCGCGTTCGCGTCCGGACCTCACACCGAACGGGTGATGCCGCCGTCGATGCGGATGTTCTGGCCGGTGATGTAGCCGGCGCCGTCGGAGGCGAGGAAGGCGATCGTCGCGGCGACTTCCTCCGCCTGGCCGTAACGCCCCATCGGGATGCGCGCGCGGCGGTCTTCCTTTTCCGGCAGGCTGTCGATGAAGCCCGGCAGGACGTTGTTCATGCGCAGATTGTCGGCCGCATATTTGTCGGAGAAGAGCTTGGTGAAGGCGGCGAGCCCCGCCCGGAAGACGCCGGAGGTCGGAAACAGAGGATCCGGCTCGAAGACGGCGTAGGTCGAGATGTTGATGATCGTGCCGCCGCCAGATTTCAGCATGTGCGGCGTGACGAGGCGCGTCGGACGGATGACGTTCATCAGATAGACGTCGAGGCCGGCGTGCCAGTCGTCGTCGGAGATGTCGAGGATCGGCCCCTTCGGTCCGTGCCCGGCGCTGTTGACGAGGACGTCGATGCGTCCGAAGCGCTCCATCGTGCCGGCGACGAGGCGCTCAAGATCTTTGGGCGATTGGTTGGAGCCCGTGACGCCGAAGCCGCCAAGCTCCTCTGCGAGCTTTTCGCCCTTGCCGGAGGAGGAGAGGATCGCGACGGAAAAACCGTCTTCTGCGAGCTTGCGTGCCGCGGCGGCGCCCATGCCGCTGCCGCCGGCGGTGATGATCGCGACTTTTCGCTCTGCCATGTCGACCTCCTCAAGATTCGTCCCGCCGCTTATGGCATTGCGGCGTTGGCGACGAAACGGTGTTTGACAGGCGGGCGCGCCGCGAGCCGATCCGGAGCTTCAGGCGCTGCGACGCGCTGCCTCGATCGAGGCGAAGAGATTGAGAGCCTCCTGGGCTCCGAGCGCCTCGGAATAGAAGAAGCCCTGCGCCTGGTTGCAGCCCTGCTCGGCGAGAAGAAGGCGCTGCTCTTCGGTTTCCACGCCCTCCGCCGTCACCTCCAGGCCGAGGCCTGCGCCGAGGCCGACTAGGGCTTTGACGATCGCGGCACTTTCCGGGTCCGTCGCCATCGAATGGATGAAGCTGCGGTCGATCTTGATGCTGTCGAGCTTGAAATTGCGCAGGTGATAAAGGCTCGAATAGCCGGTACCGAAATCGTCGAGCGCGATGCGCACGCCGGCCTGGCGGAGCGTTCCGAGCGTCGCCTGCGCCGCGGCGAGATCGCGCACGAGGGCGCTCTCGGTGATCTCCAGTTCGAGCCTTTCGGCCGGAAAGCCGGTGCGGCCGAGGAGCGCGATGACCTTCATGCCGAAATTCGGATCGCGCAGGAGAAGCGGCGAGACGTTGAAGGAGAGCATGGTCTTGCCGGGCCAGGTGGCGGCGTCGTGGCAGGCCTTGCTGAGAAGGAGATCGGTCAAGGCGGTGATGAGGCCGCTGTCTTCGGCGACGGGGATGAAACGATCCGGCCCGATCTTGCCGAGCTCCGGGTCGTCCCATCGCGCCAGGGCCTCGAAGCCTTTGACGGTGCCCGTCTTCATATCGACGAGCGGCTGATAGCTCGGCGTGATCGTCTGCGTCTGGATGGCCTCGCGGAGTGCGGCCTCGATGCGGCTGCGCTCGCGCACATGCTGATCCATCTCCTCTTCGAAGAAGCGCATGGCCGAATGGCCCTGGCCCTTCGCGCGGTAGAGCGCGATGTCTGCTTTCCGCAAGAGCTCCGCTGGCACGTCGCCGTCCTGGGGCGTGAGGCAAATGCCGATTGCGGTGCCGACCGCGTGTTCGCCACCGCCCGCGCGGATCGGCGGAGTGAGCGCGTCGATGATGCGCAGAGCAAGACCGGTCGCCGCTTCCGCACCCGAAATATGCGTGGCGAGCACGGCGAACTCGTCGCCGCCGAGACGCGCCACGAGATCGTTTCCGCGCACTGCTCGGCGCAGCCGGGCCGCCACCTGCATCAGGACCTCGTCGCCGGCTGCATGCCCGAAGACGTCGTTCACCCGCTTGAAGCTGTTGAGATCGAGCATCATCACGGCATGGCTCGCATCGCTTCCGGGCGGCGAGGCTGCGGCCTCTTTCAGTGCGGCGTCGAACTGACGACGGTTCGGCAATCCCGTCAGCGCGTCATGAAAGGCGAGGCGCTGGATTTCCCGCGCCGTGCGGGCCTTCCGGGCGGCTTCCTGGCGCTCCCGGATCATGCGGCGCACGGCCCAGACGAGGCCGAGCAGGAAGATGACCGAGACGGCGATCAATTCGTCGCGCTCGACGCTCATCTCCGCCGGCGTGTCGCCCGCCGCGTTCGCGAAGATGTCGATGACGATGCCGACATAGAGCATCGCGAGCGTGGCGATCAGGACGATCGAGAAATCGATGAAGCGGAATTTATGACGGAGCACGAAGGCGATGGTCCTCTTCACGGATGGTCCGGACATGAAGGTTTCAACCCGCAATGTTCTTTTTCGCTCCATACGGACAATCGATGAACGGGATCTAAAAGGCGCGCGCACCACGTGCCTTCAACGGAGCTGAACGGGAGTTCTAGCCGGGAATCGCTTGCGGGAGCCTTGCCGCCCTGCGTTACCGGGTCGCGGATTGCGGCAGCACGAAAGGACCGGGCGGAACGACGCCGACGCCGAGCCGGCATTCGAAGACGTCTTCCAGAAGGTCATCGGTCATGACCTCGGCGGGTGAGCCGATGGCGCGCGCCCGCCCGTCATGCATCATCACCACCTTGTCGGCGAACATGGCCGTGAGGTTGAGGTCGTGAAGAACGGCGAGGACGCCGCCGCCCGCGGCTGCGAACTGGGCGGCAAGGCGCATGATCACGAGCTGGTGGCGGATATCGAGGGAGGAGACGGGCTCGTCGAGGAAGAGCCAGCGCGGTTCACCGTCGGCGACCGGCGCCCAGACCTGGCAGAGGACGCGGGCGAGCTGCACGCGCTGCTGCTCGCCGCCCGAGAGCTCCTGATAGAAACGCCCGGCAAAGCCTGCAAGATCGACGCGCCGCAAGGCTTCCTCCGGCAGGCGCCTGACCTCTTCGGGTGGCAGTCTGGCCGAGGCGCCGTTGAGACCGAGGCCCACGACCTCGCGCACCGTGAACGGGAAGGAGAGGGCCGTCGCCTGGGGCAGCACGCCGCGGAGAGCGGCGAGCTCGAAGGGTTTCAGGGCGCGGCTGTCGCGGCCGTTGATGCGGATCGTTCCCGTCGAGGCGAGTTCCCCGGAGATGGCGCGCAAAAGCGTCGTCTTGCCCGAGCCGTTCGGTCCGACGATGATGGTCATGGCGCCGGCCGAGGCGGTGAAGCCGACATCGCTCAGGATCTGGCGCCGGCCGAGGCTGACGCAGAGCTCCTCCACTTCGATCATTTTCGCCCTCACAGATCGAGCACGCCGCGCCGGCGCAGCAGGATCCACAGGAAGAAGGGTGCGCCGACCGCGGCGGTGACGATGCCGATCGGGAATTCGGCCGGGGCGACGATGGTGCGGCTGATCGCGTCGGCGAGAAGCAGCATGACGGCGCCGAGAAGCGCCGAGGCCGGCAGCAGGTAGCGGTTGTCCGGGCCGATCAGAAGCCGCAGGAGATGCGGCACGACGATGCCGACGAAGCCGATGCCGCCGGAGACGGCGACGGAGGCGCCGGTTGCGGCCGAGACCGTGACGATGGCGATGAGTTTCATGCGCTGCACGGGAATGCCGAGATGATGGGCCGCCGCCTCGCCGAGCGCCATGGCGTTGAGCGAGCGGGCGAGAAACGGTGCGGCAAGAAGGGCCGCGACGATGATCGGACCGGCGGCGGCGATCTTGACCCAGCTGGCGCCGGCAAGCGAGCCGAGCCCCCAGAAGGTGAGGTCGCGCAGCTGCGCGTCATTGGCGAGAAAGACGAGGATGCCGGAGACGGCACCGGCGAGCGCCCCGAGCGCGATACCGGCCAGGAGCATGGTGGCGATCGAGGTCTGCCCGCGGCGCGTCGCCACCTGATAGAGGATCCAGGTAGTGAGGAGCCCGCCGAAGAAGGCCGCAAACGGCAGCGCGTAGATGCCGAGAGGCGCAATCACCGGAGCGAGCGCGCCCGAGCCGAGAACGATGATGATGATCGCTCCGAGACCGGCCCCGGCAGAGACCCCGACGAGGCCCGGATCGGCGAGAGGATTGCGGAAAAGCCCCTGCATGACGGCGCCGGAGACGGCGAGCGACGCGCCGACGAGGCTGCCGAGCACGGCGCGGGGCAGGCGGATATCGCCGATGATGAGCCGGTCGCGCGCCGAGACCTCGCCGCCGCCGAAGACGAGATCGCGCAGGAGCGGCAGGGGGGAGACGTCGGAGGCGCCGGCCGTCAGGCTGAAGAGGAAGGTGGCGAGGAGAAGAAGCGCCAGAAGAACGATCGTCGCCCTCGCCACGAAGGAGCGGTCCCCGACGGGCAGCGACCGGCGCTTCGCCGCCGCCGGCAGAAGGATGTCGAGCGTCATGGGGGGGGGCGCCCTCAGTTGGAGGCCGGCGCGCCGTAGAGCGCCTGGTGCAGCTTGCGGGCGGCGGACGCCGCGCGCGGACCGAAGCCGAGAAGATAAAGCCCGTCCATGCGGATGAGGTTTTTCGCCGCGCCCGCCGGTGTCGCGGCGAGGGCCGGATTGGCGAAGACCTGATCGGTGCCGATGCCGTGGCTTGCACCCTGCGCCATCATCAGGACCGCATCCGGCGCCGCATCGAGGACGGCCTCTTCGGACAGCGCCTTGTAGCCCTCGTAGCCTGAGATGGCGTTTTCGCCGCCGGAAAGCCGGATCATCGCATCGGCGGCCGTGCCGGTGCCGGCGGCGAGGAGCTTTCCGCCCTGCATGGAGAGGAGGAACAGGACGCGCTTGGGTGAGGAAATGCCGGCAGTCTCCTTTTCAAGCGCATCGAACTCGCCGCCGACCTCATCGGAAAGCGCCTGAGCCTGTTCTTCGGCGCCGAGCGCTTTCCCCACCTCACGGATCTTGGCGAGCACGCTGTCGCGGTCATAGCCCTCGTCGATGGTGACGAAGGGCACACCGGATTCCTTCAAGACGTGCACGGCGTCGGGCGGGCCGCTGCCTTCGATGGCGAGGATGCCGCCCGGATTGACGGAGAGGACGCCCTCCGGGGCGAGCTGGCGCATATAGCCGACATCGGGGAGGGCTTTGGCCGCCTCCGGATAGGTGCTGGTCGTGTCACGGGCGACGAGCCTGTCCTCCTCGCCGAGCGCATAGACGATCTCGGTGATCGATCCGCCGATGGCGACGAGCGAGGCGTTGGGAGCGAAGGTCGCCTGCGCCTGTGCGCCCGCCGTCTCCTCTGCTGCGGCCGGGGCGGCAAAGAGGGCGAAGCCGAGAAGCGCCATGGCAAGCGCGCGGGCTTTGACGCGTCCCGCCTTCAGCCCGCGTGCGTCCCGACCTGGCGATCCGTATCTTGGCGATCCGCACCTTGCCGATCCGGTCCCTGTCCTGTCCGTCATGGCCGTCCTCAATCCGTTCGATGTCGTCGGTTCGATGTTGGGGGGCATCCTAACTTCCTTGCCAAAGAATGTTGACAAAAAAAATCAGACTTTCTACGCAGCTCATATATGACGTGAAAAGTCAGGTTTTAACGCGGGCGTCAGCGACCGCAAGAGGAGTAGGGCATGGGCTGGGGCAGGCGTGAGGACGAGGGCGGAAGGCGCGGCTGGGGTTATCGGCCGAAATGGCATGGCGCATTGCTGGCCAGTGCCGCGTCGCTGGCGCTGTCCGCTCCGGGCTTTGCGCAGGAGGCGGCGGTCGCAGAGCGTGACGCGTCCGAGGCTGCGCAGGAGTTGCATCCGACGGTGACGACGCTCGACGAGATCACCGTCATCAGCCGCACCGGCGAAAGCGCCATCGAGACCATGGCATCGGTGAGCCGGCTCGGCCAGGAAGAGCTCGATCGCAAGATGGCGACGACGCCGCTCGAAATGCTGCAGGGCGTGCCGGGTGTTGCCGTTCAGGCCGATTCGAGCCGCCTGAGCTCCTCCGTCAACATTCGCGGTCTTCAGGATTTCGGCCGCGTCGCCGTCATCGTCGATGGGGCGCGCCAGGATTTCCAGCGCTCAGGACACGGCACGCAGAGCACCTTTTGGATCGACCCGATGCTGGTGAAGCAGGTCGATGTCATCCGCGGCCCCGTCGCCAACACCTATGGCTCCGGCGCCATCGGTGGCGTCGTCATGTTCGAGACCAAGGATGCGCGCGATTTTCTGAAGGAATGGGAGCGATACGCCATTTCCTTCACCGGCCAGTACGAGACGAACGGCAATGGCTGGACGATGAGCGGGACGGGGGCCGCCCGCATCAACGACAATATCGACGTTCTCGGCAATCTCGTCTGGCGCGACTATTCCGAATATGACGACGGCCATGGCGACGAGGTGTCGGGCACCGGCTTCGACGTCTTGAGCGGCATGCTGAAGACGAGCATCCGTCCGAACGATTACAGCGAGCTGCGCCTCGGCTGGATCGGCACCGACGACGGCTGGGAGGAACGATCCGGCGCCTCCGATCTCGATCTGACGCAGAACACGCTGACGGCGCGCTACGCGCTCGACGATCCGGACAATCCCTGGATCGACCTCCACATCAACGGCTCCTGGAACCAGGCGAAGCTCGACCAGGAATATCTGACGGATGTGCGCCAGTTCGATCCCGTGACGGGCGAGGTGATCAACGTTCCGGCGGGCTCCAAGACCACCTACGATCTCGACACCTATGGGATCGATCTGTGGAACACGTCGCGCTTCGACACCGGCGCGCTCACGCACGAGCTCACCTATGGCGGCGACTGGCTGAAAGACGAGGTGACGACATCGAGCCCGCTCGGCGGCAGCGATGTCTATACGCCCTCCGGCGATCGCAAGGTGTGGGGCGCCTATGTCCAGGACAAGCTCACCTGGCACTGGTTCGAGGTCATCGGCGCCCTGCGCTACGACAGCTATGAACTCGACGGTACGGATGTCGACAGCGACGGCGACCGGCTATCGCCGCGGCTGACCGTCGGCGTCTCGCCCTTCGAAGGGCCGGTCCTCGGCGGGCTGCAGGTCTACGGCACCTACGCGGAAGGCTACCGCTCGCCGACGACGACAGAGACCCTGATCAGCGGCCTGCATCCCTCAGGCGTCGCCTTTCCTTTCCTGCCCAATGCCGATCTGCGTCCGGAGACCGGCAAGACCTGGGAATTCGGCGTCAATTACCAGCGCGATTCGCTCTTCGTCGCCGACGATCGGCTGCGTTTGAAGGCGGCTTATTTCAACAACGACGTCGACGATTTCATCGACGGGCAGACGCTGTCGGCCTTCGATCCGACGAGCGGCTGTCCGCTGCGGCCGGATTTGTTGGGCAGCCCGACCTATGCGCCGATCTGCTTCCAGTATCAGAACTTCGCCGAGGCGCGGCTGCACGGCTTCGAGCTCGAAGCCGCCTACGATGCCGGCTGGATTTTCGGCGGCCTGACGGCCTCCATCATCGACGGCTGGCGCAAGGCGGACGGGGTCAAGGAGGATATCGTCTCCATTCCGGCGTCGCAGCTCGGCGGCTCGCTCGGCTTTCGCCTGCTCGAACAGCGCCTCAGCTTCGGCGGCGAGGTGGAGCACAACATCGCCCCGGACGGGGCGGAATACGCCAAGGATTACACGCTCGTGAACGCTTTTGCGCGCTACGACGTGAACGAGAATTTCCGCGCCAGCCTGCGCGCGGAGAACCTTTTCGATGTGCGCTACGCCAATCCGCTCAACGCGACCACGACGTCGGTCGTCTACGAGCCCGGCTTGAGCGTGAAGCTCGGCGCCACATTGCGTTTCGGTGGCTGACTCGGACGGCCAGCCGCCGGACAGAGGAGGCCCGCGGGGACGGTGAGGCTCATCCCCGCGGGCCTTCCGCAGCCGCTTTCAGCGGCCGCAAAGATGAGAATTGGGGGCAGAGATGGAGAGCGTTCAGATCACGGCGCCGGCCGCGCGGCGCATGCAGGAATTCTTCGCCGCCGAAGACGGCACACCGCTGCGCAACGCCTTTGGTGCAAAGCGCGTGGTGCATCCCTCCTTCGGCGCGCAGATGGTGCCGGAGGAGAGCCGGGAGGCGACGTGGCGGGAGCTCACCCGCCGGCCGCGCGCCCGCAACGGCGTCGCCTATCTGCACGTACCGTTTTGCGAAAACCACTGCCTGTTCTGCGGCTTCTATCAGAACGCCTGGAGACCGGAGGCCGGCCGCGCTTATGTCGACGCGCTGATCGCGCATCTGAAACGCGATGCCGATCTGCCCTATCAGGCGGAAGGCGCGCTCGACGCCGTCTATTTCGGCGGCGGCACGCCGACGGTGCTGTCAGCGCCCGATCTTTCCCGGCTCATCACGGCGGTGCGTCAATATCTGCCGCTCGCGCCCGATTGCGAGATCACGGTGGAGGGCCGGCCGCGCAGCTTCGATGACGACAAGATCGCGGCGATTTTCGATGCGGGCGCCAACCGCGTTTCGCTGGGTGTCCAGACCTTCGACACGCGCCTTCGCCGCTCGCTCGGCCGGCGTGCCTCACGCGAAGAGCTGATCGCGTTTCTCGACCGGCTGGTGAAGGCCGATGGCGGCGCGATCGTCGTCGATCTCATCTACGGCCTGCCCGGCCAGACGCTCGAGGCCTTTCGCAACGACGTGGAGACGGCAATCGCGATCGGTCTCGATGGGGCGGATGTCTATTCGTTGAAGCTCATCCCGCATGCGCCGCTACGGGCCGCGATCGACAAAGGCAAGTTCCCGCCGATGGACCGCGCCGAATTCGGCCTCTTTTATGCCGAAGCGAGTGAGGTGTTTGAACGGGCGGGCTGGCATTCGATTTCCACGACGCATTGGCGGCAAGGCGAACGCGAGCGCAACATCTACAACCACGCCGTCAAATCGGGGGCGGAATGCCTCGCGTTCGGCGCGGGGGCCGGCGGCTCTCTCGGCGGCTATTCCTATGGCATCGGCGATGACCTGCGCGCCTATCAGGAGGCGATCTCCGCGGGCCATTGCGTCGTCGGCCGGCTGACGCGGCAGCCGGAGAACCACGACCTCTTCAGCCTGATCAAGAGCGAGATGGAGCTCGGGCGGCTCAACGTCGCCTGGCTGTCGGCGCAGCTCGAACGCCGCGCCGGGCTTGAAGGCGATGTCGTGCTCGCGCCCCTCTTCGCCCAATGGCAGCGGGCGGGGCTGGTCGAGGCGGACAAGAGCCGGCTCCGCCTGACGCTCGCCGGCCGCTTCTGGCAGGTGACGCTGACGCAGAACCTGTTGGAATGGCTTCAGGCGCAATTGTGCAAGGCCGAGACGGCGGGCGGATGACGCGCCGGCCGCCGCAAGGCCGGCACGCCCTCAGGCGCGCTCGAAACCGCGGCGGCGGTCGAAATCCGTGACGATGCGGTCGGCCTCGTGCTGCTCCCAGCGCGCGCAATGGAGGTAATGCGCGATCACCTCCTCGCCAAAAGCTTCGCGCAGCATCGAAGACCCTTCGAGCGCGGTGATCGCTTCGCGCAGCGTCTTCGGAACGTCGCGGTCCGCGCGGTCGTCGGCGCTGTAGGCGTCGCCCAGAAACACCTCTTCGAGCGGCCTGTTCTTTTCGATGCCGTCGATCCCGGCGGCGATCAGGGCCGCGAAGGCGAGGTGAGGATTGAGATCTGCCCCGCCGATCCGGCATTCGATGCGGATCGCCTTGCCGTTTTCGCCGCACAGACGGTAGCCGGCCGTGCGGTTGTCGAGCGACCACAAGACCCGCGTCGGCGCGAACGTGCCGGCCGTGAAGCGCTTGTAGGAATTGACGTAAGGCGCGAGGAAATAGGTGATCTCGCGGCTATGGGCGAGGAGGCCCGCCACATAGGCGCGCATCGTCTTCGACATGCCGTGTTCGCCATCCGGGTCAAAGAAGACCGGCTCGCCCGACAAACTCGTCAGCGATTGATGGATATGAGAGGAATTGCCGGCATGGTCGGTGTCCCATTTCGCCATGAAGGTGATGGCACGGCCCTTCTGCCAGGCGATCTCCTTGACCGCGTTCTTGATGATGGCGTGGCGGTCGGCCATCGTCAGCGCGTCTGAATAGCGGACGTTGATTTCGCCCTGGCCGGCATCCGCCTCGCCCTTGGTCGCTTCCACCGGCACGTCGGTTCCGGCGAGCCCGTTGCGGATGGCGCGCATGACATCTTCCTCTTTGGAGCTCTGGAAGATGTTGTAGTCGCCGTTATAGGCGCTGAAGGTGTTGAGCTTCTGGAAGGCGGACGCTTCCGCCTCTTCATAGCTCTCCCGGAACATGAAGAATTCGAGCTCCGAGGCGGTCATGGCGCGAAGGCCCATCGCTTCCAGACGCTTCAGCTGTTTCTTCAAAAGCGCGCGCGGCGAATGCGGCACCTCCTCCAAGGTTTGCGGATCGAGGACGTCGCAGATGACGAGCGCCGTCGCTTCGAGCCAGGGGACCCGCCTCAGCGTCGCGAGATCCGGCCTCATGACGTAATCGCCGTAGCCGGTCACCCAGTTCACCGACCGGTAGCCCTCGACGGTGGTCATTTCGAGATCGGTCGCCTGCAGGTAGCTGCAGGAGCGGCTCTCCTTCCATGCGTGGTCGAGGAAGAAATCGACATGAAAGCGCTTGCCCATGAGGCGCCCCTGCATGTCGATCTGCGCGGACAAGACCGTATCGATCTCCCCGGCCGCAGCAAGGGCCCTCAATTCCTCCAAAGTGAGCCTGCCGCTCATGCCGGTTTCCTCTGTGTTATCTGTGCCGTGGCAGGAATCTCCCGCCGCACGGGCCTGAAAGCATCGCCTGTGTGCCCCGCGGGACGATTGACGATGCCGCGGACCACGCCCTATCCACCAGCCAGCCGCCTCCCGCAAGCCTTGCAGGCACGTCCCTTCGTAGGGCCTTTGCGGTGCTGGCCGGGCCGCACGAAGGAGGTAGAGAAGACGCATGTCCAAAACCACCCAGGCGACGCTGGCTCTGAAGCGGGCGGGCGTCGCTTTCGCCGTGCATCTTTACGAGTACCATCCCGACGCGGCCCGCATCGGCCTGCAGGCGGCCGAGGCGATCGGTGCAGCGCCTGAGCGCGTCCTGAAGACGCTGATGGTGGAGGTCGATGGCAAGCCCGTCTGCACCGTCATTCCCTCCGACCACGAGCTCAGCATGAAGAAGGTCGCGGCGGCCTTCGGCGGCAAGCATGCGGAGATGATGAAGCCGGAGGCGGCGGAGCGGCTGACCGGCTTCCATGTCGGCGGCATCAGCCCCTTCGGCCAGAAGCGCAAGGTGCCGGCCGCGATCGAAGAGGCGGCGATGGCGCATGAACAGGTCATCATCAATGGCGGCCAGCGCGGCGTCATGGTGGAGCTTGCCCCCGCCGATGCGCTCAAAGCCCTCGGCGCCAAGGCGGCGGCGCTGATTGCCTGACCGCGTTCCGGTTGCGGGATGAGGCGGTAGGCAGGCCGCGTCCCGCATGCTAGATAAGTTCCTCTTTCGTTCCTGACGGAGCCTTTGATGGTCCGACGCGCCGGCAGTGCCGATCTGCCGCTTCACAATGGCCGTGTCCCGGCCTGGCTCGGGCAGAGGATGACGGCGCTCGGCACTGTGATGACGGAAGCGATCGTCCACCATTACGGCCGCGACGAGTTTCTGCGCCGGCTTTCCCATCCCTTCTGGTTTCAGTCCTTCGGCGCCGTCATGGGGATGGACTGGCATTCTTCCGGCATCACCACCTCCGTCATCGGCGCCTTGAAGCGGGGGCTCGCGCCGCTTTCGGGCGAGCTCGGGCTGCATGTCTGCGGCGGGCGCGGCCGGCATTCGCGCAAGACGCCCGACGAACTCGTGGCGATCGGCGGGCGTGTCGGCTTCGACGGGACGGCGCTTTCGCGCGGGAGCCGTCTCGTCGCCAAGGTCGACAGCGCCGCGCTGCAGGACGGGTTCGACCTCTATCTGCACGGTTTCATCGTCACCGACGACGGCAAATGGGTGGTGATCCAGCAGGGGATGAACGGCGAGACGCGACTTGCCCGGCGCTATCACTGGCTGTCGGAAGACCTGACGAGTTTCGTCGATGCGCCGCATGCGGCGATCGAAGGCCGCAATCAGGGCAGAATCGTCAATCTCGCCGACCACCGCGCGGCCGCCTCGCGCGAGCGCCAGATCGATCTTCTGCGCGATGTCGGCGTCACCGGCATCGTCCGCGAATTTGCCGCCCTCGATGGCAGGCCCGAGCCTGCGGCGGCCGAGGAAGAAGCGCCGCTTCTGCCGCATCTCATAATGCCCGCGCACCACGATGTGCGCCCGAAAGACGTGGTGAGCCGGCGGCTCCATGGGGCGCTCGCCGCCGCCGCCGAATGCGGGCCGCAGGATTTTTCCGAGCTGCTTCTGACGCCGGGCGTCGGCGCCCGCACGGTGCGCTCGCTCGCCATGGTGGCGGAGGTGGTGCATGGCGCGCCCTGCCGCTTCACCGATCCCGCCCGCTTCTCGCTCGCCCATGGCGGCAAGGACCGGCATCCCTTTCCGGTGCCCACAAAAGTCTATGACGAGACGATCCGCGTCATGCGGCGGGCCGTCGATCGGGCAAAGCTCGGCCAGGACGACAAGCTCGACGCCATCAAACGCCTCGACCGCGAGGCAAGGCGGCTCGAAACCGTGGCGGACGGCCCGACGCTTGCCGAATATACCGGCGAAGAAATGCGCCATTCGGCAGCCTATGGCGGGCGCAGCGTCTTCGGCTGGGAGAGCGAGGTGCAGGCGGCGGCACGGGCGCTGGAGAAGCCCAAGGCGGCAAAGAGTGACGGCGCTCAGGCGGCCAAGCCCGTGCGTGCCAGGAAACCGGCGCCTCCGGCGGACGATCTCTTTGCGGACGATCTTTTCTCCGCTGATTTTTTTACAGCCGTTCCGGGCCGGGGCGGCTCAAAGCGCTCCGCCTGATCTGGCGGACGTCCGCTCCGCCAGATCAGATCGTTGGCAGCGGCAGTTTTTCCTGGACGAGAGCGATGCCCTTGATGAGTCGGCCGAGGGCGGAGAGTTCTGCAGGATCAGCCGCCTCGTCGATCTCGCCGTTGGCGAGTTGCCGGATGGCCGCCCGGTTGCGGTTATATTGCAGCCGCGCGGTGGCGTGAAACTGCAGGCGGATGAAGTCGCAGTGATAGCCGACGCGCTTGTCCTCGTCGCCGGTGACCTCCCAATTGTAGGCATGGCAGGTCGGACAGACGGCGACCACGGGACAGGCGTTGCAATCGGTGACGGCCTCGCCGAAGCCTTCGCGCGCGTGCCGCTCGGCCGCGTGGTTGGAGGCGTAAGGCGTGAAGCGATGGCAGGGATATTCGACGCCGTCGACATCGACAGCGAGCATGTAGCGCCCAGTGCCGCACCATTTGCGGTTTTCACCGGCGGCGAGACCCGGAAGCGCGGCGATGCCGAGATCGACGAAGCGCGGCGGAGATAGCTCCGGATGGCGGGTGAAATAGGCGACGAGCTCGTCGAGCTGGTGGGAGAAGGTCGCAAGCTTTGTCCGCCGCTCCTCTCCCTCTCCCCACACGTTTTCGAAGACGACATTGGCCTCCACCAGGAGTCCCATTTCGAGGATTTCGATAATTCCGGCCGCCACCTCGTCGATCATGTCGGCCCCGATCGTCATCTTCACCGGCTGGTCCGGCCAGTTCTCGCGCAGGAAGGGGACGTGGCGCACCACGTCGTCGTAGGATTCCCAGCGGTTGAAATCATGCGCACGCTTGGTGCCGTCGAGACTGGTGCTGACGGTGAGGCAGCCGCGATGATGCGCAAGCCACGCCTTCTTGTCCTCGTCGAGCAGGGTCAGGTTGGTGCCGACATTGAAGTGATGGCGTTTCGGCCAGGGCCGGGAATGGACGAAATCGACGACCTCGCGAATGAGCTCGAAGCGCAAAAGCGGCTCGCCGCCGAAGAAATCAATGAGGAGCCCGTCGAAGCCATCATCGAGGGTGAGATATTTTTCGACCTTGGCCAGCGCCGTCGCGACCGGCATATCGCGGTTGCGCTTCACCTGCTCGAAGCAATAGCGGCATTTGAGATTGCAGCGCTCCGTCGTGACGAGCTGGAGCGTGCGCGTGTCGAGATCGGCTTCTTTCATGGCGTCACGAGCCGAGCATGGTGCACACGGTCGAGCAGATCGCGTTGCAGGACCCTTTGCAGCCGCCCTTGCAACTTCCCGCGCAATCGCCGGCGCAAGACCCCTTGCAGGAGCCGCTACAGCCATCACACGCCTTCCTATCCTCTAAGGACGTCTCCGAAAGCTCCGCGAGCTTGCTGCCGAGTAGCTGTTCAAGCATTCGGCTCGCCTGACGCAATTCTTCAAGTTCGGCCTCGGAAATTTCGATATTTGATTGCATTGCCCGCCTCACGCATTCGAGACCGTAGTATCGCAGCCGGACGAGCAGCTGCTCGTGCAAGAATCGGCGCAGTCACCCGAACAGCTCCCCTGGCAGGAACTGATGCAGTCGCTGCTGCAATCGTGACACTGCTTAGCGTCCGCCGTTTCCACGGTGTCGCTACGACCGATGAACTGACCGCCGAGGATAAGATCGAGCGTCGCCTTGGCCCGCACGAGCTCGTAGATCTCGCGTTCGCTGAGTTTCATGCCGCGGCCTCTGCATATTGCTCTCTGGAGTATCGTCGTGCTTTCATATTAACGCGATTTCAGAATATATGCTTGTGGCTTATAGGCGCAGTAGTAGAGTAGAAATAATAATATTCTTAAAAGAACGGCAGCGAAAAATGTATGCGAATAAATAGTTTGGCGGCATCTCGGCTGTTTTGGTCTAGATTCAAACGTTTCAAATGAAGCTGCTGCGGCAGGAGGGACGACCGTCGCGTGAGGGGGCGCTATTCCAAAATACTGCCGGAAAAATGGTTCGGCCTGGTCCTTCGAGCCTCTGGGCCCTGGTCGCGGCCTCGGGTCAGGGCTTTCGTTGCCTGCTGCATGCGCTATCAAAGGCGCAGGCAAGTGGAGAGGACGATTTTGACCACGATCTACGGCATCAAGAACTGCACGACGATGAAGAAGGCGCGCGCCTGGCTCGACGAGCATCAGGTGGATTACACCTTCCACGATTACAAGACGGCGGGGATCGACGTGCCGCGGCTTCAGGGCTGGGCGGATGCGGCCGGTTGGGAGAAGCTCCTGAACCGCGCCGGCACGACGTTTCGCAAGCTGCCGGACGAGAAGAAGGCGGATCTCGACCGCGACAAGGCGATCGCGCTGATGCTGGAGCAGCCCTCGATGATCAAACGCCCGGTTCTGGAGGCGCCGACAGGGCTTCTCGTCGGCTTCAAGCCCGAGGAATATGAAAAAGCGCTCGGGTGAGGCGCGAGCGCATTTGGGCGCTCATCCCTGCGGATGTGGGTGTGATTGCGGAGCGCCCCGCGTCTCGGCCGCTTGAAATCCCGTGAGATCAGGGCGGGCAGGGACACTCGCCGATTGCGTATACCGGAGCACCCAGACGCCGAAGCAGAGCGCGTAGAGATAGGCCGCGAATTCGAGCATTTCCTCCACCCCTTCGTGGTGGAAGTCCTCGCCGGCTTCGCCGATGAACAGCAGGAGCGCAGCGATGCCGAGCGGCCAGAAGGCGAGGAACCAGCGCGGCCTGATCATCTCCGCGATGTCATCGCGCCGCCAGAAGAGGCCGATGAATGCGACGGCGGCGCCGCCGCTGAAGAGGACGGCCTTCCACGATCTTTCGATGCACGCGCCGCCATCAAAAGTGTGGCTTTCGCAGGCGGGCATTTCGCGAACGATGGCGCAGGCGAGCAGATAGGCGATCGGGATGCACCACGTGCCGATCGGCCCGGGCGAGCGCATGGCACGGATGAGGAAGAGCGCCGCGGCGAGGGCCACGAAAACGGCTTGCGGCCATTCCACAGGGCCGTTTTCGGCAAACCAGGCTGCGGCATGAGACGTCTGGGTTTCGACGAACCAGCCGATTGCGATGCCGATCACCGACAAAGCGACGCCGAAGCCGAGCCAGCGCGGAACAGAAGGATATGTTTGGGAGGGAATCATGGGACTGCGAATGTCTCATGACGGTCCGATGACAGAGTGTCAATCAAGCTGAACGGTCGCTGCGGATCGGCGTTAAGATCCTGAGCGGGTGGGGTGAGCATAGAGACGCTGCTTGCAGCGCCCACAGAGCTTCTCGTCGGCTCAAGTCGGAGGAATACGAAAAGCGCTCAGGAGCGAAATGGGGGGGCTATGAGTGCCGAGGCGGAGCGCTCTCTGCAGCTTGCCTCGATCGGATCGCAATCCGAGGATTTCACGACGAAATCTATCTGTTCAAAGGTCGTTTGAAGAAGGCGCTGGAGACCGCGCTCGCGGCGCTTCAGGCCAAACGTTTCGAGCGCCTTACCTGGGAGAGGGCTATGGCGATGACGGACAGGGCCGCCCCGATACGCCTGGCTGGTGGCATTGGACGGACAACGCGGCTGCGCTTCTTTTCCTCAAAACGCGTCTCGCCGAAGATCATGGTCGTCGCGAGATCCACCTGTGTTCGAGGCCTCTGGCCGATGTGTCATCGGGGACGTTTTGCAGTTTTGACCGGGTTGTTTTGTTGAGGTTTAGTCAATCCGACAGTTGCACAGCCTAGGTCATTTGGATGCGACGGCAATGAGTAAATTTCTGCAATTTTTTATGTATTACTTGATAATAATCGTCATTGGGGTCGTTATAGAATTAAACCTACTATTCGGCCATTGGGTTAACATGGCAATAGTAGCCGTATGTGGCTTCGCGGCGGGCGGGGGTATTGCTTGGCTTCTCCGTGCGGAAGAGTGAACCATAGAGCGCGAATTTGAGCGGTTGCGCAGTCTCAACGCGGATGCGGACCGGATCCGGCAGCCAGCCAGACATGCGATTCGTGCAGCTCACGCTACAGACATCCAGGGTCGTCTCTAGGCGAACAGTCGCGGAAAGTTCTTCGGGAGAATGGTGCCCAGGGGCGGATTCGAACCACCGACACGCGGATTTTCAGTCCGCTGCTCTACCAACTGAGCTACCTGGGCATGGCCGGCGAGGCGAAGAGCCTCCGGCGGCTTGGGCGATCAGCCCGAAGCGATCGGCCTTATAGGAGACGTCGCCGCCGCTGTCCAGCCGTCTGGCGCGTTAAGGCGTGGATCGTTGCCGCCTTGCCATCCGCACGTTTGGGCTCGTGCTGCATCACCTACCCTTAAAGCTAATTTTACGCCGCCGCCTCCAAGGAAAAGGCGGGGGGCAGCGAAGCGATGGGCGATCTCGCAAAGCCGAAAGACATGGGCGCCGAGGGGGGCGAGAGCGCCGATCCGACCGCGCCCGGCCGGAAAGGGACGGTGGCCGAGGCACGGAGGCTGAAAAGCCTCGTCGTCGCTCTGCCGGGTGTCGACCTCGGCACGGTCATCGAGACCGTCGCGCTTTTGCGGTCGCTCGACGGCCAGCCGGGCCTTGATCCCTTCAATCGGCGGCCGGAGCGGGCCCAGAGCTGAGCCGCGCGACCCGCGCCTCTTTTGCGGTCCGCAACGAAATTTGCGGCGATCCCCACAGAAAAATCGGGTTCACGGGGAAATTCGTCACACCCTGTGATCTTCTGCGGGTTCCCTCCGAGGGGGCGAGCGCGAGCGCCAGGGCCGAACGAGACCGTGCGCCTTTTCAACGAACTGCCCTTTGTTTCAGATCGCTTCTAAGAGTTGCCTGCCGCGTCCGCAGTCGCCGCTCGCGTAAGGTCGCAGACCGCTCGCTTCGCAGATGGAGTTGAAATCACCGCCGAAGCCCCGCATAACCTTAACGAATACTTGAGCGGAAGGCCGGGGCAATGGCGGCGCACCTATTCGCTGTACCAAAAGAAGTTGAAGATACAGAGCCCTCTGTCTTCAGCGTCACGGCCGACGCCTTCTCCGTGAAGGTGACCGCGGATGGCGATGCGTTCTTCTTCGTCCGTCTTGAAAAGACTGGCCGCGGCGAGGTGGTGGTCTCAGACTTCGTGGGGGGATCGCAGGCGGAAGAGGATTTGATCCTCGCGCTCGATTACGCGCTCCGCGATTTGCGCGCCGGCGAACTGGAGCGGCTGATTTTCCGCGATCTCGTGCCCTGCGGCATGGAGGACGGGCGTTTCGGCTACAAGCTGGAGCGGGCAAGCGAGCTTGCCAAACGCGCCAGCGATCGCCTCGCGATGCGGTACGGCTGTACCGTCCGCTCATTCGCAGTCGAGCCGCGCGCCGGCAAGATGGACGCACATGTAGGCTTTGCCGCCGCCTGAGCGACGCGGCCGGCACGTTAATCCGAAATCCGAAAGAGCCTGATATCAGGCCTGAGGCGACACCTCGGCCTCAATCCTCGTCGTCGCTGCCGCCCGGTTCCCGAACGGCCTCGCCCGGAATGCGGTAGGCGCCGCCGAGCCAGCGGTTGAGATCCACCTCGCGACAGCGGGTCGAGCAGAAGGGCGCGTCTTCGGCGCTCGCCGGCTTGCCGCAGATCGGGCAGCGTTCGACGGCAGGGCCGCGACGAGGCCGCGTCGGGCGTGCGCTCATGCCGCAGGCTCCGTCCAGCGTTCGTAGACGTCGAAATGCTCGCCGGCGAGAAGGTTCATGGTTTCAAACAGCGGCAGCCCGACGACATTGGAATAAGAGCCGATGAGTTTCACGACGAAAGCCCCGGCACGGCCCTGGATGGCATAGCCGCCGGCTTTCCCCTGCCATTCGCCCGAGGCGAGATAGATCTCGATCTCGCTGCGCGACAGACGTTTGAAGCGCACGCGGCTTTCCACGAGCTTCTGCCGCGTCGCGCCCTTCGGCGTCAGAAGACAGATCGCCGTATAGACGCGATGCGCCCGGCCCGACAGGAGCCTGAGGCAGGCTGCGGCTTCGTCCGTCACTTCCGGCTTCGGCAGAAT
The DNA here is from genome assembly GCF_004023665.1 of Afifella aestuarii. Classification (NCBI taxonomy): domain Bacteria; kingdom Pseudomonadati; phylum Pseudomonadota; class Alphaproteobacteria; order Hyphomicrobiales; family Afifellaceae; genus Afifella; species Afifella aestuarii. Next base: position 370,202 of record NZ_SAUF01000002.1, read on the forward strand.
CCGCCGACCGACCGCCACCACCGTGTCGGCGGCGAGCACATAGGCGCCTTCGAGCGCCGGATCGCGTCTGGCGGCCCGGGCTGCCACCTCCGCCTTGGTGCGGGCGAGCCGCCGCGCCATCGAGCGCGGCAATTCCTTGCGCTCCGGCGTTTCCTCGATGCCGGCGGGCAGAAGGCGATCGGGGATGATGCCGATCTGGTCCAACAGCGCCAGGCGTCGCGGCGAGCCGGAGGCGAGCACAAGGGGGGCGGGGGGTTGCTTGTGGCGGTTCATTGGCCGTGGCGGCTTAAATCCTGCGCGCGGAGGCCCAAAGGCCGTCCGCAGCGGGCTATTTGTAGCGGTATGTGATGCGCCCCTTGGTCAGATCGTAGGGCGTCATCTCGACAAGCACCTTGTCACCGGCGAGCACGCGAATGCGGTTTTTGCGCATACGCCCGGCGGTGTGGGCAATAATCTCGTGGTCGTTTTCCAGCTTCACTCGGAAGGTGGCGTTGGGCAAAAGCTCAGTGACGACACCGGGAAATTCCAAAACCTCTTCTTTGGCCATCAATCACCTTGGGTTAGATTGGCGAGGATACGTACCCCAAACGTTTCAGCGTGTGAACCGGTTCTTAAGGGGTCGAGGCCGCTTTCGTCAGCCCTTTCGGGGCTGAACCAGCCTCTGCTCGATGTTTCGGGCAAGCCTGTCCCGCAGTTCGCGGTAGGCGGTGAGGATCTGTTCGCGGCTGCCGGTCGCCTGTGTCGGATCGGGCGTCGGCCAGTATTCGACGTCGATCGCGAGCGTGCGCGTCAGCTCCAGGGCCTGGTGATGCGCTTCCGGCGACAGCGTGATGGCAAGATCGAAATTGAGATCTTCCAGCTCCGCCAGGCTTTTCGGCCGCGACTGGCTGAGCGCCAGCCCCTTTTCGGCGAGAACGGCATCCACGAAAGGATCGCGCCTTCCGGGCATGACCCCGGCAGACGCGACATAGATATGGGGTCCGAGGGCCTCGCGTGCCAGGGTCTCCGCGATCGGCGAGCGCACCGCATTGCGTCCGCACAGAAAAAGGATCGAAGCCGGCTGTGTCGACGCCTGCGCCGCCACCGGGGTCAGCCCCGCCAGTGCAGCACGCAGACCAGCGTGAACAGGCGGCGTGCCGTGTCGAAATCGACCTCGATCTTGCCTTTCAGGCGCTCCTGAAGGAGGCGGGAGCCTTCGTCATGCACCCCGCGACGGCCCATATCGATCGCCTCGATGCGCCGCGGCGAGCCGCTCTTGATGGCGTCGTAATAGCTTTCGCAGATGACGAAATAGTCTTTGACGATCTTGCGGAACGGCGACAGCGACAGAATGTGCGTCATCACCTCCGTGTCGTCTTCCTTGCGGATGTCGAAGATGAGGCGCCGTTCGGCGATCGCAAGATTGAGCTTGTAGGGGCCTTCCTCCTTGCCGACGGGGGCGAACGAATTCTCGTCGATCAGATCGAAGATGGCGACGGCGCGCTCATGCTCGATATCGGGCGGGCCACGCCCGATCGATTCATCCAGATGGACAGCGACGAGCCGGTTCTTCTGCCCCGCATTCGCCATCACCCCGCCGCCTCACCGATTCATGCGGATGGTGAGGGCGCGCGCATGCGCCTCCAGACCCTCCGCACGCGCCAGCGCGATCGCAGCCGGGCCGAGATCGGAAAGCGCCGAAGGCGGGCAGGAGAGGATGGAGCTGCGCTTCATGAAATCGAGCACCGACAGGCCCGAGGAGAAGCGCGCCGAGCGCCCGGTCGGCAGGACGTGGTTGGAACCGCCGACATAATCGCCGATCACTTCCGGCGTGAAGCGCCCGAGGAAGATCGCGCCGGCATGGCGGATCTTCGGCAGAAGCCGCTCCGGATCCTCGATGGCGATCTCCAGATGCTCCGCCGCGATGCGGTCGGCGAGCTCTGCCGCTTCGTCGAAATGTTTGACCGTGATGACGGCGCCGAAATCGCGCCAGCTCGCCTCGGCGATCTCGCGGCGCGGCAGGAGTGCTGCCTGGCGATCGACTTCCCGGGCGACGGCTTCGCCGAAGGCCTGATCGTCCGTGACGAGGATCGACTGCGCCACCTTGTCGTGCTCGGCCTGCGACAAAAGGTCGGCGGCGAGCCAGGCCGGATCGTTTTCGGCGTCGGCGATGACGAGAATTTCAGACGGCCCGGCGATCATGTCGATGCCGACCGTGCCGAAGACGCGCCGCTTGGCGGCGGCCACATAGGCATTGCCGGGGCCGACGATGATGGAGACGGGCTTGATCGTCTCCGTGCCGTAGGCAAGCGCGGCGATCGCCTGCGCCCCGCCGACGCGGTAGATTTCATCGACGCCGGCAAGCTCGGCCGCGACGAGAACGAGCGGGTTGAAGACGCCGTCGGGCGTCGGCACCGTCATGGCGAGCCGTTCGACGCCGGCGACCTTCGCCGGCACCGCGTTCATGATCACCGAGCTCGGATAGGCGGCGGTGCCGCCGGGCACGTAGAGGCCGGCGGAATCGACCGCCGTCCAGCGCGTGCCGAGCGTGACCCCGAGCGCATCTTCGTGGCGCGTATCCTCCGGCATCAGCCGCTCCTGGCCGGCCTTGAGCCGGTCGCGGGCGAGCGTCAGCGCCTCGAGCACGTCTTTCGGGCAATCCTCGACCGCGCGCTCGATCTCCTCGCGGCCAATGGCGGTGCCGCGGGCCTCGAGATCGACCTTGTCGAAGCGCGCCGTGAGTTCGGCGAGCGCTTCGTCGCCGCGGGCGCGCACATCGGCGATGATGTCGCGCACGGCCTCGTCGACCTCCGCGGCCATCTCGCGCTTGGTGGCGAGAAACGCGGCGAAGCGCGTCTCGAAATCGTCATCCGTCGTGGAAAGTCTGAGCGCCATGGATCAAGCCCCGCGATCTTCAGGATGTCATGTGACGCGGCTGGCGCGGCGTCGACCAGGCGGGGCCAAGATCGGCAAGCCGCGCTTCGCAGCATTCGACCTTGAGCTTGATGGCCGCATCGCCGGCAAAGACGAGGGTCACCTCGCCGGCCGGGGCCGCGGTCGGAGCGAATTGCACGGCAAGCAGCGACAGAACGCGTTCGCCATCGTTGCGATCGATGCCGAAGCTTTTCGCCTCTTCCACGCGCTCGAAATGCAGGACGGCGCGCCGCCGTTCGAAGACGCGCGAAAGGGCCCGCCGCTCGGGCGCCGCCTCCCAGGCAAACCGGTTCATCGGGAGGAGGAGGCGCTTTTCCTGCGGCAGCCATTTGATGTCGCCGACCTTCACCACCGCATCCTGAACATACGCGGAGATGATCTGCAGATCTTCCTCGTCCATTGCCATGAGACGCAGACGACCGCTCGAAGCCATGAACCCCTTCCCGATCTGACCTTATTGGCCGCTTCCGTTGTGGCCGCACCGATCTTAGCGAAGCCGCAGGCTCACGCCTGCCGCTCCGCCATCGCGATGGCGGCCCAAAATCTCCCTTTTAGGCTCTAGGGCCTCACCGCGGTGAGGGCAAGGCGCGAACCGGTCCAGGATGCCTCAGGCGCGGACGCGCTCGATCTCGGCGCCGCAGGCGGAGAGCTTCTCTTCGAGGAGCTCAAAGCCGCGGTCGAGATGGTAGACGCGGTTGACCGTCGTCTCGCCTTCCGCCGCAAGACCGCCGATGACGAGCGACACGGAGGCGCGCAGATCCGTCGCCATGACCTGTGCCCCCGTCAGCTTCTCCACGCCGCGGATGGTCGCCGTCTGCCCGTCGAGACGGATATCGGCCCCAAGACGCGACAATTCCTGCACATGCATGAAGCGATTTTCGAAGATCGTCTCGGTGATGTGGGAGGTGCCTTCCGCCCGCGCCATCAAAGCCATCAACTGCGCCTGAAGGTCGGTCGGGAAGCCGGGGAAGGGCTGGGTGGTGACTTCGACGGCCTTGAGCGGGCCGCCATTGCGCGCCACGCGGATGCCTTCGTTGGTCTCCGCGATCTCGATACCGGCGTCGACGAGCGTGTCGAGCGCGGCACGCAGGAGATCGGGACGCGCGCCGGTCAAGGTGACCTCGCCGCCGGTCGCCGCCACCGCCATCGCGTAGGTGCCGGTTTCGATGCGGTCGGGAAGCACGGAATGCTCCGCCGCGGAGAGCGACGGCACGCCCTCGATGTGGATTTCGCGGGTGCCGGCGCCTTCGATCTGAGCGCCCATCTTCATGAGGCATTCGGCGACATCGACGACTTCCGGCTCGCGCGCGGCGTTTTCGATGACGGTTTCGCCCTTGGCGAGGGCGGCCGCCATCATCACCGTATGCGTCGCGCCGACCGAGACGCGCGGAAAGATCACGCGTCCGCCGACGAGACCCTTCGGCGCACGCGCCTCCACATAGCCGCCTTCGACGGACAGCTCCGCACCGAGCGCCTGAAGCCCATGCAGATAGAAATCGACCGGGCGCGTGCCGATGGCGCAGCCGCCCGGCAGCGACACGCGCGCTTCGCCCATGCGGGCCAAGAGGGGGCCGATCACCCAGAACGAGGCGCGCATGCGCGACACGAGTTCATAGGGCGCCGTCGTATCGACGATCTCGCGGGCGGAAAGCTCCACCGTCTCGCCGGCCACGACCTCGTGCGTGGAGCGTTTGCCGCGCACCGTGTGATCGACGCCGTGATTGCCGAGAATGCGCTTCAGCAGGGACACGTCGGCGAGATTCGGCACATTCTTGAGCGTCAGCGTCTCCCGGGAGAGGAGGCTTGCGATCATCAAGGGCAGGGTGGCGTTTTTGGCGCCTGAAATCGGGATCGTCCCGTTCAGGCGATTGCCGCCACGAATGCGAATACAATCCATCAATGCTCCTCTTGCGGCGTCTCGCCCGGGTTCGTCCCGCTTTGCCGCTTACGTCTTGTCGGAAACCGCGTCCGCGGATCGATCCGCCGCAGACCCGTCGCTTGCCGCGCGGGCCTTTTCCTTGCGTCGTTTCAGATTCGCCCTCAGCGCCTCGGCGAGCCTTTGCTCGCGCGCCTTGCGCGCCGCGTCTCGCGCCTCGTTCTTGTCCGGTTTTGCGCCCCGCATCGATCCTTCATAGACGAGCTGCCGCATGCAAGGAAGTCCAGTTGCAATCGGGCGAAAACGAGGCTCGGGCGGGATGGATAGAGAGGATGCGGTCCTGCGTGTCCTTGTCGCAACAGGGGGCGTGCCAGACGCCTGTTACAGGGGCAGGCGACACCGATGCTGCAGAGACGGACCCATTGAACCGGTGCTCGGAAGGAGGAGCAGGGGGCGTTGCCTCGGGTCGAAATCGCCCAGGCAGGGCTGCTGGCATGTGTCGAGCTTGCCTCAGGGGTGAGATTGCGCGCCTTCGCAGTTGCATGGCGCGGGCGCTTGTGGCATGGACCGGGCGCCTGAGGAACGGTTGCGCCGGTCCGGGACGCCCCGCGGGCGTCTTTTGGACAGCACGGTCACCGAAAGCCGCAGTAGCTCAGTGGTAGAGCGCACCCTTGGTAAGGGTGAGGTCGGGAGTTCAATCCTCCCCTGCGGCACCATTGCCAACCCGTTGGGTATCCTCAACTATCTGGTTTTGCTAGGCCTTTGGACGCTGCTCTTGGTACACAGGAGCGGTACACATGGTTCTGCGAATGGCTTCCCCGAGACGAAATCCTACGACCGGCATCTACGAGCTGCGCAAGCGCGTTCCGGCTGATCTGCGCGAGAAGGCGCGTGGCCGAATGATCACACTTCCCGTTGCTGGAGAAACTCGGCGGGTCCGAGCTGGCGCGGAGGTGAAAGTTTCGCTGTCCACGAGGGAGGCGACGGAGGCGAAGAAGCGGTTCAGAGAGGCCGAGGTGGCTCTGGAGTGGTTCTGGGAGGCGTTGCGCAACGGTCCTCAGAAGCTCAGCCATAAGCAGGCTCTGGCATTGGCCGGAGAGATTCGCGCCGAGCGGATCGCTGCGTTTGATGAGGAGCCCGCGACGGAAGCAATCTGGCAACGTCATTCGTGCAAATGCTCTTGCTCAGGAGGGTCGCCGGACGCCTTTGTCCATTCCTACCGAGCATGAACGCGACCTCGCTATCGAGAAGCGATTCGGGAAGATCACAGACATATAAAAGGCTGAATGCCACCCCTCGCGCTTACGGACCTCCTTCAACGTTGATATGCTTAAGTGATGCAAACCAGCCGCCTCCTGTCCGCCGAAGAATTTGAGGCTTGCTTTGCGCAGCCCATGCTCAACGTGACGGAGAATGCTGAGGCAGTTCTAGACATCTGGCCTTATGTCGATAGCCTTGATCTTAACGCGCTGGGCTTACCCAGCCTTAATGACGTGCATTACGTCTACAGAGATGCTCACGAACGCTTCGATCACGTTCTGATCGGCACCGGACGTTTCAACACTCTATTGATCATCGTTGTGGATCGACATCTTAGAACTGTGCTGGGCCATCATTTGCTTGATTTGAACGAGGCATATGGAAGACACGGCGGTCATCTCAAGCCAGTGCCTTAGCCGATACCGCTGTTTGAATTTATGAGTTCACGGCCTAGCTTGACCTCGGCCACAGCCTAGGTACACAGGCAAAGACGGCGGCTCCAAAAACGCTTGATAAATCAGGTGGTTGAAGGTGTTGGGGTGGAGTTCAATCCTCCCCTGCGGCACCATTTTTCGGTTTTCGAAAAAGAGATGACGGTTTGGCCCCGTGCCAGCGGCCGATGGCCGCCGACACGCGTCCGCCAAGATGTCGGCGTCGAGGCAGACTATCCGAGCATTCCCTCGATCTTCTCTGCGAGCGCAAAGTCTTTTTCTGTCAGGGAATCGGCGTCGTGGGTGCGCAGCGCGACGTCGAGGGTGCCGTATTTGACGGTGAGGTCGGGGTGGTGGTCGGCGGCTTCGGCGAAATGGCCGATGGCGTTTGCGGCCAGCAGGCTTTTGGCGAAATTCTTGGTTTTGTAGCTGCGGCAAAGATAGCCGTCTTCGACGCGCCATTCCGGCAGACGGGTCTTGGCTTGTGCGGTGGCGTCGTGATCTGAGAAGCGGCGGGTTTCGGCCATGAAAGGCTCCCTCGGCTGGCCGCGGGGGCCCTCAGCGTCCTATGCGCCGGGCGCCTCCTTGCGGCGGATGATCGTGGTGCCGGCGCGCGCCTTTTCCAGTTCGAGCTTTTCCACCCGAAGCGCGACGATCGCGGCAAGCGGCTCTTCCAGGATCCGGGCGGCGATTTTCTCCGCCAGGGTCTCTACAAGGTCGAAATGCCCTTCGGCGACGATGGTTTCGATCGCATCCGTCAAAGCGTCATAAGAGAGAACGTCTTCGAGCTTCACCGGTTCGCCGGCAGGAGGAGCCGCGCGCGGCCGCGTCGCGACCGTCATGTCGAAGCGCACCTGTTGTGGCCCGTGCCTCTCACGCTGATAGGCGCCGATGCGCACCGGCAGAACGAATTCCGACACGAAGACGAGGTCGGCGCCTTCTTGCGCGGCAAGCCGCAACATGTCTTCGGCTTTGGCCAACATCGTCATCGGTCCTTAGGAGATTGCTGTGAGGTTGCGGCTGATATTGCGGCGGCTGCGAGGACGCCCGCCCAGGCAGGTTTGTAACCGCTAGATGCTTGAAAGGCTCCACGGAACGCGCCGCCCGATGGCGCTGTGGACAAAGGTGGATGAGCGACCGGCGGCGATGCTCACGCCTGCCGCTCCGGCAGCATGTCCTGAAGGCGCAGGAGAGCGATCTTTTCGACCTCGTGGCAGGCGGTCGCAAATTCCGTCTCCCGGTCATGCGCGAGGCGGTCTTCGAAGGCGGTGCGGATCTCGTCCTTGTTGCGCCCCTTGACCGCCATGATGAAAGGGAAGCCGAATTTTTCCCGGTAGCGCCGGTTGAGATCGCGGAAATGCTCGCGTTCTCCCGCATCGAGCTGGTCGAGCCCGGCGGAGGCCTGTTCGGCGGTGGAGGCATCAGTGAGGGCATGCGCCTCGGCGAGTTTGCCGGCGAGGTCGGGATGGGCTTCGAGCACAGAGAGGCGTTTTTCTTCGCTGGCCGAACGGAAGGCGGCCGCCATTGCGCCGAAGAGGCCGCGCGCCGTGTCATGCGCCGGCCCAAGCTCACTCTTATAGGTGCGCTTGGCGACCCAGGGCGAGGATTCAAAGACGCTGCCGAAGCGCATCATAAAGGCCTCGCGACCCATCTGGCTCGGCCGCACGAAACCATGCGGCGGGTGGTGGGCATGCCAGTGGCGGGCGATGTCGATGCGCCGTGCGATCCACACATCGTCGAGGCTCTGGATGTAGCCGAGGAAGCGCTTCAGCGCGGCGAAGCGGCCGGGGCGCCCGGCAAGGCGGCAATGCAGCCCGATCGACAGCATTTTGGGCTCGCCCGCGAGCCCTTCCGCACGCAACGTGTCGAAGGCGTCCTTGAGATAGGTGAAGAAATCGGTGCCTGACCCGAAGCCCTGCGCGGCGACGAAGCGCATGTCGTTGGCTTCGAGCGTGTAGGGGACGATGAGATGCGGGCCCGTCTCCCCTTCCACCCAATAGGGGAGGTCGTCGGCATAGGAATCGGAGGAATAGACGAAACCGCCTTCCTCCATCGCGAGCCTCGCCGAATGTTCAGACGAGCGGCCCGTATACCAGCCGAGGGGGCGTTCGCCGGTTGCCGCCTGATGCAGCGCAATCGCCTTTTCCATATGGGCGCGCTCGTCGGCGGCGGAGAAATCCTTGTAGTCGATCCATTTGTAGCCGTGCGAGGCGATCTCCCAATCGGCCTCCTGCATGGCGGTGACGGCTTCGGGATTGCGGGCGAGCGCGGTCGCGACGCCGAAGACGGTGACCGGCACCTGGCGCTGGCTGAACAGCCGCCACAGCCGCCAGAAGCCGGCGCGCGAGCCGTATTCGTAATGCGATTCCATGTTCATGTGGCGCTGGCCGGGCCAGGGCTGTGCGCCGACGATGTCGGAGAGGAAGGCTTCCGAGGCCTCGTCGCCGTGGAGAAGCGCGTTTTCGCCGCCCTCTTCGTAATTGACCACGAACTGGACCGCGATCGCGGCGTCTTGAGGCCAGTTCGCCTTGGGGGGCGTGCGTCCGTAACCGAGGAGATCGCGAGGGTAACGGTTGGAACTGGTCATGATGTCAAATCCGTAGGCTCTTGCCTGAGATGGCCTGCCGCCGGCGAAGGGCTTGCCGCGCGGGCCTTTGCGTTTGCACCCCCGGGCGCTGGCCCGTCAATCCGCTCGCGACGGCACGTGGCGGTCGCGCGAGAGCCTGCCGCGGGATCGAGGCGGGTTTTTCGGACCCTGCGCCTCGCCTCGGCAAGCCCCTCGCGCGCGGAAACGGGCGAGGCGTTGCGCGAAGGGGTTGTGCAAAGATTGGCTGTGGCGCACCTTTGGGCAGAGGGGCAGACAAGATCGCGCGGAGTGTGCATGAGCCAAGGCCGTTTGACCACGCATGTCCTGGATACGGCCGCGGGCCGTCCCGCATCGGGCCTCAGGATCGAGCTGTTCGATGCGGCGGGCGAAAAGCTTCGCGAGGTTTCCACGAACGCCGACGGGCGCTGCGACGCCCCGCTTCTCGAAGGCTCCGATTTCAAGGCGGGGCGCTACGAGCTTCTTTTCCATGTGGGCGATTATTTTCGCGGGAGCGGCGTGGATCTGCCAGGTCCCGCCTTTCTCGACGTGGTGCCCGTGCGCTTCGGCATCGCCGATCCCGGCGCGCATTACCATGTGCCGCTTCTCGTCTCGCCCTACGGCTATTCCACCTATCGGGGGAGCTGATGGGCAAGGCGATCTGCTTTCTTCTCGGCGACGAGCCGCGCCGTGTCACGGATCGTCCGCCCACGGAAACGATCCTCGAATATTTGCGCCGGGAGGAACGTCTGCCGGGCACCAAGGAAGGCTGCGCGGAGGGTGATTGCGGCGCCTGCACCGTGGTTCTGGGCGAGCCGGACGAGACAGGCGGCATCACCTATCGCAGCGTCAATTCCTGCATCCAGTTTCTGCCCTCGCTGCATGGGCGCCAGCTTCTCACCGTGGAACATCTGAAACGTGACGATGGCAGCCTCCATCCGGTGCAGCAGGCGATGGTCGAGCATCACGGCTCGCAATGCGGCTTCTGCACGCCGGGCTTCGTGATGCAGCTCTATGCTGGCTTTCTGACCGGTGAGGCGACGAGCCGGCAGGAGGTGAAAGACTGGATTGCCGGCAATCTCTGCCGCTGCACCGGTTATGGGCCGATCATCGAGGCCGGCGTCGCCGCGCTGAAGGATGGCGGGCATGGCCGCGGCGCGGAACGGCCCGAGGCGGCGGAGACGGCCGCAAAGCTCCGCGCGCTCGACAACGGCGCCATGCTGCGCATTTCGTATCGCGACGAGACGGGCCGCGAGCAGCGCTGGTTCACGCCGCGCTCCATCGAGGAACTTGCCGTCACCTATTCCGGCTATCCCGACGCAGTGCTGGTTGCCGGCGCCACCGATGTCGGGCTCTGGGTGACGAAGAAAAGGCGGTTTCTGCAGACGGTGATCGACGTCACCCGGGTCGAAGAGCTCCAGGAGATCGCCGAGACCGAGGAGACGCTGTCGTTCGGCGCGGCCGTGTCGCATCGCCGGGCGGCGGAGCGGCTCGGAGTGCTCCACGCGGATCTCGGCGAGCTGATGCGCCGCTTCGCTTCCGTGCAGATCCGCAATACCGGCACGGTCGGCGGCAACATCGCCAACGGCTCGCCGATCGGCGATCTGCCGCCCGCGTTGATGGCGCTTGGGAGCCGTCTTTATCTGCGCCGGCGCGACGAAGAGCGGAACGTGCCGCTTGAAGATTTCTTTCTTGCCTATGGCCGCCAGGACCGCTGGCGCGGCGAATTCGTGGAAAAGGTGGTGATCGACAAGCTGCCGAAGAATGCACGCTTCGGCTGCTACAAGATCTCCAAAAGCTTCGACCAGGATATTTCCGCCGTGATGGGCGCCTTCCGCGTCGACCTCGACGGCGAGAAGATCGTCGCGGCAAGGCTCGCCTTCGGTGGCATGGCGGCGACACCGAAGCGGGCGGCGAAGGCCGAGTCGGCCCTCATCGGCGAAAATTTCGGCGAGGCCGCGTTTCGGAAGGCCGCGGCGGCGCTTGCTGAGGATTTCACCCCGCTCGACGATATGCGCGCCTCCGCCGCCTATCGGTTGAAAGTGGCGCAGAATTTGCTCGTTCGGTTTTCCATGGATCGAACCGATGACGGAGAGCGCGTGCCCAGCGTCCTGGAGCTTGCCTGATGGATGAAAACCTCATCCAGGACCGCGGTGTCGCCGGCACCGCGCGGCAGGAAAGGCCGCATGCGGCGGCGCGGCACGAGAGCCGGGAGAGGATCGCGGGCGGCGTCGCCCGGCCCGAGCCGCATGACAGCGGCGCAAGGCATGTCTCGGGCGAGGCCCGCTACATCGACGACATGGCCGAATTGCCGGGCACGTTGCACATCTATGTGGCGATGAGCGACCGCGCCCATGCCGAGATCAAAAAGCTGGATCTTGAAAAAGTGCGCGCCGCCCATGGCGTCGCCTGCGTGCTGACGGCCGCCGACATTCCGGGTGAAAACGATGCAAGCCCGGTCTTCGGCGATGATCCGGTGTTTGCCGACAAGATCGTGGAATATCACGGCCAGTCGATTTTTGCGGTGGCGGCCGAGACGCTGGCGCTGGCGCGCGCGGCGGCCGACAGCGCGGAGATCGTCTACGCGGACCGAGATGCGGTGATCACGCTGGACGAGGCGCTCGAAGCCGGTGCGGATCTTCTGCCGCCGCACGAAATGCGGCTCGGCGATTGCGATGGGGTGCTCGCACAAGCGCCGCACAGAGTTTCAGGCCGCGTGCGCATCGGCGGCCAGGATCATTTCTATCTTGAAGGCCAGATCGCCTATGCGCTGCCGGGCGAGGATGGCGACATCGTTGTGCATTCCTCCACCCAGCATCCGAGCGAGGTGCAGCACAACGTGGCGAAGGTGCTGGATCTGCCCGATCATGCCGTGACGATCGAGGTGCGGCGCATGGGCGGCGGCTTTGGCGGCAAGGAAAGCCAGCCCGCACTCTTTGCCGCGATCGCAGCACTCGTCGCGGCGAAGACGGGAAGGCCCGCCAAACTCCGCCTCGACCGCGACGACGACATGGTGATGACCGGCAAAAGGCACGATTTTCTCATCGATTACGAGGCGGGGTTCGACGGTGAGGGGCGCATTGCCGGCGCGGCCTTCGACCAGGTGATGCGTTGCGGCTATTCCGCGGATCTTTCAGGCGCGATTGCCGATCGGGCGATGTTTCATGCCGACAATGCCTATGCCTTGAACGCGGCGCGCATCCGCTCGCGGCGCATGAAGACGCATACGGTGTCGAACACCGCCTTTCGCGGCTTCGGCGGGCCGCAGGGCATGGTGGCGACGGAGCGCATGATCGAGAAGATCGCCTTCGCGCTCGGCAAGGACCCGCTCGATATCCGCAAGGCGAATTTCTATCCGGCGGCGGGTGGTGCGCTCACGCCCTATCATATGGAGGTGACGGACAGCGTCATCGCCGAGATGGTGGAGGAGCTGGAAAAGAGCTCCAACTACCGCGCGCGGCGGAAGGCGGTCCGCGCCTTCAACGCCACGAGCCCGGTGGTGAAGAAGGGGCTCGCTCTGACGCCGGTGAAATTCGGCATTTCCTTCACGACCCGGCATCTCAATCAGGCCGGCGCCCTCGTCCATGTCTACAAGGACGGCTCCGTCATGCTCAATCACGGCGGCACGGAGATGGGGCAGGGGCTCTTCGTCAAGGTCGCGCAGGTGGTGGCGGAGGAGTTCCAGATCGATCTCGCCAGGGTGAAGATCACTTCAACGCGCACCGACAAGGTGCCGAACACCTCGGCGACGGCGGCCTCCTCCGGCTCCGACATCAACGGCATGGCGGCGCAGGCGGCGGCGCGCACCATCAAGGAGCGGCTCATTGCCTTTGCGGCCGAAGCGTACGGGGTGTCGCGCGAAAAAATCGTCTTTCGGCCGAACCGGGTTGAGATCGGCGACGAGGAGATGAGCTTCGCCGAACTCGTGGAGGAGGCCTATCTCGCCCGCATCTCGCTTTCGGCGACGGGCTTCTATGCGACGCCCGGCATCACCTATGACCGCGAGACGGCGACGGGCCATCCCTTCTTCTATTTCGCCTATGGCGCCGCCTGTTCGGAGGTCGCGATCGACACGCTGACCGGCGAGAACAAGGTCTTGCGCGTCGATATCCTTCATGAGGTCGGCCGCTCGCTCAATCCGGCCGTCGATATGGGCCAGATCGAGGGGGGCTTCATTCAAGGCATGGGCTGGCTGACGACGGAAGAGCTCTGCTGGAACGGCAAAGGCGAGCTCACCACGCATGCCCCCTCGACCTACAAGATCCCGACGGCGAACGATCGCCCGGACGATATGCGCATCAAGATCTGGGAGAAGGGCGAGAGCCAGGCGGAGACGATCTATCGCTCCAAGGCCGTCGGCGAGCCGCCCTTGATGCTGGCGATTTCCGTTTTCTCCGCCCTCGCGGACGCGGTTTCGGCGGCCTCCGATTACAAGGTCTTCCCCGATCTCGACGCGCCGGCAACGCCCGAACGCATTCTCTTTGCCGTGGAAGACGTGCGCCGGCAGGCGGCGGAAGCGACGGCCGCATGAGCGGGCTCTGCCAGAAGATGCGCGCCGCGCTCGACGAAGGCCGGAAGGCGATCCTCATCGAAGTCGACGAGGCGAAAGGCTCCACGCCGCGCGAGGCGGGGGCGGCGATGCTGGTGACGGAGACGGACTTCGCCGGCACGATCGGCGGTGGCATGCTCGAATATGAGGCGCTGGCCGAGGCCCGCCGGATGCTGGCGGGTGAGCGAGGCTCGGACGCGCGCGAGGTTCCGCTCGGCCCCGATCTCGGTCAGTGCTGCGGCGGCCGTGTCGGCCTCTCCTTCCGGCGCGTCGATCGGGCGCTGGCGGCGGAGATGGAGGCCCGTGAGATGGCCGAGCGCGAGATCTCTCCGAGCGTCGTCGTCTTCGGGGCGGGCCATGTCGGCCGGGCGCTCGCCATGGCTCTGGCTCCACTCCCCTTCCGCACGACCATCGTCGATCCACGCGAAGAAATGCTCAGCGACTTGCCGGAGGGCGTGGCGACGGTCTGGACGGCGCTGCCGGAGGCTGTCATCGCCGAGGCGGCGCCGGGTTCGGCCGCGATCATCGCCACGCACAGCCATGCGCTCGACTTCGCCGTCGCCTATGCCGCACTGAAACGCGGTGATTTTGCCTATACCGGGATGATCGGATCGAAAACGAAACGGGCACAGTTCGAGCGCTGGGCTTGCGGGGAAGGGCTCGCGCGCGCCAATGTGGACCGGCTGATCCTGCCGATCGGAAGCAGAACCTTGAAGGACAAGAGGCCGCCTGTGATTGCCGCGCTCGTCGCGGCGGAGGTGGCGGTCTGCTTGTTGGAAAAACGGCCATCCGTGCAGGCGGATGCGATAGCCACACGGACATGCAGGGAAAGACATGGCGACGGAAGGCAAACCGCCACGGCTCGCGCTTGAAGGTATTACCAAGCGTTTTCCGGGCGTTCTCGCCAATGATGATGTGAGCTTCTCCGTCGCGCCGGGCGAGATCCACGCGCTTCTCGGCGAGAACGGGGCGGGCAAATCGACGCTCGTCAAGATCATCTACGGCGTCCTGCAGGCCGACGAAGGCCGGGTGCTGTGGGACGGCGAGCCGGTTTCGATCGCCAATCCTAAGGCCGCGCGGCGCCTCGGCATCGGCATGGTCTTTCAGCATTTCTCGCTGTTTGAGGCGATGACGGTTCTGGAAAACATCGCCCTCGGCCTCGACCATTCCTTCAGCTGGCGCGAGTTGCAGCAGCGCGTCGGCGACATCCTCAAGACCTACGATCTGCCGCTCGATCCGAACCGCGAGGTGCACACTCTGTCGGTGGGCGAGCGCCAGCGCATCGAGATCGTGCGCTCGCTCCTGCAATCGCCGAAACTTCTGATCATGGACGAGCCGACCTCCGTGTTGACGCCGCAGGAGGTGGAACGGCTTTTCGAGACCTTGCGCCGGCTGGCCGCGGAAGGCTGCTCGATCCTTTATATCTCCCACAAGCTCAACGAGATTCAGGCGCTCTGCGACACCGCCACGATCCTGCGCGGCGGGCAGGTCGTCGCCACCTGCGACCCGCGCGAGGAATCGGCGAGATCGATGGCCGAGATGATGATCGGCGCCTCCTTGCGCGACGTGAGCCGCAAGCCCGGCACCGACTTCGGCCCGGAACGGCTGCGCGTCACGCATCTTTCTGCGCCGGGCGAGGGGCCGTTCGGCGTTCCCCTCAAAGACATCAATCTCTCGGTGCGCGCCGGCGAGGTCGTGGGGATCGCGGGCGTTGCCGGTAACGGCCAGAACGAATTGCTGGCGGCTCTCGTCGGCGAGATCGAGGGCGCGGAAAGCGGCAACATCTTTCTCGACGGGGTGCCCTCCATCGCCGCACATGTTGGCGACAGGCGGCGCGACGGCATGTGCTCCGTGCCGGAAGAGCGCAACGGCCACGGCGCCGTTCCGGCCTGCTCACTCACCGACAATGCCGTCTTGACCGCGCGCCATCGCATGGAACTGGCGAGCCACGGCTTCATCCGCTATGGGGCGGCGGAGAAATATGCCGAACAGGTGATTGCGGCCTTCGACGTGAAGGCGACGGGGCCGCGCGCACCGGCGGCGAGCCTGTCCGGCGGCAATCTGCAGAAATTCATCATGGGCCGCGAGATCCTGCAAAAGCCGGACGTCCTCATCGTCTCGCAGCCGACCTGGGGCGTCGATGCGGGCGCGGCGGCTGCCATCCACCAGGCGCTCGTCGACCTTGCCGCCGCCGGTTCGGCGATCCTCCTGATCAGCCAGGATCTCGACGAGCTTCTGGCGTTGTGCGATCGCATCGCCGTCATCAATGGCGGCGTCTTGTCGGAGATGCTCGACGTGGAGGGGATCTCGATCGAAAGAGTGGGCCTGTTGATGGGCGGCATGCATGGCGAGGATGCCGCCGGGAGTGGCGGCGACGGCGGCGGGCCGCGCCAGGGGCCCCGCGAGGAGCAAGTTCATGCGGCTTAGGCTGGAGCCGCGCCGCGAGGCGAGCCGGGCGATGCTCTACGGGACGCCGGTTCTCGCTGTCGCGCTCACCGTCCTTGCGGGTATCCTGATCTTTTCGCTCATGGGCTATGACGGGCTGGCGGCGATCTATCAGATCTTCGTCGCGCCGATCGCCGATCCCTATCGCTGGCAGGACCTCTTCGTGAAGGCCGCGCCGCTCATCACCATCGCGCTCGGGCTGGCCATCGGCTTTCGCGCCAATGTCTGGAACATCGGCGCGGAGGGCCAGTATATCGTCGGCGCACTCGCCGGCACGGGGGTGGCGCTCGCCACCTGGGACATGGAAGGCTACTGGATCCTGCCGGCGATGGTCGCGGCGGGCATTCTCGGCGGTCTCCTCTGGGCCGCGATCCCGGCGTTTCTGAAGACGCGCTTCAACGTCAACGAGATCCTGACCAGCCTGATGCTGACCTATGTGGCGGTGCAGCTTCTCTATTATCTGATGCGCGGACCCTGGCGCGATCCGGAAGGCTACGGCTTCCCGCAGACGCGCCTGTTCTCCGAATGGCAGACGCTGCCGACCGTCGTGCAGGGCACGCTCGTGCATCTGGGTGTCCCCGTCGCCTTCTTTCTGGCAATCGCCGTCTGGATCGTCCTGTCGCGCACGGTGACGGGCTTTCAGGTGCGGATCGTCGGCCTCGCCCCGCAGGCGGCGCGTTATGGCGGCTTTTCCGCCCGCGGCACGGTCTGGCTGACGCTTCTCACCTCCGGCGCCTTTGCCGGGCTCGCCGGCATTTTCGAAGCGGCCGGTCCGTTTCAGCAGATGACGCCGCAGTTTTCCGTCAATTACGGCTTCACGGCGATCATCGTCGCCTTTCTCGGGCGCCTGCATCCGCTCGGCATCGTGCTTGCGGGCATGGTCCTGGCCGTGTCCTATGTGGGCGGCGAGAACGCTCAGACGGCGCTCGGCCTTCCCTATGCGGCGACCGGCATGTTTCAGGCGATGATGCTGTTCTTCCTGCTCGCGGTCGACATTCTCGTGCGCTACCGCCTGCGGGTGGTGGTACCGGCCGATCTCAGCCGGCCGGCGGAGGCGCGCCATCCGCACATAAGGCAGGCCGACGAAGGCTCCCGGACGTCATCCACTCCCCTCGACAAGCAAAGAGAAAGTCTCAGCGCGTGACGACGGCGATCTTCATTTCGATCATCATGACGCTTGTCGGCGCGGCGACGCCGATCCTTCTGGCGGCGCTCGGCGAGCTCGTCGTGGAAAAGAGCGGCGTGCTCAATCTCGGCCTCGAAGGCATGATGCTGATCGGCGCCGTCACCGCCTTCGGCGTGACCTTTACGACCGGCAGCGCCTCGCTCGGTCTCGTCGCCGCGATGGCGGCGGGGGCCGCCGCCTCGATGATTTTTGCGTTCCTGACGCTGACCCTGACCGCCAATCAGGTGGCGACCGGGCTCGCGCTGACGATCTTCGGCATCGGCCTTTCCTCCCTCATCGGGCAGAATTTCGTCGGCCGCACGGTGAGCGGGCTCGAGCATATCTTCCCCGCCGCGCTCGCCGACGATCCGATCGGGCGCGTCGTCTTCGGCTATTCGCCGCTCGTCTATCTTTCGCTCGTCATGACGGCGTTCGTTGCCTGGTTCCTCACGCGCTCGCGCGCCGGCCTCATCCTGCGGGCGATCGGGGAAAGCGACGAGGCGGCGCATTCGATCGGCTATTCGGTCATCCGCGTGCGCTATCTCGCGGTCGCCTTCGGCGGGGCGATGGCCGGGCTTGGCGGCGCCTATTACTCGCTGGTGATGACGCCGATGTGGGCCGACCGGCTGACGGCGGGGCGCGGATGGATCGCGCTGGCGCTCGTCGTCTTCGCCTCCTGGCGGCCGCTCCGGCTTTTGGGCGGCGCCTATCTCTTCGGCGCGGTGATGACGCTCGAACTTCACGCCAAGGCCGCCGGCATCAATATCGTGCCGCCGGAATTTCTGGCGATGCTGCCCTATCTTGCGACCATCGTGGTCCTGACCTTGATTTCGATCGCGCCGTCCGGCCGCCGCAACGCGGCCCCGGCCTGTCTCGGCAAACCCTTCCGCGCCACCGGTTGAGAGCGCGCGTTTTTGATCCCGCACCTCGTGAACACCAGGGAGTTTTGTCAATGAGTAGAATGAACAGGCGCCAGATCTTGGTCGGCAGCGCCGCGACCCTTGCTCTTCCCGCTCTGATCGGCCGGGCCGCCGCCCAGGACGGGCCGCTCAATGTCGGCTTCGTCTATGTCGGGCCGATCGGCGATTACGGCTGGAGCCACGCCCATGACGAGGCGCGCAAGAAAGCGCAGGAGCATTTCGGCGACAAGATCAAGACGAACTACGTCGAGAACGTCGCCGAGGGCCCGGATGCGGAACGCGTCATCCGCCAGCTCGCGCAGCAGGGTAACAAGCTCATCTTCACGACGTCGTTCGGCTTCATGAATTCGACGATCAAGGTCGCGAAGCAGTTTCCGGACGTGCATTTCGAGCATGCCACCGGCTACAAGACGGCCGACAATGTCGGCATCTACAATGCCCGCTTCTATGAAGGCCGCGCCGTCATCGGCACGATCGCCGGCATGATGTCGAAATCCGGCAAGGCGGGCTATGTCGGCTCCGTGCCGATCCCGGAAGTGGTGCGCGGCATCAACGCCTTCACGCTCGCCGCGCAGAAGGTCAATCCGGACTTCACCACGCAGGTCGTGTGGGTGAACTCCTGGTACGATCCGGCCAAGGAAGCCGACGCCGCCAAGGCGCTGATCGACCAGGGCTGCGATATCATTTCCCAGCACACCGATTCCCCGGCGCCGCTGCAGGCCGCCGAGCAGCGCGGCGTTTATGCCTTCGGCCAGGCCTCCAACATGATCGACTTCGCGCCGAAGGCGCATCTGACGGCGATCACCGACAATTGGGGCCCCTATTACATCGACCAGATCCAGAAACAGCTCGACGGCGAATGGGAGCCGGGCAACATCTGGTGGGGCATCGAGAAGGGTCTCGTCGGCATCGCGCCCTACAACGACATCATGCCGGCCGATGTGAAGGAAGCCGCCGACAAGGTGAAGAACGGCATCGCCTCGGGCGAGATCCATCCCTTCTCCGGCCCGATCACCGACCAGTCCGGCGAAGTGAAGGTGCCGGAAGGCGACACGATCCCGGACGAGCAGCTCCTGGGGCTCGACTGGTACGTGAAGGGCGTTCAGAGCTAAGCCATCGCCGTGGCGGAGGCGGTTTCCGGCCGCCTTCGCCAGCAGGCGACGCCTGCAGCTTTTTAAATGAGGACGGAGCGCTGCCCTGCGCTCCGTTGAGTCTCCCCTTGGGAGACGGTGACGGATGGGCAGCATGATTGCATCGCGCCTATCCGTGCGTGATCGGGAGAAAGAATGGGTGCGATCGTCTGGGAATGGCTGAGCCTTGCCGTGCGCTTCGTGCACGTGATCACCGGCATCGCCTGGATCGGCTCATCGTTTTATTTCATCGCGCTCGATCTCGGCCTCAGGCGCCGTGAGGGACTGCCGGACGGCGTCACCGGCGAGGCCTGGCAGGTGCATGGCGGCGGCTTCTACCACATGCAGAAATATGCCGTGGCGCCGCATTTCATGCCGGACGAGCTCACCTGGTTCAAATGGGAGAGCTATTTCACCTTCCTCTCCGGCTTCGTGCTCCTCTGCATCGTCTATTATTTCGGCGCCGAGCTCTTCCTGATCGACCCGTCGATCGCCGATATTCCCGAATGGGGCGCGGTTCTCATCGGCCTTGCCGGTCTCGGCTCCGGCTGGCTCGCCTATGACCGGCTCTGCCGCTCGCCGCTCGGGCGCCACGACACGCTTCTTTTCGTCGTGCTCTTCGTCTTTCTGGTCGTGGCCTTCTTCCTCTTCTGCCACGTCTTTTCCGGGCGCGGCGCCTTCATCCATTGCGGTGCGCTCATCGCCACGATCATGACGGCGAACGTCTTCTTCGTGATCATTCCGAACCAGAAGATCGTGGTCGCCGACCTGAAGGCGGGGCGGGAGCCGGCCGCGCATCTCGGCAAGGCGGCGAAGCAGCGCTCGCTGCACAACAATTATCTGACGCTGCCCGTCCTCTTCTTCATGCTGTCGAACCATTATCCGCTCGCTTTCGCGACAGAGTGGAACTGGCTGATCGCCATTCTGGTGCTGCCGACAGGCGCGCTCATCCGGCATTTCTTCAACACGATGCATCGGACGGGCCGGAAGCTCTGGTGGCCCTGGGCGGTGGTCGCCGTGCTCGTCGCCGCGATCGTGGCGCTGTCGCGCTTTCCGGGCTACGGGCCGCAGGAGGCGGCGGATGCCAGGATCGACAAGGATCCCGAGCTCGCTCTGATGGCCTCGATGCATTTCGACGAGGCGCAGGCGATCGTCATGGGGCATTGCTCCATGTGCCACGCCGCCGAGCCTTTGTTTGAAGGGGTTCACACGGCGCCGAAGGGCGTGCTCCTCGACACACCCGAAGAGGTGGCCCGCAACTGGCAGAGGATCGACATGCAGGCGGTGCGCTCCAAAGCCATGCCGCCGCCGGGGGTTGCCGTGATCAGCCCCGAGGAACGGCAGACGCTCGCCGCCTGGATCGGAAGCCGGTCGGCATGGTGAGCACGAAATCCGCCGCTCCGGGCCGGGTGGACGCGATCCGCGGCCGGCTTCTGTGGTTTGAGGCCGATCCCTATCTCGCCGGCGAGCGCGAGGCCGTGCGCTATCTCGAGGACGGGCTTCTCGTTCTGAAAGACGGGCGGATCGCGGCCGTGGGTGAAGCGGGCGCGCTCGCGACGACGCTGCCCGAAAATGCCGTCATCGCCGATCACCGCCCGCATCTCGTCATGCCGGGCTTGATCGACCCGCATCTCCATATGCCGCAGACGCAGGTGATCGCCTCCTACGGCGCGCATCTTCTGGAATGGCTGGAGAAATACACGTTTGTCGAGGAGCAGAAATACGCCGATCCCGGCATTTGCGCGGTGGCCTCGACCTTCCTTCTCGACGAGCTTTTGCGCTCCGGCACGACGAGCGGCGCGGTTTATGGCTCGGTGCATCCAGAATCCGCCGACGCGCTCTTTGCCGAGGCGTTCAAGCGGAACATGCGGCTTGTCGCCGGCAAGGTGATGATGGACCGGGCCGCACCGGACGCGCTCCTCGATACACCGGAGACGGGATATGAGGAGTCAAAGGCGCTGATCGAGAAATGGCACGGGCACGGCCGGCTCTCTTATGCGATCACGCCGCGCTTTGCCGTCACGTCGTCGGAGGCACAGCTCGAGGCGGCCGGTGCGCTCGCGGCGGAATACCCTCAGATGCACATCCAGACGCATCTGTCGGAGAACACGCTCGAGATCGAAACCGTCGCCCGCGATTTTTCATGGTCTGAGGATTATACCGCCGTCTACGAACGCTACGGGCTGGTGCGGAAGAAGGCGCTGTTCGGCCATTGCATCCATCTCTCTAAGCGTGAACGCCAGGCGCTGGCGCAGGCCGGGGCCTCCGCGATCTCGTGTCCGACCTCGAACCTTTTCCTGGGCTCCGGTCTTTTCGATCTTGCGGCCATGCGCGCGGCCGAACCGGCGGTGAAGGTCGGGGTCGCAACCGATATCGGCGGCGGCACCTCCTATTCGATGCTCCAGACGGTGTCGGAATTCTACAAGGTGCTGGCGCTCAAGGAGCAGCGGCTGACGCCGTTCGAGGCCTTTCACATGCTGACGCTCGGCAATGCCGAGGCGCTCTGCCTCGACGATCGTATCGGCACGTTCCGGCCCGGGATGGAGGCCGATTGCGTCGTGCTCGACAGTGCCGCGACACCGGCCATGCGCTGGCGCATGGAGAGGGTGGAGACGCTCTTTGAAGAGCTCTTCGTGCTGATGATGCTGGGCGATGATCGCGCGGTTGCCGCGACTTATCTAATGGGTGCGCCCGCTTACAGTTCCGAAAAGGCTTAGCGGCGCTTCTGCGCCGTCGCATTCTTCGGGGTCACGTCGCGCATGTGTGCATCGCCGGTGACGTCGACCATGCCGATGCCGTGCTTTTCCCGAAGATGCTCGGTCAGAAGCCGGACATTGCGCAGATTGGCCTTGAAATAGACGTCGCCGAGATCGCCGACGAGGGGCACGAGGCCGAGCGCGAAGTCGAAGCCGGCATTGCGCACCATCTTCGCCTTCACGTCCGTGTCGGCGCCGAGCTGATGGGCGCGGTAGATGAGATAGGCGGAGATGATGCCGCCCGCCGCATCGCCGATGCCGGGGATGAGGCCGATCAGGGAATCGAAGCCGAAACGGAAACCGGGCACGCCGAAGCGCGCATCCATCATCTTCGCCAGCGATTCAAGCCGGTTGAGCTCGCGCTCGATTTCTACAGCGCTGTGCTGGCGCGAAGAGGTGCGGTCGAAGCCGGTGTCGAAACGAGATGAAGCGGTGCGGTCCATGAAGCGATAACGCGCTCGCGTTGTGCGTGTTCCCGCGCGCGTCTTCGCCTTGCGCCGTGCTCAGAACCGGTCGACGAGCTGGCCGTGCCAGATGGCGAGGCTCACCATGGCGCGGCGGAGTGCGGTGATGCCGGGCACGCGGCCGACCTTGAGGTCGGTGTAGAGGGCGAGTTCCTGCGGCACACGGCCGAGCGCCTCTTCGGCGAGGAGCTTGCCGACATAGGGCGCGAGCGCCACGCCCTGGCCGGAAAAGCCGGCGGCCGTCATGACGCCCGGCGCGATCTCGCGGATGAAGGGCATGCGCGCCGGCGTGATCGAGACGACGCCGCCCCAGCCATGGGCGATCTTGATGTCCTTCAGCTGCGGATAGACGCGCAGGAAATGCGGCCGCACGAAGCTGCCGATGTCGGAGGGGATGCGCCCGGCGCTGCTTTCGCCGCCGCCGAAGAGGAGACGACCGTCCGCCGATTTGCGCCAGTAGCAGATGACGAAATAGCTGTCGGAGGCGCATTCGCCGCCGGGCAGCACGGTTTCGGCGAGATCGCCGAGCGGTTCCGTCGCCACCATGAAGCTGTTGACGCCGACGGTGCGCCCGCGGGTGACGGCCTCGAACGGGCCCGAGCGCCCGTTGGTGGTGACGATGAGGCGCTCCGCCGTCACCTCGCCGGACGGTGTTTGGACGCGAAAACGCCCGTTCTCTTTCCTGTAGGAGAGGGCGGGGCTGTCTTCGTAAAGGCGGGCGCCTGCGGCCTCGGTCGCGCCGGCGAGGCCAAGGAGAAAGGCGTAAGGGTCGAGATGGCCGGCGCCTGTGTCGCGACAGCCGCCGTAATAGGAGGGCGAGCCGACCGCCGCTGCCGCTTCCTCACGGCTCAAGACCTCGATGTCGGGATAATCGTAGCGCTCCCGCAGCGTCTCGACGAAATGGGCGTTTTCCTTTTCGTCGGCCGGCCGGTGGAAGACGTCGATGAGACCGTTGGTGATGTCGCAGCCGAAGCGGGCGGCAAGGCCGCGCACGAGCGCTTTTGCCTCTTCGCCCACCTGCCAGAGCGCCTTGGCACGCTCAAAGCCGTAATGCTTTTCGAGCCAGAGAATGTCGCGGCGCTGGCCGGAATGGATCTGGCCGCCATTGCGCCCCGACGCGCCGTAGCCGAGGCGGTCCGCCTCCAGCAGCACCACCCGCGTCCCCGCTTCGGCGAGATGCAGGGCCGCGGAAAGGCCGGCGAGGCCGCCGCCGATAACGCAGACATCGGCGTCCGTCTGTCCCGAGAGCATCGGCCTTTCGGGGCGGTCACCGGCTGTCAGATGGTACCAGGAGGGCGGGAAAGGCCGCGGCACGGCTTGCTCGAAAGTTGGAGGGGTTAGACGCTGAGAAGGAGGTATTCACGCTCCCAGGGGCTGATCACCCCCATGAAGGTTTCGTATTCGGTTTCCTTGATGCCGCGATAGATGCTGACGAAGGGGCTGCCGAAGATTTCCACCAGTTCCGGTGTGTTCTCCAGAAGCTGGACGGCATCGAGAATGGAACGCGGCAGGGTGAAGGGCGCGTCATAGCCCGTGCCGGCCGCCGGTTCGTCCGGTTCGAGCTTGTTGACGAGACCGAGATAGCCGCAGGCGAGAGAGGCCGCGATCGCGAGATAGGGATTGGCGTCGGAGGAGGGGACGCGGTTTTCCACGCGCCGCGCCGCAGGATCGGAAAGAGGCACGCGCAGCCCGACGGTGCGGTTGTCGTAGCCCCAGCGCATGTTGATCGGCGCCGAGGTGTGCGGCGTGATGCGGCGATAGGAATTCACGAACGGCGCCATCATCGCCATGGCGCGCGGAATGTAGGTCTGCAGGCCGGCGATATAATAGAGGAATTCCTTGCTGGCCCCGCCGTCCGGCGTGGAGAAGATGTTGTCGCCCGTCTTAAGGCTCACCACCGAATGGTGGATGTGCATGGCCGAGCCCGGTTCGGCGGCAATCGGCTTCGCCATGAAGGTCGCGTACATCTCGTGGCGCAGCGCCGCCTCGCGGATCGTGCGCTTGAACAGAAACACCTGGTCGGCGAGTTCGACGGGATCGCCGTGGCGCAGATTGATTTCCATCTGCGCCGTTCCCGCCTCATGGGCGAGCGTGTCGATCTCGAGCCCCTGGGCTTCTGAGAATTCGTAGATGTCGTCGAAGAGGGCCTCGAACTCGTTGACCGCGGAGATCGAATAGGCCTGGCGGGCGCGCTCCGTGCGCCCGGATCGTCCGACCGGCGGCTCGAGCGGATAATCCGGATCGAGATTGGGTTTGACGAGATAGAATTCGAGCTCGGGCGCGACCACCGGCTGGATGCCGGCGTCGTTGTAGAGCTGGATGACCTGCTGCAGCACCCGGCGCGGGGAAACTTCCACCGGACGCCCGTCGCGGTGATAGGCGTTGTGGATGACATGCGCGGTCGGGTCGGACGCCCAGGGCACGACGGCGAGGGTGGAGAAATCCGGGCGGAAGATGAGATCGCCGTCCGTGATGGATTCGGCGTATTCCTCTTCGTCGCGGTCCGGATAATCGCCGGTGATGGTCTGGGTGAAGATCGCCGCCGGCAGCGTCATCGGCTTGTCGTCGAAGAATTTTCCGGTCGGCATCAGCTTGCCGCGGGCGACACCGGCCTGATCGGGCACGATGCATTCGATGTCTTCGATGGCCCGTTCCCGGCACCAGCGCCGGGCTTCTTCACTGTTGGCGACGCCGCGTCGGAGAGAGGTTTCCGGGTCCGTCGGCGTGGCCGTGGCTTTATGCGATTCGGTCATGATCACCTCGCCCCCTTCATACCCGATGATGAGGCGAAGGCGAAGCTCGACGAATGGGCGGTCAAACGGGCCGCCGGCACAGCTCAGTCGAAGAGGTCGAGACCGAATTTGTAGGTGAGGCCGAGAGCCGCCGTGAACTGGTTCTCGCTGCCGACATCGGTGATCGGCGAATCCGCGGCATCGCCGATGAGCCGCTCGTAGTTGGCCTGGCCGACGACCGACCAATTCTCGGTGAAGGCGTAACGCGCTTCGAGCGAAGCCCCGACACCTTTGATGCCGCCGTCGGGATCGAAGACCGCAAGCCCCGAGGCCGCCGCCTGCTCCGGCGTGATGCCGAGATAGGTCTGCAGATATTCCGCATCGGCGAAGGAAAGCCGGGGGCCGGCCGTGATTTCGAGCTTGTTGGTCGGATGCGTCACGAGATTGACGCCCGTCTCGCCGACGAAGCCGTCATGGCCCGTCACGCCGCGGCGCAGCGCGAGATAGGCTTCGAGATCGTTCCACCGGTATTTGACGGCGCCGCCGAGTTCGACCGCCGTATCGACGTCGCCGATGCCGCGAAGCTTGGAATAATCGCTGTCGTCGCGCTCGCGCACGACGCGGAAGGACGGGCTGACCGAAAGCCCCTGTTCCGGCTTGCCGCCGAACTCGCCGAAAACCGGCAGGCTGAGATAATGCAGGGCGACGAAGGGCTGCGGCTGGACCGTATAATCGTCCGCGCCCTCATAGGCGGGCTGGACCGAGGCGCCGGCGCCGAGCTCCAGAATGAGATCGTGGCTGCTCTTGTCCGCGGGAACGGGTGTTTCCTGCGCGGCAACGGGCGTGGTGGCCGACGAGGCGGCGATGAACGCTGCCAGGACACTGCCTGCGAACGCACGGATCGCAGCGCGCGGGTGAACCCGCCGCTTTTTCCCGGATCTGTCGGCCGAATTCTCGATGATGTCGCCAAGCTCTTGCATGGAACAATCGCTACCGACTCCACGCTGCACAGCAAAGAAACGAATCGTCCGGCGATGGGCTTTTTCGGAAACCGTGGCGGCGCGGCCACGCCCGATGCCGCAGAGGGTGGTCGCTCTGCGCTCAGTCGAGGGTGTTGCGGAAGCGGATGAGGGCGAGCGCGGCGATGACGCCGAGGAAGGCGAGGATCGGCCAGATTTCCGGCCAGACGAAGGAGAGGTCGCTGCCCTTCAGCATGATGCCGCGCACGACGCGCAGGAAATGCGTGAGCGGCAGGACATTGCCGAGGATCTGCGCCCATTCCGGCATGCCGCGGAAGGGGAACATGAAACCCGAGAGAAGGATCGACGGCAGAAAGAAGAAGAACGTCATCTGCATCGCCTGGAGCTGCGTGCGGGCGAGCGTGGAGAAGGTGTAGCCGAGCGTCACATTGGCGGCGAGGAAGATGGTGACGGCGACGAGAAGGGCGAGATAATTGCCGAGCATCGGCACGTTGAAGAGCGTGAGCGCGGCGGCGAGGATGACGACGACCTGGATGAGGCCGAGGCCGATATAGGGCACGATCTTGCCGATCATGATCTCCACCGGTTTGACCGGCATGGAGAGGAGATTCTCCATCGTGCCGCGTTCGATCTCGCGGGTGAGGGCGAGCGCCGTCATCAAGGTCGTGGTCATGGTGAGGATGGTGCCGAGAAGGCCCGGCACGATGTTGTACTGGCTGATGCCCTCCGGATTGTAGAGGCGGTGGATGATGACGTCGGCGCTGCGCGCCTGTGCGCTTTTTGAACCGAGCGGGCCGCTCAGGACATGGGCGATGGCGCGGCTGACGATCTCCGGCATGGCGGCGAGCGCATTGGCGGAGGCGGCGGGATCCGTCGCGTCGGCTTCCACGACGACTTCGGGGGAAAGCCCGCGCACGAGATCGCGCTCGAAATTCTGCGGAATGGTGAGAACGAAGGAGAGCGAGCCGTCTTCGAGGGCTGCGCGCGCGTCCGTCTCGCGGGCGAGCGGGGCGGCAATGTCGAAATAGCCGGAGGTTTCCATGCCCGCGACGATGGCGCGCGACACCGGCCCGCCGTCGAGGACGAGGACGCCCGTCGGCAGCATCTTCGGATCGGTGTTGATGGCATAGCCGAAGAGGATGAGCTGCAGGATGGGGATGCCGATGATCATCGCGAAGGTGAGCCGGTCGCGGCGCATCTGGATGACTTCTTTGAGGAGCACCGCCTTGATGCGGGAGAGCGAGATCAGGCCCATCTCACCCCTCCAGCGCCTGGGCCTGGCTCATCAGGCGGATGAAGACGTCTTCGAGCGTCGTTTCGCCCTGGCGCACGGCGATGTCGTGGTCGCTCTTGACGGCATCGATCGCGGTTTTGAGGGCTTGCGCATCGGAGCCGACGACATGCACCTCGCTGCCGAAGGGCGCCACCTGTTCCACGCCCTTTGCCCCCGTCAGCGCTTTGGCGGCCGCCGGGGCGCCTTTGCCGCTCAAGATGAAGGTCGTAAGCTTCGACTGGTCGATGATCTCTGAGACCGTGCCGCGCGCCACGATGGTGCCATAGGCGATATAGACGATGCGGTGGCACCGCTCCGCCTCGTCCATGTAATGGGTGGAGACGAGGACGGTGAGGCCCGTTTCTGCGAGCTCGTGGATCTCGTCCCAGAATTCGCGCCGCGCCTTCGGATCGACGCCCGCCGTCGGCTCGTCGAGGAGAAGGAGCTCCGGCGTGTGCATGGTGCAGGCGGCGAGCGCCAGACGCTGCTTCCAGCCGCCCGACAACGTGCCCGCGAGCTGACCGCGCCTCGAGGCGAGGCCGAGACGGTCGAGCGTGTCTTTGGCTGCCTTGCGCACGTTTGTCATGCCGTAGAGGCGCGCGACGAAGACCAGATTTTCCTCGATCGTCAGGTCTTCGTAGAGCGAGAAACGCTGCGTCATGTAGCCGACGCGCCGCTTGATCTCTTCGGCTTGGGTCAGGATGTCGTAGCCAAGGCAGGTGCCGCTGCCGCCGTCGGGATGCAAAAGCCCGCAGATCATGCGGATGGTCGTGGTCTTGCCGGAGCCGTTCGGACCCAGGAAGCCGACGATCTCGCCGCGCGCGATCTCAAGGTCGATGTCCTTGACGACCGCCTTGCCGCCGAAGCGCTTGGTGAGATCCTCGACCTCGATGACGGGCGCGCGATCGCTTTGGCTGGTGCCCGACCTCATGATCCGGGCTCCGCAGCGACGAGGCGCACATCGACCGGCTGCCCGACGCGCAGGCGTGCCGTGTCGCCGACCGGCCGCGCCTCGGCGCGGAAGAGAAGCTTGTCGCGGCGTTTTTCGGAAAAAATGACCGGCGGGGTGAATTCCGCTTCCGCCGAGACGCGCGTCACTTTTGCGGTGAGACCGGCCGGGCAATTGTCGCAGGAGATGGCGATTTCGGCATTGTGCGGCAGTTGTGCGAGCTGCGGTTCCGGCACGAAGAAGACGATCTTGCGCTCGCTCTGCGGCAGAAGCGAGAGCACGGGCTCGCCGGCGGCGACGACCTCGCCCGGGCGATAATAGACATCGTCGATGAGGCCTGCTTCCGGGGCGCGGACATTCGTCTTCGCAAGCTTCGTCTTCGCCTGAGTGACGCCGGCGCGCGCCGCCTCGACCTGGCGTTCCGCCGCCTCGATCTGGGCTTTGCGGGCCGGCAGCGTGGCGACGTCTTTCTGACGCCGCGCCTCGGCAAGCTGCGCTTCGGCGACGGACAGGGTTTCGCTCGCCTGATCGAGGCGCGCCTTGGCGATGACGCCGCGCTGGAAAAGATCCTGCTGGCGCTGAAACTCCTTTTCCGCCTGATCGCGGGAGGCGCGCGCCTTGTCGATCTGCGCCTCGATGACGGAGAGTTCGACGGGCCGCTGGCCTTCGCGCCGGTCGGCGAGTTCGGCCTCGGCAGCGGCGAGTTCCGCCTCCGACTGGCGCAACTCCGCCTCGATCGTCTGGCGGTCGAGCGTGAAGAGGAGGGCGCCGGCCTCAATCTGCGCCCCTTCCTGAACCTTTATCTCGGCAAGACGCCCGGCGATTTCGGGCGCCGCATAGACGAAGTCGCCTTCGACATAGCCTTGCAGGGGCGGCGCATCGGCTTCGCCGGCACGCCCGCAGGCGGACAGGGTCGCGACGGCCGCAAGGACGACGAAAAGGGCACCGGCGACACGCATCTCATGCCTCCACCTTGCCACCGCGCAGCTCCGTCACGACGAGATGAAGATGCGTCCGGAGCATCGCCTTGATCTCGTCGAGGAGCGATGGGGTATACCGGTCGGCCCCGAGCCGGCGCAGAACCACGGCCTCGGCAACGCGCAGAAAAATGCCCTGGCCGATGAGGAGAAAGGTTCTGAGGCGCACAGTCTCGCTGTCGGGATCGAGGCCGGTCGCGATGCCGAAATTGAGGCACACCGTGCGGTGCATGCGCTCCATCACCTGCGCGTAGATGATGTCGAAGGCCGCCGTCGGGCTCATCTGCTCGCGCAGGATGAAACGGGCGACGCGGCGCATGTCCTCATGGCCGACGATGACGTCGACGATCGTGTCGAAGGCGAGCTCGAGATGGGCAAGCGCCTCCTGCGGGTTCGCGGGCGGGGCGGAATTGACGATCTGCGGCGCGCGTTCCGCGATCCGGCTTCCCATGATCGCGGCGACATAGCCGGCGACGGCGAGATAGAGCTCCTCCTTGCCGCCGAAGTGATAGGAGATCGCGGCGACATTGGCCTTGGCGAGCTTGGCGACATCGCGCACCGAGGCGGCATGCAGGCCGCGTTCGCCGAACAACTCCAAAGCGGCATCGAGAATGCGCTCGCGCGTCGTGTCGCCCGGAACGTTGGCCGGGCTCGCCGGCGAGCGGCGGGGCGCTGCGGGTTTCTCCGCGGGCGTTCTGGACGCGCCGGTGGCTTTCTCCGAGGATTTCGGCCGGCGAGCGCCTTCCTTGGGATGCAGCATGGGGGGCTGCATCATGGGGGGCTGCGACGCGGGGTTTCTGCTCATGGATAGGACTTTTCGGCCTTTGATCTAGGGGTAATCATCAATCAAACGATCGTTTAAGTCAAACGTTCGTTTGATTGCGTAATGTCGTGGCTGCGCAGGTCCGCGGAACATGCTAGCCGGGGCGCAGGAAGGCGGTCGCCGCCACCGGGGAGCTGGACGGCAGTCGCACCCGGGGACAGAGACGGCGGTTGCCGCCACCAGGGGAGGCGGGATTTGACCTACGAGGAATTCAACGCTTTCTGTGGCGCGCTGCCGGCAACGACCCATGTCGTGCAATGGGGCGGGGCGGATGTCTGGAAGGTCGGCGGCAAGGTCTTTGCGATCGGCGGCTGGCACGAGGAGCGGCCGGCCTTCACCTTCAAGACGACGGAGATCTCGTTCGAGATTTTGAAGGAGGAGCCGGGACTGTGCCCGGCGCCCTATCTCGCCTCGCGCGGCCTCACCTGGATCCAGGATTTTGCGCAAGGCCTCTCCGATGAAGACCTCCGCGCCTATCTCCGCGCCTCTCACCGCCTGGTGGCCCACGGGCTTTCGAAGAAAAAGCGGAAGGAATTGGGTCTCGACCAGGAGGATGGGTGAGGCGTGGGACCGCCGGACGCCGGTCTCGCTGGGCGGGCAGGCTGAGAGGGATAGGCGGCGGCATCCGCGTTCAGTGACCGAGTGCGCGACGTTCGAGATCGCCGCGGCCAAAGTCTTCCCCCTCCTGCATTAGAGATAAAGCCGTTTTGCGCAGTGCGTCGGACTATCCGAAGTCACCGTTTTAAGATTTGCTTGGATTTCGGCGTCGTGCCGGTCGAGCAAACGGTTTATTCGTCTCTTCATGCCTCGACCGCTATGCATCGATGACGTGCTCGCACTCAGTTCCTTCGAGGGTTTCTACGGTTCGCAGTTTGCTCTTGATCCTTCCGGCCGCTATCTCGCCTTCTCAGTCCAGACGGGCGCCGCGTCAGCGCCTCGCTTCGGGGTGCCATTTCTCGTCGGCGCTGAGCGTGGAAAACTGCATCTTCTCGACCTCCAGCTGGGCGATGTGCGACTGGTTCCTTCTCCGCAAGGACTGGGACTTTTTTCTCCGGTTTTCTCGCCTGATGGGGCCCGAATCTCTCTTGCCGTGACGGACGGGCGTTTCGTGCGTCCCTGCGTTTTCGATCTCGATACCCAGAGCATCCGCGTTCTGACCGATCGAAATCTCGCTCTACGGGCACACAGACCGCCGACCGGCTGGTTGAACGAACGAGAGATTGGATGTGAACTCTTGCCCGAAGGTCAGACTCCTTTGGGAATCGAGGCCGAATTTCGGGGTGTGAACGCCGCCGTTGCTGCCCTTCAAAGTGCCCAAGCCGGCCAAGATGTTACGGCAAGCGTCCTTTCGGACCGGATGGAAAGCCCGCGGTCAGCGGAGGGGGAGCTGGCGCAGATCAACGCCAGCAGCTCATCGCTCCAATCGTTTCCAGATGCGGAAAAGGCTCCGACTTCGTTGCAGTCATTCGCGCGACGAGAACGTGTCGTATATCCGCCCCCAGTCGACAAAAACGGAGCTCAGATTGTCCTTGCCGATAAACAGTC
This sequence comes from Afifella aestuarii, assembly GCF_004023665.1. Taxonomy (NCBI): domain Bacteria; kingdom Pseudomonadati; phylum Pseudomonadota; class Alphaproteobacteria; order Hyphomicrobiales; family Afifellaceae; genus Afifella; species Afifella aestuarii. The sequence goes on from NZ_SAUF01000002.1 coordinate 401,974, forward strand.
CGGACAAGAGGTGCTCGTCGAACGTGTGAACGATGCGACACGCGTTCTTATAGGGGGCGGTGCGGCACGGCGGACGGTCTTTGAGACGGATCGGCATCTCAAAGAGGTGTGCCCCGGCAGCATTCACAGCTTCGTCTTCGAGACGAGGAGCGGCCATAGAGCTTTTGCGAATGTCATCCAGCCTCCCGTGCGTCGAGAGGGTGACCCGAATCCTGGGCTCGTTTGGCTTTACCCGGGCGCGGACGTTCCTGAAGGCGGCGGTGAGCAGGATCGTCTCAACAGTTTCCGTTTCATAAACTTGCAGCTTCTTGCCGCGAGAGGCATCACGGTGATCCGGCCGAGTGTGCCTATCGAAAATGAAGCCGCCGACAAGCGCCCGATGGTCGATCAGGTTTGCGATGCAGTCCTCCCCGCGATCGAGGCGGCCGTGCAGAACGGGTATGTGGACCCGGACCAACTCCACGTAGGTGGGCACAGTTTAGGCGGCTGGGCCGCTCTTGCACTTCTGGCGGAAACGGATCGCTTTCGTTCAGGAATTGCTATTTCCGCGGCCTCTAATCTGATCTCTCTGCACGGCGTCTGCGATCCGCGTGATCGATATGCGGAGGAGCCGCACTTCAATAGCGATTTATGCGAAAGGAACTGGCAGCTTCCTGGCCCTCCGTGGCGTCATCTCGAAGCTTATGTTCGTAACAGCCCCCTCTTTTCGGTGGAGCGGATAAAAGCTCCGCTTCTGCTTATTCACGGCGATCTTGATTATTGCCCGATCGAACAATCCGAGACGATGTTTGCCGCGCTGCGCGATCGCAAGCAGAGAGTGGAATTCGTGCGTTACTTCGGTGAAGGGCACGTCCCGTCGAGTCCAGCTAACATTCGCGATCTCATCGAGCGCATGATTCGCTGGCTGAAAATCCATTCCGTGTAGTCACTTGGGCCGTTTGGGCATTACCCAAGTCGGGTTTGACGAAGGAGGAGGCCGACGCCTCCAGCGTCGCTCAGTGCTTCAGCGGTCAGGTGTTTTTATGCAGGGCGAGCAGGAGCGATAAGAAAAGGGCACGATCGTTGCCGATCGTGCCCTTCGAAAAATCTGCGGCCGCGCTCTTTAGGGGGCGAGGCCGCAGGTGGGCGGAGCCTAGTGGCGCGGGGCCTGGAGGTCGAAGCGGTCGGCCTCCATCACCTTCGTCCAGGCGGCGACGAAGTCCTTCACGAACTTCTCCTGGCTGTCGGCGCAGGCGTAGACCTCGGCAAGCGCACGCAGCTGCGAGTGCGAGCCGAACATGAGGTCGACGCGCGTCGCCCGCCATTTGACCTCGCCGGTCTTGCGATCGCGCCCCTCATAGGTGCCGTCGGCGATGGGCTGCCATTGCGTCGCCATGGTGAGGAGGTTGACGAAGAAATCGTTCGTCAACATGCCCGGCCGGTGGGTGAAGACGCCGTGCGGCGCGTTCTGATAGTTCGCGCCGAGGACGCGCATGCCGCCGAGAAGCGCCGTCATTTCCGGGGCGGTGAGCGTCAAAAGCTCCGCCCGGTCGACCATCGCTTCCTCCGGACGCATGAATTGCCGACCGCTCAGATAATTGCGGAAGGCGTCGGCACGCGGCTCGAGAGCTCGGAAGGAATCGACGTCCGTCTCCTCCTGGCTCGCATCCATGCGGCCCGGCGTGAACGGCACGGCGACATCGACGCCGGCATCCTTCGCCGCCTTTTCCACGGCTGCGGTGCCGCCGAGCACGATGAGATCGGCGAGCGAGACCTTCTTGCCGCCGCTCTGGGCGGCGTTGAAGTCCGCCTGGATCTTTTCGAGTGCCTGCAGCGCCTTGGCGAGCTTTTCGGGCTCGTTCGCCTCCCAATCCTTCTGCGGGGCGAGGCGGATGCGTGCGCCATTGGCACCGCCGCGCTTGTCGGAGCCGCGGAAGGTCGAAGCCGACGCCCAGGCCGTGGATACGAGCTCGGAGACCGACAGGCCGGAGGCGAGGAGTTTGGCCTTGAGATCGGCGATGTCCTCAGCATTCACCAGCTCGTGGTCGACCGCGGGGATCGGGTCCTGCCAGAGCAGCGTTTCCTGCGGCACGAGCGGGCCGAGATAGCGGACTTTCGGGCCCATATCGCGGTGGGTGAGCTTGAACCAGGCGCGCGCGAAGGCATCGGCGAACGCGTCGAAATCCTGGTGGAAGCGCCGCGAGATCTTCTCATAGTCCGGGTCGAAGCGGAGCGCGAGATCTGTCGTCAGCATCGTCGGCTTGCGGAAGCGGCTCGGGTCATGCGCATACGGGATTTCCGCCGGCGCATCCTTCGCCACCCATTGATAAGCGCCGGCCGGGCTCTTTTCGAGCTCCCATTCGAAGCCGAAGAGGTTGTCGAAGAAGTAGTTGCTCCACTGCGTCGGCGTCTGCGTCCAGGTGACCTCCGGACCGCCGGTGATGGCGTCGTCGCCGAAGCCCGTGCCGTGACCGCTCTTCCAGCCGAGGCCCTGATCCTCGATCGCCGAGCCTTCCGGGTCCGGGCCGAGAAGCGAGGGATCGCCCGCGCCGTGCGTCTTGCCGAAGGAATGGCCGCCGGCGATGAGCGCGACGGTCTCTTCGTCGTTCATCGCCATGCGGTAGAAGGTTTCGCGGATATCTTTCGCCGCCGCGACGGGGTCGGGCTTGCCGTTCGGACCTTCCGGATTGACGTAGATGAGGCCCATCTGCACGGCCGCGAGCGGCTGTTCGAGCTGGCGCTCGCCGGAATAGCGTTCATCGCCGAGCCAGGTGCCTTCGGGGCCCCAGTAGAGCTCTTCCGGCTCCCAGACATCGGCGCGGCCGCCGGCATAGCCGAACGTCTTGAAGCCCATGGTTTCGAGCGCGACGTTGCCGGCGAGTACCATCAGATCGGCCCAGGAGATCTTGCGGCCGTATTTCTGCTTCACCGGCCAGAGGAGCCGGCGCGCCTTGTCGAGGTTGGCGTTGTCGGGCCAGGAATTCAAAGGCGCGAAGCGCTGCTGGCCGGCGCCGGCGCCGCCGCGCCCGTCGGTGATGCGATACGTGCCGGCCGAGTGCCAGGCCATGCGGATCATCAGGCCGCCGTAATGGCCGAAATCGGCAGGCCACCATTCCTGCGAATCCGTCATGACCTGTTTCAGGTCCGCAATGACGGCGTTGAGGTCGAGGCTCTGAAATTCTTTCGCGTAATCGAAATCCTTGTCCATGGGATCGGACAAGTCTGAGTTGCGGTGCAGCGTCGAGATGTCGAGCTGTTCGGGCCACCACTCGCTGTTGCGGGCACCGCGTTTGCCGCCACCGAACGGGCAGCCGCCGGAACCGTCGTCTACTTTCGCATCCATGAGTGCCTCCTTGGACGTTTCTATCAGGAGCAGAAATTATCTGCCGCCGAGCGATAGGTGAAGCCTTCTTTTTATAATCGCTCTAATAAGAAACGCTGATGACGTGCTCTCGCGGTGCGTGAGCGTCATGGTCGAGGCGGTTTTTTGGGGGAGGACAGCATGCGGCGGGTGGGAGCCGAGCTCACCAAAGGAAACGGCCGCCGCGATGTGCCGCGACGGCCGTCGAAAAGAGATGGGTCAGGCGAGGCCAGGGTGTCGTTGCGCGTCCGCCCCGCGAGGAGCCTGGAAGCGCTTCTCCGCAAGCTCCGGCCTGCGCGCGACGCGCGTTGCCCGAAAAGCCCGTCTAGCGCTGCTTCACCACGATCGGTACCAGCAGGTCGCCCCAGAAGCCGTCTTCGGAATGGTGGCGGGCGGTGCGCTGCAATTCGACCGAAAGGCCGGCATCGACGCAGCCGATTACGGCCTGATTCAGCCGGTGCAGTTCGTTGGCGAGCACGCGGATGGCCGCCTGCTGCGCGTCAGTCATTTCGGACGAAAGCGCTTCGGCGCGCTCCTTCACCGGCGGTTTGGTCAACATCGTCTCCACTTTCTTTGCGCGCCCAGTTCGGTCGCCGGGCTCAATTGCGACCGCGGGAGAGGATCGCTCTCCCGCGGCCTTTAGGTTGCGCGTCTTCTGACCGGAAAATCAACCCGGTCACGCCGCGCGCGTTTGGGCCTTCTCCTCCCCGGAGTGGAACTGAGCGGATTCCGTCGATTCGCCCATGGCCGTGGTCGACGACAGGCCGCCCGTGATCGCCATCGACACGGCGTCGAAATAGCCGGTGCCGACTTCGCGCTGGTGGCGGGTCGCCGTGTAGCCGACGGATTCCGCCGCAAATTCTGCCTGCTGCAGCTCCGAATAGGCCGCCATCTGGCGATCCTTGTAGCCGCGGGCGAGCTCGAACATGCCGAAGTTCAGCTGGTGGAAGCCGGCGAGCGTGATGAACTGGAATTTGTAGCCCATCGCACCGAGCTCGCGCTGGAACTTGGCGATGGTCTCTTTGTCGAGATTCTTCTCCCAGTTGAACGAGGGCGAGCAATTGTAGGCCAGCATCTTATCCGGATGCGCCTTGCGCACGCCTTCGGCGAAGCGCTTCGCCTGTTCGAGGTCGGGCTTCGACGTCTCGCACCAGATGAGGTCGCAGTAAGGGGCGTAAGCGATGGCGCGCGCGATGCAGGGCTCGAGCCCGTTCTGCACCCGGTAGAAGCCTTCCGCCGTGCGGCCGGCGTCGTAATCGACGAAGGGCCGGTCGCGCTCGTCGATGTCGGAGGTGAGAAGCTTCGCCGCTTCCGCATCCGTGCGGGCGATGACGAGGCTCGGCACGCCGCAGACATCGGCCGCAAGACGCGCCGCCGTCAGGTTGCGGATATGGGCCGCCGTCGGGATCAGGACCTTGCCGCCGAGATGGCCGCACTTCTTTTCAGACGCGAGCTGATCCTCGAAATGCACGCCAGCCGCGCCGGCCTCGATATAGGCCTTCATGATCTCGAAGGCGTTGAGCGGGCCGCCGAAGCCGGCTTCCGCGTCGGCGACGATCGGGGCGTACCAGGTGTCGACCGAATGCTTGCCTTCGGACGTCTCGATCTGGTCGGCGCGCTGGAAGGTCCGGTTGATCTTGCGGGCGAGCTCCGGGCCGGAATTGGCCGGGTAGAGCGACTGGTCGGGATACATGGCGCCGGCGACATTGGCGTCGGCCGCGACCTGCCAGCCGGAAAGGTAGATGGCTTTCAGGCCTGCACGCACCATCTGCATGGCCTGGTTGCCGGAGAGCGCGCCGAGAGCATTGACGAAGTCGTCTTCATGGAGAAGCTTCCACAACCGGTTGGCGCAGTGCTCGGCCACCGAATACTCGATCTTCAGAGATCCGCGCAGCCGCTTCACATCCTCTGCGGTATAGGGCCGCTCGATCCCCTCGTAGCGATCGGCCGGAGCGTTCGGAAGAAGGCTCTGAAAATCGGTCATGTCAATCTCCTTACTAGACTTCTTGTGTCTGTTCCCGTCTTTGTGAGGCTCATTTACAATGCGGCGCACAAAATGCCAGGGCGAAAAGCCGGAAAATCGCGTGAAACGGGTGAACTTGTAAGTCTTGCACGCGCGTTTTTGTCGAAGTTGTAAGGAATTTACAAAGTCTCGCGGCGGCCGTAAATTGACAGCCGTTGCAACGACGCGATGGGGGAGGCGATCGTGGCGGAACGCAAGATATTCGCAGGTCCGCGCATCAGGCGCGTCAGAAACGGCCTCGGCCTGACCCAGGCCGACATGGCCGAAGCCCTCGGCATCTCTTCGAGCTACCTGAATCTCATCGAGCGCAACCAGCGGCCTCTGACCGTGCAGGTGCTGTTGAAGCTGCAGGCGGCGTTCAAGATCAGCGCGAGCGAGCTCAAGCTCGACGAGGAGGGGGTCGATCTCGACGCTCTCAAGGCGGTGTTCGCCGATCCGCTTCTGGCCGCGGAAGTGCCGAGCCCGTCGGAGCTGGAAGAGGTGGCGGAGGCGGCGCCCAACGTGGTGCGCGGCATCTCGCGTCTCTACGAAGCCTATATGGAAGGGGCCGGGCGGCTTTCGGAACTGTCGCAGCTTCTGGCCGAAGGCGGCGAGATCCGCACCGAGATGGGCGCGCGGCTGCCCTTCGACCGGGTCGCGACCTGGTTCGAGGAGGCGGGGCCGTGGTTTCCCGAACTCGAGGAGACCGCAGCAGCGCTGGCGGAGGAGCTGACCCCGCGCGACGATCCCTTCGCCGCCTTGAAGGCGCATCTGCGCGAGCGCCACGGCATCGATCTCAGGATCCTGCCCGCCCATGCGCTGCCGGACGAGCGCGCCCGCTTCGATCGCCATTCGATGCGCTTCTTCATCGCCGAATCCGTGCCGCTCGTCGATCGCGCCTGGCTCGTTGCGCTGCAGGTCGCCTATTCCGGCCATACGCCGCTTTTGAACAAGCTCGCCGCCCAGGCCGCGCCGAAGGATACCGAATCGCAGCGTCTCCTGCGGGCGGGCTTCGCGCGTCGTCTTGCCGACGCGATCCTGATCCCGGCCCCGCGCCTTGCCGCGGCGGCGCGCGAATTCCGCTTCGATCTCGCCGGGCTCAGCCAGCGCTTCCAGACCCGCAATGCCCGCATCATGGCGCGCCTTGCAGCCCTTGCCGGCAATCCGGAGGGCGACGTCGACGAGGCCGCCCTCGTCGTGCTCGACGGCGCCGGCACCGTGATCACGCGCATCCGAGGCGCGGGTTTTCCCTTTGCCCGTTTCGGAGCCGCTTGCGGGCGCCTGCCGATTTTCGACCGGCGGACGGAAAGCGGCGTGCTCGCCGCTCGCCTGTCCTTTCCCGACGGGGCGACCTTCTTCGCGCTCGCCATGCGGGAATCCGAAGCGCTTGCCGACAAGACGCTGCCGCCGCCTTTGCGGGCGACGCTTCTCGTCTTCCCCGAGCGTTTCGCCGAGGCGACCGTCTATGATTTCGTTCGCTCCGCCCCGGCCCGGCCCGTCGGCGTGACCTGCCGGCTGTGCGAACGGGAAGGCTGCGCCCATCGCGCCCAGCCGCCGGCGACCCGGCCAGCGAGCTTGCACGATTACCGCATCGGCAAATCCGACCGGGAGATCCCTTGAGAGGAAAATCCCGACGCACCTGCGACTTTCGTTACCCTGAAACGCGGCGTTTTTGGCCTCGCGGCGATTGAAGCTTGCCGCGGCTTGCCCCTATGTTGCCAGGGAATGGCCGCTATGCGTGCAGTGAAAGCCCACCAACAGGGGAGGTGCTCTTGTTCAGAGCTCTTTGTCTCGTCTCCACCCTGGCGATCGTCGCTGCCTCCGGCAGTCCGGCCTTGGCCCAGGACGAGGAGAAAGTCGTCAACGTCTACAATTGGTCGGACTATATCGACGAATCCATCCTTGAAGATTTCACCAAGGAAACCGGCATCAAGGTCGTCTACGACGTCTACGATTCCAACGAGATCCTGGAAACCAAACTGCTCTCCGGCGGCACGGGCTACGATGTGGTCCTGCCGTCCGCCTCGCCGTTTCTCGCCCGCGAGATCCAGGCCGGCGCCATGCAGAAGCTCGACAAGTCGAAGCTCCCCAATCTCAGCCATGTCTGGGACACGATTGCCGAGCGGGTATCGAAATACGATCCCGACAACGAATACTCGGTCAATTACATGTGGGGCACGACCGGCATCGGCTACAATGTCGATATGATCAACGAGCGCATGCCCGATGCGCCGGTCAATTCCTGGGATATGGTCTTCGACCCTGACGTCATCTCGAAGTTTCAGGATTGCGGCGTCTACATGCTCGACGCGCCGACAGAGATGATCCCGGCCGCCCTCAACTATCTCGGTCTCGATCCGAATTCGACGAAGCCGGACGACATCGACAAGGCGGAAGAGTTGTTGAAGTCCGTGCGCCCTTACATTCAGAAGTTCCACTCCTCCGCCTATATCGATTCTCTCGCCAACGGCGACATCTGCATGGCCGTCGGCTGGTCGGGCGATGTCTTTCAGGCGATCGATGCGGAGGCCGAAGGGATCAACGTCAAATACGTGATCCCGAAGGAGGGCGCGCAGATGTGGTTCGACCAGATGTCGATCCCGGCCGACGCGCCGCATCCCGACAACGCTCATGCCTTCATCAATTACATCCTGCGTCCCGATGTCATCGCCAAGGCATCGAACTATGTCTTCTATGCCAACGGCAACAAGGATTCGCAGCAATATCTCGATGAAGAGATCATCGGCGATCCGGCGATCTATCCGCCGAAGGACGTGATGGACAAGCTCTACACGGTCGACCCGTACAATCCGAAGGCGCAGCGGCTCATCACGCGCGCCTGGACGAGCGTCAAGACCGGGCAGTAAGAGGCCGCAAAATGGCCGGGCAGGCATCCTGCCCGGTCTTCAACGAGGGAAGGGTTACGTATGGCCAAAATGCTCGGGCCCGTGAGGCGCGCTTTTCAGCCGTGGAACGATCCGAGTCAGCCGCCCTTCATCGAATTCAGGAACGTCACCAAACGCTTCGGCGATTTCACCGCCGTCGACAACCAGTCGATCACCGTCTACGAGCGCGAATTCTATGCCCTGCTCGGGCCATCCGGTTGCGGCAAGACCACCTTGTTGCGGATGCTGGCCGGCTTCGAGGAGCCGAGCGAGGGCGAGATTTTTCTGGATGGCCGGCCGTTGACGGGCGTGCCGCCGCACAAGCGGCCCGTCAACATGATGTTCCAGTCCTACGCGCTCTTCCCGCATATGAACGTTGCCGACAACATCGCCTTCGGCTTGAAGCAGGAGGGGATGGCGAAGGCCGATATGGCGGTGCGCGTCGACGAGATGCTGCGCCTCGTCAAATTGCAGGATTTCGCCCGCCGCAAGCCGGCGCAATTGTCCGGCGGCCAGCAGCAGCGCGTGGCGCTCGCCCGCGCGCTCGCCAAACGTCCGAAAGTGCTGCTTCTCGACGAGCCGCTCGGCGCGCTCGACAAGAAGCTGCGCGAGGAGACGCAGTTCGAGCTGACCGACCTGCAGGAGAGCCTGGGCCTCACCTTTCTCATCGTCACGCATGACCAGGAAGAGGCGATGACCATGGCCGACCGCATCGCCGTCATGGATCATGGCCGCGTCATCCAGGTGGCGACGCCGGCCGTCATCTACGAGGCGCCGGCCTCGCGCTACATCGCCGATTTCGTCGGCGACGTGAACATTTTCGAAGGCCGCATCGCGCATCTGGAAAATGGTGGCCTGACCATGACGACGGCGGCCGGCTTTACGGTCGAAGTGGCGGAGATGCCGCAAGGCGTGGCCCGCCCGCAGGCCGGCGAGACGATCTGGTTCGCCATCCGCCCCGAAAAGATGGTGATCAGCCACGAGCGGCCGCCAAACGCCACCACCAATCTCATCGAAGGCGAAGTCTGGGATATCGGTTATCTCGGCGATGTCTCGATCTACAACATCAAGCTCGATTCCGGCGACGTGGTGCGCGCGACGCGGCTCAACGCCTCGCGCGAAGTGGAGCGTCCGCTCACTTGGGAGGACCGGGTCTTCCTTTCCTGGCGGCCGGACGCCGGCACCGTTCTGGTGCGATAGGGGGGCGGCATGCACGCTTTGCGCAGCTTTTTCGCCCGCCGCATCGTCATCGCCATTCCGTATCTGTGGCTCGCCGTCTTCTTTCTGGCGCCGTTTCTGATCGTCCTGAAGATCTCGTTTTCAGCGACCGCGATCGCCATGCCGCCCTATACGCCGGTCTTCGACGGGCTGGCGACGCTTTGGGAGAGGGCGAAGGATCTCTCCTTCGACAATTACGTCTGGCTGACGGAGGATGCGCTTTACATCAAAGCCTATCTCTCCTCGGTCAAGATCGCGCTCATTTCGACGGCGATCACGCTCCTTATCGGCTATCCTCTGGCGCTTGCCATGGCGCGTGCGCCGGACCGCATCCGCCCGCTCCTCTTGATGGCGATCATCCTGCCGTTTTGGACCTCGTTTCTGATCCGCGTCTATGCCTGGATCGGCATCCTGAAGCCCGAGGGTCTGTTGAACCAGCTGCTTCTGTCGCTCGGCGTCATCGACCAGCCCCTCACCATCATCAACACGGATTGGGCCGTCTATATCGGCATCGTCTATTCCTATCTGCCCTTCATGGTGCTGCCGCTCTACGCCACCTTGGAGAAGATGGATTACCGGCTGATCGAGGCCGCGAACGATCTCGGCGCGACGCCGCTCGGGGCTTTTTGGAAGATCACCGTGCCTTTGTCGGTGCCGGGCATTCTGGCGGGTTCGCTCCTCGTCTTCATTCCGGCAGTCGGCGAATTCGTCATCCCGGATCTTCTCGGCGGCTCCGACACGTTGATGATCGGGCGCACGCTCTGGGTCGAGTTCTTCTACAATCGCGACTGGCCGGTCGCGAGCGCGGTTGCGATCGTGCTCCTGCTGCTCCTCGTCGTGCCGATCGTCATTTTCCAGAAGATGCAGCAGAGGGCGTCGAGCTGATGCGCCGCTTCACATCCTTCAATCTGGTCGCGCTCGTCTTCGGCCTCGCCTTCCTCTATCTGCCGATCCTCATTCTGATCATCTATTCGTTCAATGCCTCGCGCATCGTCACCGTCTGGGGCGGGTTTTCGACGCGCTGGTATGTCGAGCTCATGCACAATCAGAGCATTCTCGATGCGGCATGGGTAACGTTGCGTGTGGGGCTTTTGTCCGCGACGCTCGCCACCTTCCTCGGCACGCTTGCAGGACTCGCGCTCGTGCGCGGGGGTCGTTTTTGGGGGCGCACGCTCTTCTCCGGCATGGTCTTCGCGCCTCTCGTCATGCCGGAGGTGATCACCGGCCTGTCGCTCCTGCTTCTCTTCGTGGCGGTCAATTTCGACCGCGGCTTCTGGACGGTGACGATCGCGCATATCACCTTCTCGATGTGCTTCGTCGCCGTCGTCGTGCAGTCGCGGCTTCTCTCCTTCGACCGCTCCTTGGAAGAGGCGGCGCTCGATCTCGGGGCGACGCCGGTGAAGACCTTCTTTGCCGTCACGCTGCCCTTGATTGCGCCTGCCGTCGTCGCCGGCTGGATGCTCGCCTTCTCGCTCTCGCTCGACGATCTCGTCATTGCGAGTTTCACGACCGGCCCGGGCGCCACCACCTTGCCGATGAAGATCTACAGCCAGGTCCGCCGCGGCGTGACGCCCGAGATCAACGCGGTGTGCACCATCCTCGTGGCGCTGGTGACGCTGGGCGTACTGACGGCCTCGATCCTCGGCAAGGCCCGCGCCCCGGCGCGGGCTCCATAGACGCCGACGCCATCGGGCAGTGCGGGCCTCAGTTCGAGGCGGGCGCGCTCGAGGTCAGCTCCGGGCTTGCCAGCGTGCCGATGATGTCGACCGGGATCGCCGGCTGATCCGTCTTCGGCGTGAGCGTTCCGGACAGGTCGAGGCGACGGTCATGAAGACCGATCTCGCCGGCAAGCGAGGCGGTGTAGCGCGACGTCTCCACCAGGCCGTCGGTGAGTTCACACTGCCCGTCGGCAAAGGTGAGGCCCGCCTTGAGCTGCGTGAAGGGCGTGCTTGCGGTTGCCTTGAGGAGCGGCTGTGCCCCGCCTTCAGGCGCTTTGGCTGCAGCTTCGAGGTCGAGATACGGCAGGCGGCCGTTCTTGGCGTCGACAGTGAGGCGCCCGGTCGCGGTCTGCAGCATGGCGCCGACATCTTCTCCGGAGCCGGTCAATTCGACCATGATATCGGCCGTCCCCTCGATCGGCGCGGTGCCGAGCATGGAGGTGAGGCCCGCGGTCTTGAGCTCGTGGGCGCGCAAAGCGGTCTGCAGACGCGGCAGGCCGTCATCCACATCGAGGGTGATGTTGCCGCTGAGGCGCCCCCCAGAAAGCTCCGCCTCGCCGATCGTCAGAAGGGCGTGGCCGTTCTGGACGAGAAGCGATGCCCCGACCTGATGCAGGCGGGCCGCATCGACCCGGACTTCGCCGGCCGAGACGCGAAGATCGGCCTTGAAATCGTCGAGCCAGCCGGTGGTGAGGCGCGTCTTGAGGATCGCCGGCGCCTCGCCGTCGTCGACGCTGAAGAGATGATGCAGGACCGGCGTCGTATCGAAGGAGGGGAAGGCGAGCGTCCCGGACATGGACGGCGTGCCGGTGAAATCGAGCCGCAGGGCGCCCTTGCCCGAAACGCCGTTCAGATTGAGGGTGGCATCGGAAAACGTCGCCATATTGCCGGCGATGTCGGCGTCGCTATCGAGGCGAATGGTCTGAAAGGGCGAGGCTTCGGCATAACGGTTGCTGAACCAGGAGAGCACTGTGGGTGCGTCTTCGAGGTTGAGGGCGAGCCTGCCGAGGAGATGCGGATCGCGCGGGTCGCGCACGGTCCCGCTGAAGGAGGCGTTGAGGCTTTTCGCCTGCACATCGAGATTGAGCGTCGTTTCGCCGGCCCGGATGAAGCGGTAGGGCTGCTGGGCGGAGGCGGTGATGCGCATCTCTTCGCCATGCCGCACGAAGCGGCCGGAAACTTCGATCGGTTTCCTGACGCTGTCCCATTGCAGATTGAGGTTGACCTTGGAGAAGACCTCGCGGCGTCCGCTTAGTTCGTCGCTGTAGACGATACGCCCGTTCTCGATGACGAAGGAACCGAGGCGCACATCGCCGGCAAAGGCCAGTTGCAGCGCGGCGGCACTCGTGTCGAAATCCCAGCTCTCCGCCCCGTCGGCGGCACGGCGCAACGAAATGACGGGAGCGACGATGGTGAAATCCTCGATCTCGACCTCGCCGATGAGAAGCGGCAGGAGGCGCACCGAGGCTTTGAGGAAGGCCATCTGGACGAAAGGCGTGTCGTCGCCCGGAGGTCCGGCGATCTCCACATCCTTGAGCTTGACGCTGAGGCGCGGCAGGAGCGTGATGACGGCTTCGCCCTCGAGCGAGACTTCCCGCCCGGTCCAGGCCGATATCTGCTCGGCGACCCGACGCTTGACGTCTTCGGGCGAGACGAGTTGGCTAGCGAGGAATGCCAGCCCGCCCACGAGAACGACCAGGAGGCCGAGGGCGATAAGCAGCCGCCGCATCATGGGGACCTATCTCCGTTGTCATCGCGATAGGGGCTTTGCCGCCCGAAGGCAAGGCGCTTGGGGTTTTCTGCACGCCTTCCTTTAAGAGGCAAGAGCGCCCCTACAGAACACGAGCCGAGGAAACGCTGATGAACGATACGCCTTTGTGGAAACCCGATCCGGCCAAGGCCGAGGCGACGCCCATGGCGCGCTTCCGCAAAACCGCTGCCGAGGCGGCGGCGGGCGAAGAACTCGGTGACTATCACGCTTTGCACGCCTGGTCGGTGCGTGATCCTGCCGCTTTCTGGAACGCGATCTGGGATCATTGCGGCGTCATCGGCGAAAAGGGCGAACGGATCCTGGAAAGCGCCGAGGCGATGCCGGGGGCGGCCTTCTTCCCGGATGCGCGGCTGAATTTCGCCGAGAACCTCTTAAAGCGGAAAGGCGCCGAGGATGCCCTCGTCTTCCGCGGCGAAGACAAGGTGAGGCGGCGGCTCTCCTGGGACGATCTTCGCGGCCTCGTCTCGCGCCTGCAGCAGGCAATGCGCGACGCCGGCATCGGCAAGGGCGACCCGGTGGCGGCGATGATGCCAAACATGCCGGAAACGATCGCCGCCATGCTGGCGGCAAGCTCGCTCGGAGCGATCTGGTCGTCCTGCTCGCCGGATTTCGGCGAGGGTGGCGTTCTCGACCGCTTCGGGCAGATCGAGCCGAAGCTCCTCATCGTCTGCGACGGCTATTGGTACAACGGCAAGAAGATCGAGGTGGCCGACAAGCTCGCCAAGATCGCCGAGAAACTTCCAACGGCCGCAAAGGTCGTGATCGTGCCCTATCTCGATCAGGCCGAGGAGGTGGCGAAACGTGTGCCGCGGGGCGTCGCGCTCGGTGATTTCATCGCCTCTTTCGAGGCGCAGGAGCCGACCTTCGAGCGCCTGCCCTTCAACCACCCCCTCTATGTGCTCTTTTCCTCCGGCACGACGGGCATTCCGAAATGCATCGTCCACGGGGCGGGCGGCACGCTTTTGCAGCATCTGAAGGAGCATCGGCTGCATTGCTCGATCACACCGGGCGAGAAGCTTTTTTACTTCACCACCTGCGGCTGGATGATGTGGAACTGGCTCGTCTCGGGGCTCGCCTGCGATGCGACGCTCCTCCTCTACGACGGCTCTCCCTTCTATCCCGACGGCAACGCGCTCTTTGATTATGCCGCCGAAGAGAAGATGGCGATCTTCGGCACGTCGGCGAAATTCATCGATGCTGTGCGCAAGGCGGGGCTTAAGCCTGCAACCTCGCACGATCTGTCGGCCCTGCGCATGATGACCTCGACCGGCTCGCCGCTCGCGCCGGAGAATTTCGATTTCGTCTACGAGGCGATCAAAAAGGATATGCATCTCGCCTCGATTTCCGGCGGCACCGACATCGTCTCCTGCTTCGTCCTCGGCATTCCGACCGAGCCCGTCTGGCGCGGCGAGATCCAGGGACCGGGTCTCGGCATGGCGGTCGATGTGTGGGACGAGGACGGCCAGCCCGTGAAGGGAGCCAAGGGCGAACTCGTCTGCACGAAACCCTTTCCGTCGATGCCGGTGATGTTCTGGAACGATCCCGACGGGATCAAATACCAGTCCGCCTATTTCGACCGCTTTCCGGGCGTGTGGTGCCATGGCGACTTTGCCGAATGGACCGAGCATGGCGGCATCGTCATCCATGGCCGCTCCGACGCGACGCTCAATCCGGGCGGCGTCCGGATCGGCACGGCGGAGATCTACAATCAGGTCGAAAAGCTGCCGGAGATCCTGGAGGCGCTCGCCATCGGTCAGACCTATGACGACGATGTGCGCATCGTTCTCTTCGTCAGGCTGGCGGAGGGCGTCGAACTCGATGCGGAGATGACGAAGCGCATCAAGCAGCAGATCCGCGACGGGGCCTCGCCCCGCCATGTTCCGCAGAAGATCGTCCAGGTCGCCGACATTCCGCGCACGAAATCGGGAAAGATCACCGAACTTGCCGTGCGCGACATCGTTCACGGCCGCGACGTGAAGAATCTCGAGGCGCTCGCCAATCCCGAAGCGCTCGATCTCTTCCGCGATATCGAGGAACTTCGAAAGTAGGAGCGTTCGAAAGTTCGGAAATTGGCGAACGTCAGAAGACGCGGCGCAATTCGGCGTTCGCCTTTATCATGTACATCAACGTCTCGCCTTCGGTGCGTACCGCGCGCAGATCGGCCGTTGCCAGTTTGACTGTCTTGAAGCGGGCGTACTGCACCTTGGTGGCCGACAGCGCGGTCGCATAGGCAAGCTCGAACAGGCTCTTGCCCTTGTTGGGGCCGCTGTCGACGACCTTGCTTCCTTCCGTCGAACTCGGGCTGTCCTTGTTGAGCTGGCTGTGGCTCGGTGCATTCGGTCCGCACAGTTTCGGCGAGCCGAGCGCCCATGTGCCGCTGACGATATCTGCGGGCAAGGTCGCAAGCGTCTGGTCCCAGACAGGGATCGGCGCGTCGTCCACATGCAGTTCGACCCAGTTCGAATGCGCGTAGAAGTCCTGTGTCGTATGAAGGAGCGCGCCGAAAGCGGCGAGCGCGGGATCCCCGTACTTGTCGCCGACCGTGTCGATGAGGTTCCATTCATCGGCGATATGCTGGATCCCGCCTGGGAAATCGCAATTGTCGAAATGCACGCAGCTTTGGGTCTGCAGCAGGTCTTGCGCCATATTGGCGAGAACCACGTAGCCGAGCTGTTGCTGATCGAGGACGCCGTCATTGGCCTCTTGGGTCAGTTCTGCATGATAGTTGATATCGAACTTTACGGACATGGGCTTGGCCTTTCCCGGGGGGCCTGGAAGATTGCTCAGGAGAAAAACGGGCCGCCGCAATGCGGATCCTTGGCGTAGTAGCTGCCGGTGGCGTTGAACGAATCCACGAAACACGAGGTGCGGCAGGCATAGAGCTTGGAGCAGCGCGCGCATTCCGGATCGATCAGAGCGGGTGCCACCGTGCGCTCACGCAGCGCTGCGAACGCGTCCCCGTTCCAGATCGCTTTCAGTCCGGCCTCGAAGACGTTGCCGTAGGTGAAGTCCTTCACGCCATGCATCTTGTCGCAGACGGAGACATCGCCGGTCGGAAAGATCGACATGCCCATATTGATACCGCCACAGGGATACCAGTCGTCTTCACTCCATTTGCGGCTGGTGTCTTTGGGGGGATGAACGCGGCATAGAGCGGCATAATCGTCGCGCTTCTTCGCCACCTTCTGGCGCACCTGCGCGAGCTCTTCGTCCGTGACGTTCGTCTCTGAATTGGCGCCGGAATGGATGGCGCCGGTCTCCATGTAGGAGATGCCGATCTCCGCAACGCCGAGCGTGACGAGAAGGTCGATCATCGTCTCGACGCCGTGTTGTGTCCTGGGTGTGAGCACGCTCTTCACGACGACCTTGATGCCGGCGTCGGTCAGATAGTGGATGGCGTTGAGCACGCGCTGGAATTGACCGCGGGAGCGCGTCACCGCGTCGTGAAGCTCTGCCGTGGGCGCGTCGAAGGAAATCGTGATCTCCTCCATCCCCGCTTTGGCGAGACGTTGCGCGATCCTCTGATCCGAGCCGATCACCGTGCCGTTGCTGGTGATCGTCGGAATCATGCCGCGGCTGAGGCCGCGCTCGATGACCTCCAGCCAGCCCTTGAAGAGCGTGGGTTCGCCGCCCGTGAGGCCCAGGAACACGACACCCCAATCCGCCGCCTCGTCGACCACCTCCAGACACTTCGTCAGGTCCCAGCGCGGGTCTCCCTTTTGCTGGAGGTCCTGGTAGCAATAGGTGCAGTCAAAATTGCATTTGAAGGTCAGCGTGATGTTGATGCCTGCGGGCACCGGCCATTGCCCATGCATGGCGCTCGCGATGACCGCGTCGTTTCCGGGATAGAGAAAGCTCTTCGGTTCGAAGCGCGGTTTGACGTGCAGATCAGGCCCCGGCTCTCTGACCGGCACATGATCTTCCGTCAGGAACATCCGGTTCTGCTCGATGAGCCGGAGCACCTGCGATCGCGCGTTCGCCGGAGAAAGCCCGAAGGTCTCTCCATACAGAAAGGCGATCTCGGTGGACGTCATCTGGCCGTGGCAGAGCGACAGAAAAAACGCGTGTGAGGGATGGATCATCCGGATGAGCGAAGGATGATAGCCATGTGCCAGCGCGTAGCCTTGCATCGGCTTCAGCCGCACATTGTCCTTCAGGACAGGAACGGAGTGCTTCGCTTCAACGCCCATTGTGGCCTCCTCCCGGCGTGCGAATTGGGCCCGTCTTCGCCGCACGGAAGGCGGCGTGGCGGAGAAGATCCGGCGTCCGGGGAACGGACGCCGGACGCTTCATGTCAAAGCGGTTGCACCTGAATGCAGGTGGAAAGGACGTTCCAGCAGCCGGGATCGCAGCCGACGGCTTCCTTTCCAGTCTCCAGGTTCTTGGCGCGGGCCTCCGCCCGGTCCGCTTCCTCGCGCAACTGCTTGGCGAGGCCACGCAAATAGTCAGGCTGATGCAGATGTCCGGCTTCAGTTGCCATAATGACTTCCTCCTCGTGTGCGTGACGCAACGCGAGAATAACGTTCTAAATCAGAAGCAGAGTCAAGTAGAAATACTCAATAGTAAATATCTTAAAAAAATAGAGCTGCGCGCTAATTCGAAATTAACGTACAATAATTCAATATTTACATTTTTATACAAAGCGAGCGCAGGGGGCGGAGATGTTGAGCGGCGCCGGTTTCAGTCGCGTGGATGTGTGGCCGCTAATTGGACAGCGGGGTCAGGAGAACAGTTTGCCGGCAGGCGCTCGTGCGAGGCCTTGCGCGCTAAAGGGCCGGCGTGAAGATGCTTGCCGTGATCACGAGGGCGACGGCGGCGAGGCCTGTGGCGGCGATCATCAGGGCACCGTCGCAGACGAGGAGCGCGAGCCCGATGAGCGCGATGGCGCCCATCGGCGCGCTGCTCGCAAACGGGATGAGTTCCAGGGGCGGCACGGTCAGCGTCATCACGATGCAGATGAAGGCCGCGACCCGCACGAAGGGGCCGCTGGCGTAGCGGGTGAGCCGGCCGTGGAACAAGCGGTCGAGGCGGCGCGCGAAGGCGCGCATGGATTGTGTCGCCTCGCCCAGTTTCCTGGCGGAGACGCTTTGGCGCGAGACGAATTCCGGGATCCAGAAATGGTCGCGGCCGAACAGCATCTGGCCTGCGAAGAGCGCAACGATGGCGGCGAGGAAGGTGGGGACGCCCGGTATCCCGCCGATCGGCGAAAGCTCGATCAAGGCGGGGACCAGGAGGAAGGGGCCGTAGCTGCGGTGGCCGAACGTGTCCATCATCTGTCCAATGGAGACACGCTCGTGCTGGCGTGCCGTTTCGGCGAGGCGATCGACGACCTCGGTGGTGTTGCGGGGACTGGATTCCATGAACGCCGAACGGCGGAGGAGAGGGTGGGTTCCACGCCGCGCCTGACCACGCCGGCCTGCCGGCGCTGCGCCTCGAAGCCCGGCTCCGGCGAACTTCAAAGGGGTTAACGGAATTTCCGCTATCTCCAGCCGGAGCCTCCCGAATTCGCGATGGCAGCTATCGCGTAAGGTACGTTGTGCAGTGCGGCGAGCGGGCGTAGGGCAGCGGCAAGAATAGAAGGGTCAAAGCAGGAGTGATCCGATGCGCACATCCCCCTCAACCCCCCAACCCCATCTCGCTGGAGCGCACTGGCACGACGCGCTCGCACGTCAGGGCCGTTCGTTCGCTCAGATGATGTCGACCTTTGCCACCGCCTGCGATCTCGCGGCCGAAGCGGAAGCGACCGGGCACGCCCCGGCCGACGCGTTCGAGCGTCTGTGCGGCAACAAGAAAATGGCCGCGCGCCACTGACCGCCTTTCAGCGCTGACTGGCCTCGCAATATGCCGGTTCCGGGTTGTCGGGGCCGGCATATTGCATTCAGAAGATGAGGATTTCCGGGCTTTTGCCCGCCGAGTGCCGATTTCCTTCCCTCTATCCCGCCCTCGCCCTTGAGCATGACGGGCGCTCGCCCAATAACGGTCGAGACGAAAAATAAGGAAGGGTAGGATATGGGCGGTTACGTCCTCGCCATCGATCAGGGCACGACATCGACACGAGCGATCGTCTTCGACGATCGCGCCCACGTCATGGGCGTCGGGCAGCTGGAATTCCAGCAGCATTTCCCGCGTTCCGGCTGGGTGGAGCACAATCCGGAAGACCTGTGGCGGACCACGGTGGAGACCGTGCGCCGCGCCTTGGCCGAAGCCCGGCTTTCCGCGCCGGATCTCGCCGGCATCGGCATCACCAATCAGCGCGAGACCACGCTCGTCTGGGATCGCAAGACAGGCAAGCCGGTCCACAACGCCATCGTCTGGCAGGATCGCCGGACGGCGCGGCTTTGCGAGCGCCTCATCAAAGAGGGGCATGCCGAGCCGGTCGCCGAGAAGACCGGTCTTCTGATCGACAGCTATTTCGCCGGCACCAAGGTCAACTGGATTCTCGACAATGTCGAAGGTGCGAGGGCGCGCGCGGAGGCGGGCGATCTTCTCTTCGGCACGGTCGACACCTGGCTCATCTGGAAGCTGACGGGCGGGCGCGTCCACGCGACCGACGCGACCAATGCGGCGCGGACGCTGATGTTCGACATTCGCCGCAACGAATGGGACGACGAGCTTCTCGCCATGCTCGGCGTGCCGCGCTCCATGCTGCCGGAGGTGAAGGACAGCGCCGCGGAATTCGGCGAGACGGATCCTGCGATCTTCGGCACGGCGATCCCGATCCGCGGCGTTGCCGGCGACCAGCACGCCGCCACCCTCGGCCAGGCCTGTTTCACGCCCGGCATGGTGAAGTCGACCTACGGGACCGGCTGCTTCGCCGTCCTCAATACGGGTGACGAATTCGTCCGCTCCAAGAACAAGCTTCTGACCACGATCGCCTACCGCCTCGACGGGCGCACCACCTACGCGATCGAGGGCTCGATCTTCGTCGCCGGTGCCTCCGTGCAGTGGCTGCGCGACGGGCTCAAAATGATCGACCGCGCCGAAGAATCGGGTGAGCTCGCGGGCCGCGCCGATGACGGCCAGGACGTCTATCTCGTGCCGGCCTTCACCGGGCTTGGAGCTCCCTGGTGGGATTCCGATGCGCGCGGCGCCCTGTTCGGCCTGACGCGTTCGACGGGCCCGGCGGAACTTGCCCGTGCGGCGCTCGAATCGGTGTGTTTCCAGACGGCCGATCTCGTGTCCGCGATGCAGGGCGACTGGCAGGGCGCCGACAATCCGGTTCTGCGCGTCGATGGCGGCATGGTGGCGAGCGACTGGACGATGCAGCGTCTCGCCGATCTTCTCGATGCGCCGGTCGACCGCCCGGTGGTTCTGGAGACGACCGCTCTTGGCGCGGCATGGCTCGCAGGCCGGCAGGCCGGCGTGTGGCCGCAGGAAGAGGAGTTCGCCAAGGCCTGGCGCCCGGAACGCCGCTTCACGCCGCAGATTTCCGAGGACGTGCGGACCGCAAAGCTTGCCGGCTGGCGCGATGCCGTGCGCCGCACGCTGACCCGGCAGGACTGACGCCTCGATCTCTGCCAAATGATCTCTGACGAAGACGGCCGCCGCGCGACAGCGTGGCGGCCGGTCTCGTTGTGGGCGCGGCGAAGGGGCGCGGCATTCGGGCTTTACAGACCTCATCACAATCATATTCTTGAAAGTGAATGTGATGATTTGCGGAGAACCCTGATGCGCAAGATCCTTGCCCTCGCGAGCCTCGTCCTGGTTTTCGCTACGCCCGCCGTGGCGCAGGAAAAGCCGTCGCTCGTGACCGTCGTGACATCGCCCGAGCCGCAGACGCAGCTGATGGCGATGGTGCTCACCATGCAATCCGTGCAGCAGGGGGCGAAGGCGCGGGTGCTTCTGTGCGGGCCGGCGGCCGATATCGCCCTCACGAATGCGCCGGCGAGCGCGATGGCGTTGCAGAAGCCGAAAGGCATGAGCCCGAAGGGGCTGATGCAGACGATCCTGCAAAAGACGGACACGGCCGTCGACGTCTGCGCCCTCTATCTGCCCAACAAGGGGCGGAACGAGGATGCGCTGATCGAGGGCGTCGGCGTCGCTGAGCCGCCGCAGATGGCGGAGCATCTCCTGGCGGAGAACACGCGCATTCTGAGTTTTTGAGGCACCCTCCGGCGCATCGTGGCGTCCCGGTGCGTCATTCGGGGTCCATCTGCAACTGGGGAGGCCACAACCGAGAGCATGCCCCGCCGTTGACCGGAAAACCCGCCGCTTGTAGGCGTGTCGCTTAGCATTTGGAGGACGGTTGCCGACACATCGCCCCCCTGCCTGATCGTGACCATCGCATGAGGGGATCTTTGGATCGACATCGTCTCTCCGTCCTGGGGCTCGGATATGTCGGGCTCCCGGTCGCCGCAGCTTTTGCGCGCGCGGGCTATGAGGTTGTCGCCTTCGACATCGATGCGGCCCGCGTGGAGGAATTGCGCGCCGGGCGCGATCGCAATGCCGAGGTGACGCCGCAGGATCTCGCCTGTCCAAGGCTTCACATCACGTCTGACGCGCAAGAGCTCGCCCGGGCCGATATTCACATCGTCACGGTGCCGACGCCGATCACGCCCGCCCGAAGGCCGGATCTCCGGCCGCTTCAGAGCGCCTCGGTGACCGTGGGGCGCGTGCTGAAGGCGGGCGACATCGTCGTGTACGAATCGACCGTCTATCCGGGTGCGACCGAAGACGTCTGCGTGCCGATCCTCGAAGCCGAGAGCGGCTTGAGGTTCGGGGAGGATTTTGCCGTCGGCTATTCGCCGGAGCGCATCAATCCCGGAGACGACCGCCATCGTTTCGAGACCATTGCGAAGGTGGTTTCAGGCTCCGATGATAAGACGCTCGACCGTCTGGCCGAGCTTTACGGCTCGGTGCTTGAGGCGGAGGTGCATCGCGCGCCCTCGATCCGCGTGGCGGAGGCCGCGAAAGTGATCGAGAACACGCAGCGCGACCTCAACATCGCGCTGATGAACGAGCTTGCCCTCATCTTCGATCGTCTCGGCCTGCGCACCGCCGACGTGCTGGCGGCTGCGCGCACCAAGTGGAACTTCGTCGATTTCACGCCGGGCCTCGTCGGCGGTCACTGCATCGGCGTCGATCCCTATTATCTGACGGCCAAGGCCGAGGAGATGGGCCACCATCCGGAGGTCATTCTGGCCGGGCGCCGCACCAATGACGGGATGGGCGCCTTCATCGCGCGCAAGGCCGTCAAGTTGATGATCGGGCAGGGGTCGCGCGTGAAGGGCAGCCGCGTCGGCGTTTTCGGGCTCACCTTCAAGGAAAACGTGTCCGATCTCCGCAACAGCCGCGTGCCCGACATCGTCGAGGAGCTGCGCGACTATGGCATCACGCCGCTCGTGCACGATCCGCTCGCGGAGAAGAGCGCAGCCTTTCGTGCCTATGGGATCGAGCTCAAAGAGATCGAGGCGATCGACGATCTCGATGCAGCCATCATGGCCGTTCCGCATGCGGCCTATCTCGCCGATGCGGGGCGAGATCTTTTCAAGCGCGTCAGAGATGGCGGCGTGGTTGTGGATGTGAAGTCGCGCTTTTCGGAGTGCCCCCCGCACCTCCATTACTGGAGCCTCTGACCGGTTCGGTGGCGTAGGCGCGGCGCTCCCAGTCGCTGTCGCGAAGCCGGTCGTAATCGTCGTCGAGCCGCACGACGTCGTCTTCGGCGAGATAGGCGCCCGATTGCACCTCGATGAGCTCGAGCGGGATCTTTCCGGGGTTTTCGAGGCGGTGCACGGCACCAATCGGGATGAACGTCGATTCGTTCTCGTAGAGGAGCTTTTCGGTGTCCCCGATCGTGACGAGCGCCGTGCCGCGAACCACAATCCAGTGCTCGGCGCGGTGAAAATGCCGTTGCAAAGAGAGCCGGCCGCCGGGCTTCACCTCGATGCGCTTGACCTGGAAACGCTCACCGCGATCGATCGCCTGATAGCTTCCCCAGGGGCGATAGACATAGGCCGGCTCTTCGATCTGCGGCCGACTGCTTTCCTTGAGCATGGCAACGAGAGGTTTGAGCGCCTCGGCTTTCGATCGATCTGTGACGAGGGTCGCATCCCGTGTCTGAACGACCGCGAGACCCGAAAGGCCGACGATGGCGACGAGGCTGTCGCCGAGGACGTAATTGTCCTGCGCCTCGACGAAGAGCGCCTCGCCCCGCGCCGCATTGCCGTCCCCGTCCTTTTCGGTGAGCGACCAGAGCGCCTCCCAGGAGCCGATATCGCGCCAGCCCATGGAGACGGGAAGAACGCGTATGGTCTTCGTTTTCTCCAAGACGGCGACATCGATGGAGGCGGGCGTCGTGCGGGCGAAACTCGTTTCCTCGAGCCGCAGGAAGCCGAATTCGCATCTCGCGCCGGCCACGGCTTCGGCGGCGGCTGTGACCGTCTCGGGATCGAAGCGGGCGTATTCGGCAAGGAGCTGATCGGCGCGAAAGACGAGGTTGCCGGAGTTCCAGAGATAGCCGGCAGCGACATAATCCTGCGCCGCCGCAGCGTCGGGTTTTTCGATGAAGGCGGCGACGGCACGTATGGCCGACGTCTCACCGGCGCCATCGGGCCGGATATAGCCATAGCCGGTGGCGGCATGGTCGGGACGCACGCCGAAGGTCACGATATGGCCGTGCTGCGCGCTGGCGACGGCCTCCTGCGCGGCCGCCTGGAAGCTTGCCACATCCTCCACCATGTGGTCGGCGGCGAGCATCATGACGACCGCCTGGGGGTCTTGCCCGGCGATGAAATGGGCTCCGGCCGCGACCGCCGGCCCGGAATCCCGGCCTTCAGGTTCGAGGAGAATGGTGGCGGTCAAGCCGAGTGCCGCCAATTGCTCTGCCACCATGTGGCGATAGCGGGCGGCCGTGACGATCACGGGCGGCGCGAAAATATCCGGCGCGCTGACGCGATGGATCGTTTCTTGGAAGGTCGAGCGTTTGCCCAGGAAGTTGATGAATTGCTTTGGCGCGGATACGCGCGAGGCCGGCCAAAGGCGCGTGCCTGATCCTCCGCACAAAATGAGCGGAACGATTGCCCCCATCGGTTCATCCCCCTGAACCCCAGGTAGCGATCGCAGGTTTTCGCAACTTATGCAAGGACGGCGCGCCGCCCTTCGTGGCCTGCGCTCAGGCGGCGCGCTGTGCGACGAAGGAGCTCTCCGCGTAGACGCAGATATTGGCGCGTCCCTGACGTTTCGCCTGGTAGAGGGCCTGATCCGCCATGGTGTAGAGCTGCTTTGCGCCGAGCTCGCCGGAGACGAAGGTCGCAAGTCCGGCGCTCGCGCCGATGCGGATATCCTCGTGTCCGAGGGCGAAAGGCTGTGCGACGGCCGCGAGGATCGCTTTGCCGCGCGCGAAGGCTTCAGCGCCCCCCATGCCGACCGGCATGATGACGGCGAATTCGTCGCCGCCGATCCGCGCGGCGAAAGCCTCCAATGGCAGGGCCGTGCGGATACGCTCCGCCGAGGCGCAAAGAAGCTGATCGCCGATGACGTGGCCGAACGTGTCGTTGACCGGCTTGAAACCGTCGAGGTCGAGGACGATGAGCGCGAAGCCTTCACCCCGGGCGCCGGCCTCGCAGATCGCCGTCGCCATTTTCTCTTCGAAATAGGCACGGTTCGGCAGCTTCGTGAGATGATCGTGGCGTGCGAGCAGGCTCAAGGAGCGCTCCGCCTGAAGGCGCGCGACCATGGTCTGCGAATTGTAGACGATGAGCTGTATGGCGCCGACCGCAAACATGACCTCGATGAAGGCGAGGGCGATGTAACTCGAGCCGCCGAGCGTCAGCGACATGGCAATGACCGGCAGCAGCACGAGAAGGAGCTGCGCGATGGCGATCTGCGGCCGCACGACACGCACGACGATGCCGGTGAAATAGGCCATCGTAAGCGTCATTACGAGGACATCGGCCATGTGGTTCTGGAAGATGAGGGTGCGCGCCGCCAGGGCCCCGAGACAGGCGGAAAATACCCAGCCGCCCGCCATATAGGCGTGCTCCCAGCGGCGCCAGTCGCCGACAAGGCGCGAAGCGCTTCGGCGCCAGCGCCGGTAATGCAGGCAAATGGCGATACGTGCCAGACCGACGACAAACCCGAAGATCGTGATGGCACCGAGGATCTGGTCGCCCGTGTCCATCGCGGCGATCGTTCCGGCAACGGCGAACCCGATCAGAATGAGGGTGATGGAAGGCAAGGCGCCGTAAACGAGATCGAGCAGCTGGGGGAGGATCGCCTCCTCTCCATCGCTCCGCGATATGAGCATTGTCTCTGCCGTCATGGCTCCGCCCCACCTGTACGGCGAATGGGCTACAGGAGTTTAGAAGTCTTGAATAGAACCGTGAGAATGCGCACGGCCTGAGCGGAAAGGGACGATGACGGTGTGCGTTTCGTTTGTTCGTTCAGAGACATGTCCAGATTGTCGCAGGCGCTGGCCCGGAGAAATTCGCGTGACGGAGCTGCCGTTCCTCCTCGGGAGGTGAGCGCGATGCGCTTGCGGCGAGCGGAGTAAGGGCAGAGGCGGATTGTCCTTTGTCTCGACCTTGAGACGCGGCCGCATCGGGCTTGCGAAGCTTGCCGCGGCGGAAGGGATCGAATAGGCCTTTGCCGTCAGCCGGTTCGGCATTGTCCAGAGCCGCATCAAGAGGAATTTGAAGGGGAGGATCGGACATGAGGAACAGAGCTGGATGGCGCGTTTGGGCGGCCGGCGGAGCGCTGATCGCGGCGGCCGTGATCGCAGGCGGAGCGCAGGCGGAAACCCGCATCACCTATAAGTCGGCGAAGGCCGGCACCTCCTATTATCAGATGGGCGTGGAGCTCTCCGAGGCGATCAAGCAGGGCACCGACGGCGATGTGATCCTGACGGTCGAAGAAAGCCAGGGTTCGGTCCAGAACGTCATGGAAGCGGCGGTTCGCCCAGGAAGCTTCATCTTCACCACGCCGCCGGCGCTCGTCGGCCTCGCCCAGGCCGGCAAGGGCGCCTTCGAGAAACGCCCGAGCGAAAAGTTCAAGGACGTTCGCGCCCTCTTTCCGATCCCCTCGCTCACCATGCATTTCGTCATCGCCGGCGACGAGGCGGTGCTGCCTCTGAGTGCGCTTGAAGGCAAATCGGTGCTGCTCGGCAAAGGCTCGTTCGGCGCGCGCGAGGGCGAGAAATATCTCGAGCTCTTCGATCTCAAGGACAAGGTGACGATCGCCAATGCCGAGCTCGGCAATGCCGCCGATGCCCTGAAGAACGGGCAGATCGATGCCTTCGTGACCTCCGGCTCGTTTCCGGCGCCGAACGTCGTGGAAACGGCCGCGAGCGCCGATATCGGCCTCGTCTCCATGACGGATGAGGAAGTCGAGAAGACCGGCCGCACCCGCGCCGTCATTCCCGCCGGCACCTATGCCGGCGTCGATGAGGACGTGGTGACGACCTCGCTTCCGGTCATCGCCTATACGACGACGGCGATGGACGCCGACACGGCCTATCTGGTGACGAAGACGTTCTGGGAAGAGAAGGCGCGCCTGTCCGAGACGGCGCCGTGGTGGAAGGCGGTGTCGCCCGAGCTTCTGTCGGAGGTCGAGGGCAAGCTCCACGAGGGCGCTCTGCGCTATTACGAGGAAGCGGGCATCGACGTGCCGGAGCAGCTGAAATAGCGGCCCGGCTGAAACTCTCCCATTTTTCCGGCGATTGACCGAAAGGCGAGCCCGTGGACGATCCGCCGGCGAAGCATTGGCCATGGGTGGCGCTCGGGCTCGTCTCGATCGCCTTCCATATCGGCCTGATCTTTTACGGACTTGCGCCGGCGCTGGCGGCGCGTCCGATCCATATGGCGCTTCTCCTGCCGTGGATGCTGATCTTGCCCGCGAAGACGCCCTGGCAGCGTTGGAGCGGCTGGGCGCTCAGCCTTCTCGGCATAACCGGCTGTCTCTATATCGCCTTGAACGCCTCCGACATCGCCGACCAGTATGGCTTCATCGACGGGCCCTTTCAGATGGGGCTCGCCGTGCTCCTCATCGCCGTGGCGCTCGAAACAGCGCGCCGCGCCATCGGCTGGCCGCTGCCGCTCGTGGCTCTCGCGACCCTCGCTTATGGGCTCTTCGGGCAATATGTGCCGGGCGAATTCGGCCATCCCGGCCTGCCGCTCGAGAGTTTTCTGGGGACCATGACCCTTGCCGAAGGCGGCCTGTGGGGGCAGCTCACCGGCGTCTCCGTCAATGTCGTCGCGATCTTCGTCATTCTGGGCGCGGTGTTGAATGCGGGCGAGGCCGGCAAGGGTTTCATGAATGTCGCGACGGTGGTCGCGGGCCGACTGAAGGGCGGCGCGGCAAAGGTCGCGACCTTGTCGTCCGCGCTGTTCGGTTCGATTTCGGGCTCCGCCTCCGCCAATGTCGCCTCGACGGGGGCGATCACCATCCCGGCGATGACGAAGCTCGGCTATCCGAAATCGCTCGCGGGTGCCGTTGAGGCCGTTGCCTCCTCGGGCGGGCAGATCATGCCGCCTTTGATGGGGGCGGGCGCCTTCGTCATGGTGGAGCTGACCGGCACGCCCTACACGCAGATCATGGCGGCCGCGCTGCCGCCCGCGATCCTCTACTTCCTGACCGTGTGGGTGGGCGTCGACGCCTTTGCCACGCGCTACGATCTGCGCCCGGTGGAAAGCACCGACCAGCCGGGGCGGCGCGAGGCGCTGATCACTTCGATGTTCTTCGCCGTGCCGTTTCTGGCGCTGCTGGCTGCGATTTTCGGCGCGGGCTTCACGCCGCAATATGCGGCCTCCGTCGCCATCCTGACGGCCACGATCCTGCTCTTCTTCGATGTCCGCCTGCGCTTCTCCTTCCGCCATTTCGGCAACAGGTTCGCGATCGCCGCCGTGACGGCCGGCCGCCAGGTGGCGATGATCGGCTCCATCATCATCTGCGCCTCGATCGTCATCGGGGTTCTGTCCTTGACCGGGCTCGGCGTGAAGGTGACGTCGACCATCCTCTCCGTCGCCAACGATTCCTTATGGCCGGCGCTTCTCCTGACGGCGCTCGCCTGCCTCATCCTCGGCATGGAGGTGCCGACGACGGCCGCTTATGTCATCTGCATTTCGGTCGCCGGTCCGGCCCTTGCCGCTCTCGGGCTGAAGCCGCTCGTCGCGCATCTCTTCGTCTTCTGGTTTGCGCTGTTGTCGACGATCACGCCGCCCGTCTGCGGGGCGGTCTTCATCGCCGCCGGCATGATCGGTGAGAACTGGCTGAAGGTGGCGGGAAAGGCGATGCTGCTCGGCATCGGGCTTTACGTGATCCCGCTCGGCATGATCGCCAATCCGTCGCTTCTCGCGCTCGGGGTGAGCCCGTTTGCAGCCCTTCTTGCCTTCGTGAAGGTGGGGGTGGGGCTATCCATGCTCTCCTATGGCATCATCGCCGCCCGCCCGCTGATGCTGCGCGTGCCTTTGGTCCTTGCAGGCGTTCTCTTCGTTTTCGTCAGCGTGTGAGGCCACGAGCCGCTCGCGCACCCCTGGTAGATCCAGATCTTCTTCTCTCGGAACCGGCCTCGCCATCTGACGTTGTCGAGGCGAAACCGAGGGGGGCGATCATCGCAGCGGAAATCTCGCAACAATTGAAATGGGGCACGCGCGGCGGCTATGCGGCGCGTGGCGTCGTCTATCTGGTGGTCGGCATCCTGGCGGTTCTTGCCGCGATCGGGTCCACGCAGGCGGAGAACACGCGCGGCGCGCTGCGCGAAATCCTCACGCAGC
Source organism: Afifella aestuarii (assembly GCF_004023665.1). NCBI lineage: Bacteria > Pseudomonadati > Pseudomonadota > Alphaproteobacteria > Hyphomicrobiales > Afifellaceae > Afifella > Afifella aestuarii. Next base: position 430,615 of record NZ_SAUF01000002.1, read on the forward strand.
CGCTCGGCGGTGTGCTTCTTGGCGTGGTCGGCATCGGTCTTGCCGCCTTCGGGCTCTGGCGCTTCGCCCAGTCGTTCGGCGATCTCGACGATCATGGCAGCGATCCAAAGGGCCTGCTTCTGCGCTTTTTCCTGTTCTGCAGCGGCGTCATCCATATGGGCCTTGCCGCCTTCGTGGTGAGTTTGCTTTTCGCCATTGGCGGCGGCGGGGGCGGCGGCTCCGGCGATCCGACGTCCGGCTGGCTGACCTGGCTTTTCGGTCAGGCCTGGGGACGCTGGGTGGCTCTTGCCCTCTGCCTCGTGCCGGTCGGTATCGGCCTTGCGCATCTCTATAAGGGCTGGTCAGCCGGCTACGAAAAATACCTCGATCTCGACCGCGACAAGATGAAGATGGTGAAACCCGTCTGTTCGCTGGGGCTGATGGCGCGCGGCGTCATCTTCATCGTGATCGGCGTTCTCGCCTTCTATGCGGGCGGCATCTACGACGCCTCGAGTGCGCCGGGCCTCGAAGACGCGCTGAGCTATATCCAGGGCCTGCCCTTCGGCACCGTTCTCTTGTTGCTGGTGGCGCTCGGCCTCGTCGCCTTCGCCGGCTATTGCTTCGTGGAAGCCGCCTTCCGCCGCATCCGCATGGGCTCCGTCACCGTCTCTGACCCGATGCCCCAGTAAAGCCGGCGTCGAGCACGCCGGCTCTCTCCTCCAAATCGCCGACAAATCCGGGCGGAGCAAGGCTCCGCCCGAACTTTGCCGTTTGTCTCAGCGGCAGAGCCTGCGCGGCCCGTTATAGGGGCGGTAGGTGCCTGTGCGCGGGTCGAAGCTGCGGTATTTCGACGAACAATAGGCATACCATTCGCGCGTCCACGGGCGCGGCGCGCCGTAGCGGACCGGGGGCGGGCCGTAGTACCGCGGGCGTGGGCCCCATCCCGGCGGAGGCGGTCTGCGCCAACGCGGCGGCGGGCCATAGCGCGGCGGCCCGTAACGGGGAGGACCGTAGCGAGGGCGGTAATAGCGGGGTGGTCCGTAGCGCGGAGGTGGCGGCGGTCCCCATTGCACCGGCTGCACGATTTGTGCGGCGTCAGGCGGCGCGACCGCAGGGGCTGAAACCGGTGCCGCCGAGGCCGAGGGGATGCTCCAGGCAAGGCCGATGGCAAGACAGCAAATTTTGACCGTGAGGCTCTTCAATCGCATTGTTCACTCCCAGGTCTTGGGCCGGCATTATACGCCGTCTGCCGAGAGTGTTCCCGAGGTATGTCAAAGCGAAGGCGCTTTTGACGCGCGCGGGGCCTGCACGCCGTTTTTTTGACCCCGTCGGAAAGAGGCCGATTCGGGCTGTCGCGCTCAGGCCGGCCGTTCGATCGCCATCGCCGTCGCCTCGCCGCCGCCGATGCACAAGGAGGCGATGCCCCGCTTCACATCGTATTGGCGCATCGCGGCCAGAAGCGTCACCAAAACCCGCGCGCCGGAGGCCCCGATCGGATGACCGAGCGCGCAGGCGCCGCCATGCACGTTCACCTTCTCCTGCGGCAGGTCGAGATCGCGCATCGCCGCCATCGCCACGACGGCAAAAGCTTCGTTGATCTCGAAGAGATCGACGTCGCGCAGATCCCAGCCCGTGCGTTGGACGAGTTTCTCGATCGCGCCGATCGGCGCCGTCGGAAAGAGATTGGGCGCCTGGGCATGGGTGGCGTGCCCGGCGATCACGGCAAGTGGCGTGAGCCCGCGCCTGTCCGCTTCCGAACGGCGCATGAGAACGAGCGAGGCCGCGCCGTCTGAAATCGAGGACGAATTGGCGGCCGTCACCGTGCCGCCCTCGCGGAAGGCGGGCTTCAGGCTCGGGATCTTGTCGATCCTCGCCTTGGGCGGCTGCTCGTCCTGGCGCACGGTGTCCTCGCCCTTGCGGGTCTTCACCGTGACCGGCACGATCTCGTCTTCAAAGCTGCCGTCGGTGATCGCCTTTTGCGCTTTTTCCAGCGAGGCGATGGCAAAGGCATCCTGGGCGGCGCGGGTGAACTGATAGGCCTCGGCGCAATCCTCCGCGAAGGTGCCCATGAGCCGGCCCCTGTCATAGGCGTCTTCCAGGCCGTCGAGGAACATGTGGTCGATGACCTTCTGGTGGCCCATGCGGTAGCCGGAGCGTGCCCGGTCGAGGAGATAGGGCGCGTTCGTCATGCTCTCCATGCCGCCGGCCGCGGCCACTTCGACAGAGCCGGCGAGGATCGCGTCGTGGGCGAGCATCGCCGCCTTCATGCCGGAGCCGCACATCTTGTTGACGGTGGTGGCGCCGGTGGCGAGCGGCAGGCCGGCAGCGAGCGCCGCCTGACGCGCGGGCGCCTGGCCCTGACCGGCGCTGAGGACGCAGCCGAAGATCACCTCGTCGATGGCCTCCGGCGTGACCCCGGCCCTCTCCAGCGAGGCTTTGAGGGCAGCGGCGCCGAGCTCTGGAGCCGTGGCATCCTTGAGATCGCCCTGAAAGCCGCCCATGGGCGTGCGGGCGGCACCGACGATGACGACAGGATCGGGATTTTGCATGGCATGTCTCGCTTTCTGACGCGGGCGGCAAGAATGCCGTGCGCCGAAGCGCACGGGCTGAGTTCGGACAAGAGGCCAGAAGGCCGGGAGTTGGCGGCCGGGAGTGGGCGGCCCAGCTCCGGGGCCGGTGGCTCAGGCGGCGTCGCTGTCGGTCTTCGCCTTCTCGCGGTTGCGCAACATGAAGCGCTGCAGCTTGCCGCTCGGCGTCTTCGGCAGAGCCTCGGTGAACTCGATCTCGCGCGGATAGGCATGCGCGGAGAGCCGCTCCTTGACGTAGAGGCGCAGCTCTTCGGCGAGCTCCGTCGAGGCTTCCGTCCCCTCGCGCAGCACCACATAGGCTTTGACGATCTCGGTGCGCTCCGGATCGGGCTTGCCGATGACTGCCACCTCGATGACGGCCGGATGCTCGATGAGCGCGCTTTCCACGTCGAAGGGGCCGATGCGATAGCCCGACGAGGTGATCACGTCGTCGGCACGACCGACGAAGCTGATGCGCCCGTCCTCTTCCATCTCCACCGTATCGCCGGTGCGGTAATAGCCGTCGGCGATCGCCGGCGTCGGCTGCTGCCAGTAGCCGGAGAACCAGAGAAGCGGTGATTTCGCGATGTCGACGGCAAGGATGCCGGGCTTGTGCGCCGGCAGTTCGCGGCCGCCATCGTCGAGGACGGCGACGCGGTAGCCGGGCATGGCATGGCCGGCGGAGCCCGGATGCACATGGTGGCGGAGGCGGTGATGGTTGTTCACCACCATGCCGAGTTCCGTCTGCCCGTAATGATCGTGGATCGGGGCATCGAGATGCTCGGCGAACCAGCGGATGACTTCCGGGTTGAGCGGCTCGCCGGCGCTCGAGACGGCACGGAGCTGACCTTTGACCTCGGCGGCGGCCTCGGGTCCGGCGGCGATCAGAAGCCGGAAGGCCGTCGGCGAGCCGGCGAGATTGGTGATGCCGTAGCGCTTGATGATGTCGTAGGTGCTCGCCGCCGTGAACGGCCCGTCATAGAAGGTGGTCGCATGGCCGAGGACGAGCGGGCCGGTGACGGCGTAATAAAGGCCGTAGGCCCACCCCGGATCGGCGATGTTCCAGAAGACGTCGTCCGCCCGCAATTCCACGGCATCGCGCATATAGACGAGGAAGGCGGCAAGCGCCTTGAGCGGCACCGGCACGCCCTTGGGGAGCCCCGTCGTGCCGGAGGTCGACATCATCAGGAAGAGATCGTCGCCGGAGCGCATCACCGGCGCAAATTCCTCCGACTGGCGCGCCATGGCGCTGTCGAAGTCGAGGTCTCCCGATGACGACGCCGTGCTGTCCCCACTACCGACGAGGACGACGCGGGGAAGAGCCGCGATCCCCTCGAGCTTGCCGCGATTGGCCGTGTCGGTCACGACGAGGCGGGCGTCCGACATCTGGAGCCGGTGCTCGATCGCTTTCGGGCCGAAGGCGGTGAAGAGCGGCTGGTAGACGGCGCCCGCCCGCCAGGTTCCGAGAATGATGGCAAGGAGTGCCGGCGTGCGCGGCAGCATGCCGGCGACGACATCGCCCGGCTTGACGCCCTCCTCGGCTAGAAGATTGGCAAAGCGCGCCGAGAGCTTTTGCATCTGCGCGAAGCTGTAGGTCTCCTGACGGCCATCGGCGCTGATATAGTGAAGCGCCGTGCCGCCGCCGGCCACATGCCGGTCGCAGCATTCGACGCAGGCGTTGATCCCAGTTTCGAGATCGCCCGAGAGAAGCTTCGTGATGTCGTCGAGACGAAAGTTCGCGATCGCGTCGGCATAATCGTCGCGGTCTTCGCTGCCAGAAGGCGCGGCCATATCTGTCCTCCCTGAGTTCCTTTCCGCTGCGGCGGAGGAACCGTGTTCTTTTGTGAAGTCAGGTTAGCGATGAAGAGATATGGCGTGCGATGACCGAATTGCTCTAATTTCATGATCGGTTTCGCCACTTTTTGGGGAGTGGGCTTGATTGGAACGGCGCATGATCGCCCCGTGTTTCGTCGAAGACGCGCTCGCCTGTCTGGACCGGCGCGGCATCGCGCGAGAGCCGCTCCTGCGCCAGGCCGGCATGCCGCCAATCGTGGTGGAGCCGGTGTCGGCCGAGCAATATGGTGCGCTCTGGCTGGCGGTGGCGCTTGCGGTCGATGACGAGTTCTTCGGCGAGGCGGCAAGGCCGATGCCGCGCGGCAGTTTCACACTTCTGTGCCATGCGATCCTGTCGGCCAAAAGCCTGGAGCAGGCACTGCGGCGGGCGCTGCGTTTTCTGCGGGTCGTTCTGGAAGACCCTTATGGCGAGCTCTGCGTCGCCGACGGGCTCGCCGAAATCGTCCTCAAGGACAAAGCCAGTCCGCGCTCCGCCTTCGCCTACCGCACCTATTGGATCATGGTGCACGGGCTCTCCTGCTGGCTGATCGGGCGGCGCATTCCGCTCCGCCGGGTCGACTTTCGCGGACCTCCGCCACCATATGAGGCCGAATACCGCTTGTTCTTCGGTGCGCCTGTGCGTTTCGATCAGCCGGAGAGCGGGCTCGTCTTCGATGCCGATTTTCTGAAGCTTTCACCGATCCGCGACGAGCGGGCGCTGCGCGAGTTCCTGCGCCAGGCGCCCGCCAATATTCTGGTGCGCTACCGCCACGATGCGGGGCAGGCCGCGCGGCTGCGCGAGCGCCTGCGGGCGATGCCGCCCTCGGCCTGGCCGGGCTTTGAGGAACTCGCCGCGCAGATGCGTCTGCCCGCCTCCACCTTGCGGCGGAAGCTACGTCTCGAAGGCCAGACCTACAACGACATCAAGGACGAGCTGCGCATGGCGGTGGCGACGCAGGAGCTTCTCCACGGCCATTCAAAGGTCGGCGAGCTTGCCGCCGATCTCGGCTTTTCCGAGCCGAGCGCCTTTCATCGCGCCTTTCGCCGATGGACCGGCAAGAGCCCGGGCGAGTTCCGCCGCGAGGCGAGAAAGCCTGAGCCCCGATCGCCCGGCGAGACAGGTTCGGCGCCGAACGAGACGCTCTGAAGGCGCGACGAATCCGCCGCGAACGGGGCGTTTTGCGCGACTTTTGGATCTTCCATCATGGACAAGGCGTTCACCTGCTGTACCTAGCTGGTGGTTGACCGTTGGATGAGCTGCGGGGGGAATGGGATGCAATCCGGGGAGCTTGCCTTGATGCTTCGGATTTTCCGGCGTTCGCACCGCGCGCCGATGGTCGCGTCACCCATCGTCGGAGATTTTGGAGATCGTCCATGAAAATTCTCATCGCCCTGGCTGTCGCGGCCGGAACGTTCGTCGCCGGTAGTGCCTCCGCCCAGGTGGTCGTCTCCTCCAAGATCGACACCGAAGGCGGCGTCATCGGCAACATCATCCTGGAAGTTCTGAACGATGCCGGCATCGAGACGGAAAACCGTCTGCAGCTCGGCGCGACGCCCGTGGTGCGCAAGGCGATCACCGCCGGCGAGATCGACATCTATCCGGAATATACCGGCAATGCGGCCTTCTTCTTCAACCGCGCCGACGAGCCGGTCTGGACGGATGCCGAGAAGGCCTACGACATGGCCAAGAAGCTCGACGGAGAGGAAAACGACATCGTCTGGCTGACGCCGGCGCCGGCCAACAACACCTGGGCCGTGGCGCTTCGAAGCGATGTGGCAGAGGAGAACGGCATCACGACCTTCTCCGATTTCGGCAAGTGGGTGAAGGATGGCGGCGAGGTCAAGCTGGTCGCCTCCTCGGAATTCGTGAACTCCGCCGCGGCTCTGCCGGCCTTCCAGAAGGCCTATGACTTCAAGCTCAATTCCGATCAGCTCATCGTGCTCTCGGGTGGCGATACGGCGGCCACGATCCGCGCGGCGGCGCGCCAGACGAACGGCGCCAATGCGGCGATGGTCTACGGCACCGACGGCGCGATCCAGGCGGCCGGCCTGCAGGTTCTGGAAGACGACAAGGGCGTGCAGCCCGTCTATCAGCCGACCGCGATCATCAGAAAACCCGTTCTCGACGAGCATCCGGAGATCGCCGATCTCTTGAAGCCCGTATTTGAGGCCCTGACGCTCGAAACGCTGCAGAAGCTCAATGGCCAGGTGCAGGTCGAGGGCCAGCCGGCGGGCGATGTGGCGCATGAATTCCTCGTCTCGCACGATTTCATCGACGGCTGAGCCGGGCTTTGTGATCCCGCGTCCTGACAAGCTCGGCGCGCCCATGGGCGCGCTGCTGGCGGTTGCGCTCGCTCTGCCGCTTTCGAGTTACCGGGCGAACCGGATCGCGCTCGCCGAGGCGCGCGGGCTTTTCGACGCGCTGCCCGCCGTCTGGGCCGCGGCGCTGCTCGCCTGCGCGGTCACTACCATTGCGGTCGCGCTCTTCGTGCGCCCGCCGGCAATCCGGCTCGCCGCCCCGGCGCTCACCCTGCTTCTCCTCTTGATCGCGATCGGTGTGTCGGCGCGCATGCTGATGGCGGACGGAGCCGATTATGCGCGCGTGGCGCCGGGAGCGGGCTTCTGGCTCGCGGGCTTTGCGCTGTCGATCCTGATCACCGATGCGATCGTCAGGCTGAAGCCCGGGCCGCTCCTGAGGCTCGGCGTGTTTGCGCTTGCGGCGGCCGCGATCGGCGCAATCCTCATGACCGGGGAATGGGACGCCTTGTCGATCCTCGCCGAATATCGCGGGCACGCGGCGACCTTCTGGCGGGAGGGCGCGCATCATCTGCAGCTCGCCTTCGGTTCGCTCGCCGTCGCCATCGCCGCCGGTGTGCCGATCGGCATCCTGATCCACCGCTCCGAACGCTTGAAAGGCCCGGTCCTCAGCACCTTGAGCCTCATCCAGACGATCCCGTCGATCGCGCTCTTCGGCATGCTGATCGTGCCTTTGAGCTGGGTGGCGGCGAACGTGCCGGGCGCCTCCGAAATCGGCATTCGCGGCATCGGCATGGCGCCGGCCTTCGTGGCGCTGTTTCTCTATTCGCTCTTGCCGATGGTTGCGAACACGGCGGCCGGGCTTTCCGGGGTATCGCCGAGCGTCACGGAAGCGGCCGCCGGGATGGGGCTGAAGAGCCGCCAACGGCTCATCTCCGTCGAACTGCCGCTCGCTTTGCCGGTCATTCTGACGGGCGTGCGCATCGTGCTCGTGCAGAATATCGGCCTCACCACCATCGCCGCGCTCATCGGCGGGGGCGGTTTCGGCACCTTCGTTTTCCAGGGGCTCGGCCAGACGGCGACCGACCTCATCCTTCTCGGCGCACTGCCGACGGTGGCGCTGGCATTTGCCGCCGCCGTCGTGCTCGACGCCGTCATCGACGTTCTCCCCGGAGCAAAGGCATGATCCGCATCGAAGGCCTCACCAAGGAATATGCCGGCACTGCCGTCGTTCGCGACGTGTCGATGGAGATCGAGGCGGCGACGATCACGGTGATTGTCGGCACGTCCGGCTCGGGCAAGTCGACATTCCTGCGGATGATCAACCGGCTCGTCGAACCGACACGGGGGCTGGTGGAGATCGACGGCACCGATACGCGGCAGATGAAGGCCTATGAGCTCCGCCGCCGCATCGGCTATGCGATCCAGGATCACGGGCTTTTTCCGCATTGGACGGTCGCCCGCAACATCGCCACCGTGCCGAAGCTCCTGGGCTGGGATCGCAAGAAGATCGACGCACGCGTGCACGAGCTTCTGGAGCTCCTGCAGCTCGATCCCGACGAGATCGCGCCGCGCTATCCGCACCAGCTCTCGGGCGGTCAGGCGCAGCGCGTCGGCGTTGCCCGCGCGCTTGCCGCCCGTCCCGACATGCTTCTGATGGACGAGCCCTTTGGGGCGCTCGATCCCGTCATCCGCGCCAAGGCGCAGACCGATCTCAAGAGCATCCAGGACCGCCTCGGCTCCACCATCCTGCTCGTCACCCACGACATGGCCGAGGCGATCAGGCTCGGCGACCGCATTGCCGTGATGAGCGAGGGGCGGGTGGAACAGCTCGCGCCGCCGGCCGAAATCCTGACCCATCCGGCGAGCGACAATGTCCGCAACCTCGTCGGCGACGACGACCGGCCGTTCCGCTATCTCTCGCTCATCCCGGTGAGCGAGCGGACCGAAGAAGGAACCGCGGAAGGAACGCCGATTGCCGCCGATCGCTCGCTCTATGATGCGCTGGCGGAAATGATCTGGAGTGGTCGCGAGGTTCTGCCCGTGGTCGGTAAAGACGGGACGGCGTGTGGTCTCGTGCGGCGAGGGGCGCTTCTCGATGCGGCGCGATCGGTGGCATGAGCCGGCCTTTCGTCCTCCTCCTGCGGCTTGCGCTCGTGGCGCTGGTGCTCGCCTTCCTCTTCGTCCCGGAGGCGTTCAGGCCGTTGCTTGAGCCGTTTGCACCCGTGGGCGCGCCGGCGATCTATGACCGCGCCAGCCTTCTCGACCTCACCATCTCGCATCTTCTGATCGTGGTGGCGGCGATCGTGCCGGCGACCCTGATCAGTGTGGCACTCGCGATCCTGGTGAGCCGGCCGATCGGCGCGGAATTTCTGCCCCTGTCGCGCGCCATCGTGAATATCGGCCAGACCTTTCCGCCCGTCGCGGTGCTGGCGCTTGCCGTGCCGGTGGTGGGCTTCGGCACCTGGCCGACCCTGATCGCCCTCTTTCTCTACGGGCTTCTGCCGATCTTCGAGAACACGCTCGCGGGCTTGACCGGCATGCAGCCGGCCGTCGCGGAAGCGGCGAAGGGGACGGGCATGACGGGGCGGCAGAGGCTTTTTCAGGTGGAGCTGCCGCTCGCTCTGCCCGTGATCCTCGAAGGCGTACGCATTTCGCTCGTGATTGCGCTTTCGACGGCGACGATCGGCTCCACGGTCGCCGCCAAAGGCTTAGGCGAGGTGATCATCGCCGGGCTCAACTCCAACAATCTCGCCTTCGTGCTGCAGGGCGGCCTTTTGACCGGCGCGCTCGCCGTCATCCTCTATGACGGTCTCGGTGAAATCTCGCGGATGACGGCCGCCCGTAGCTAAACAGAGGCGTCTTGCGATATGGCCTTCCGGGCGGAAGGAATTGTGATGAAAGACGACAGGACAACCGACATAGCCGGCGTCGAAGACGCGCTGAACCGCCTCGAACAGCTTTACGAGGCCGCCGTCCAGGAGCTGCGGGACGCCATCGCGCTCTTTGCCAAGGACGGAACGCCGCCCGATCCGGCGGCCCGCCAGGCGGGCCTTTTCTGTTATCCGGAGCTGCGCGTCAGCTGGGACGGGGCACCGCCGCGCAGCTTCAAGCCGCGCGCCTATGGACGTTTCACGCGCCCGGGCGGCTACACGACCACGATCACGCGGCCGGCACTCTTTCGCAACTACCTCGCCGATCAGCTCGCCATTCTGGCCGAAGATCACCGCGTGCATCTGAGCGTGCGTCCGTCGTCCCAGGAAATCCCTTTTCCCTATGTCCTCGAGGACGGGGATCTCGTGCTCGACCGGGCGACGACGCTCGAAATGATCCGGCATTTTCCGACGACGGAACTCGCTCTGATCGGCGATGAGGTTTCCGACGGGCTGTTTGCCTCCGCTCAGGAGATCCCGCTGTCGCATTTCGATGCGCTGCGCACGGATTTTTCGCTGGCGCGGCTGAAGCATTACATGGGCACGCCCGCCGACCACGTTCAGCCCTTCGTTCTCTTCACCAATTACAGCCGCTACGTCGACGAGTTCATTCGCTGGGCGTGTGAGCAGGTGCGCGATCCGGAAAGCCCCTATGAGGCGCTCTCCTGCGCCGGCGGCAGTCTCGTGACGAAGGAGACGGAGGATCCGGAGCGGGCGATCTCCGAGCTCGCCTGGAAGAAGCACCAGATGCCGGCCTATCACCTGATGGGGTCGGGTCGTTCCGGGATCACGCTCGTCAATATCGGCGTCGGACCGTCGAATGCGAAGACGATCTGCGATCATTTGGCGGTGCTGCGCCCGCATGCCTGGCTGATGATCGGCCATTGCGCCGGCGTGCGCGAAAGCCAGTCGATCGGCGACTATGTGCTCGCTCACGCCTATCTGCGCGACGACCATGTTCTCGATGCCGTCTTGCCGCCGGATATCCCGATCCCGAGCCTCGCCGAGGTGCAGCGGGCGCTTTACGATGCGACCAAGCAGGTGAGCGGCATGCATGGCGAAGAGGTGAAGCTGCGGCTCAGAACCGGCACCGTCGTCACCACGGACGACCGCAATTGGGAGCTGCGCTACACCGCCTCGGCGCATCGCCTCAATCAGAGCCGGGCCGTCGCCGTCGATATGGAGAGTGCGACGATCGCCGCGCAGGGCTACCGTTTCCGCGTGCCCTACGGGACGCTTCTCTGCGTCTCCGACAAGCCGCTGCACGGCGAGATCAAGCTGCCGGGGCAGGCGAACCGGTTCTATGAGGGGGCGATCTCAGAGCATCTGCAGATCGGCATCCGCGCCGTCGAGCTTTTGCGCCGCGAGGGAGACAGGCTGCATTCGCGCAAGCTGCGCGCCTTCGACGAGCCGCCCTTCCGCTGAGCGCCCGAGATCCGGTGAGCGCCCGAGATCTTACTGGAGACAGGCCGGCCGGAGCCGGCCTGCAGGATCAAAACGCGCGCGACCGCCTTTAGTGGTTTGCGGCGAAATCCTCGTCGATCGCATCGGCGAGCGCGGCGAGCGTCGGGAAATGGAAGTCCGGCTTCGTCACTTCCTTCGGCACCGGCGTGCCACCGAAGCCTTCCTGGCCCTGCCGCCGCTCGATCCAGCAGACGGAATAGCCGAGTTCGCGGGCCACGCCGATGTCGTGATACTGGCTCTGCGCCACATGCAGAATTTCCTCCTGCTTGTAGCCGAAGGCCGACTGGCGGCCGCGGTTGAAGTCGAAGAAGCGCGGATCGGGCTTGGGGATGCCCACCTCGTCGACCGTCACGCCGTCATGGAAGGGATGGCCGAGGGTATGCGCGTAGCTCGTGAAGACGACGCGGTCGGTGTTGGTCATCGCGACGAGCCGGAAACGGGTGCGCAGGCGCTTCAGTGCCTCGGCGGAATCCGGGAAGGCCGGCCAGTTCAGGACATGCGCCTGGAACGCGGTGGCTGCGCCCTTGCTGGTGTCGAGCCCGAGCTTGCCGGCAACGTGCTGATAGACGTCTTCCATCACCTGACTGGAGCGGCCCGGATAAATGTGGCGGGCCTCGATGTAGGGAACGAAGATCTCGTCGTCGCTGAGATCGCGGGCCGCCGGTCCGCCGAACGAACGAAATCCGTCGAGCAGACCTTTCTCGAAATCGATGAGCGTTCCGACGACGTCGAATGTGAGAACCTTGAAGTGGGAAAATCGCATGGCGTGGCCTTTCTTGGGGGAAATTGCAGAAGCTGGTGCTGCCCGCTCAAAGCGGGCTGCAGATGCGGACCGCATCGAGCATGGCGGCGTGGATGTTGCGGCTTGAAACGGCATCGCCGATGCGGTGGACCTCGAAGCCGGCGCCGTCCCGGAAGGGCTGCGGTTGCAGGCTGATGAAGGTCTCGATGTCGGTGATGCCGTCATTCTTGGAAGTCGTGCGCAGCTCTTCGAAGAGTTCGTTCATCGGGATGCTGCCCTGCTCGACGATCACCTGGTCGACGAGAACGGAGGTCTCCTCCCGCGACAGCTCGTTGAGGAGGACGGCTTCGAGGCGGTTGTCCTTGCGGGTGACGGCGACGAGGCGGGTCTCCGAAACGGGCGTGACGCCGAGGGCGAGGAAGCGCTTCTTCCAGCGCAGCCGCTCCGCATAGGTGAGCTCTTCGCAGATCGTCACATCGATCGTGGCATAGGTGACGTTCGCCCCGGCCTCCTTCGCCTTCTCGGCGGCAAGCGGCCCCGGATGACGGCCGGTGCCGTCATAGACGAGGACGTCGCGCCCGATCGGCACCTGGCCTGAAAGGATGTCCCAGGTGCTGACGCAGAGATCGTCGCCTTCAAGAAGATCGATCTGCGGCAGGCCGCCTGTGGCGAGAATGACGACGTCGGGGGCGAGCGCCTTGATGTCGTCGGCCTCCATATAGGCGTTGGTGTGGATCTCGACGCCGAGGCGCGAAAGCTCGGCGACCCGCCATTCCACGATGCCGATGAGATCGCGGCGCCAGGAGCCGGTCGAGCCGAGAAGAACCTGCCCGCCGACATCGGCCGCGGCTTCGTAGAGCGATACGTCATGGCCGCGTTCGGCCGCGATGCGCGCCGCTTCGAGCCCGGCCGGGCCGCCGCCGATGACGACGACCTTGCGCTTCGGCCCGTCCGTCGGGCGGATGACGTGGCTCAGCTTCGTTTCCCGGCCGGTGACGGGGTTGTGCAGGCAGGAGGGGCGATAGGGCGACTGGCAATGCGTGGCGCCGACGCAGGGGCGGACGTCCTCCTCGCGACCGGCGGCAAGCTTGGCGACGAGATGCGGATCGGCGATCTGCGCGCGCGTCATCCCCGCCATATCGAGCTTGCCTTCGGCAACGGCAAAGCGCGCCGACGAGATGTCGGCGATGCGGGCGGCATGGAAGACCGGCAGGCCGATCTCGGCCTTGAAGGCGCCGACCGGCTCGACCCAGGGCGCGAGCTTGGAGCCCATGCCCGGCATGTTCTCTTCCGCGAGCGCCCGCGTCGTGTCCATCGTGCCGTAGATGGCGTTGAAGAAATCGACGGCGCCTTCGCGCTTCAAAAGCAGCGCCGCCTCGACGCAATCGTCGAAGCTGAGGCCGCCCTTGGTCGCTTCGTCGACCACGTAGCGAATGCCGATCAGGAAATCCTCTCCGACCGCCTCGCGCATCGCCGCATGCACCATCACGGCAAAGCGGCAGCGGTTTTCCAGGCTGCCGCCGAAGCGGTCGGTGCGCCGGTTGGTGAGAGGCGAGAGGAACTGGCCGATCAGATGCCCGGCGGCGAGCGTCTCGATGCCGTCGAGCCCGCCCTCCTTGCAGCGGCGCGCGGCGGCGGCATAGGCCTTCACGACACGCGCGATGTCGTGTTCGTCCATCTCCTTCGGGATGCTGCGGTGCAGGGTTTCGCGCAGCGGCGAGGGGGCGATCGTCGGCAGCCAGTCGCCGGCATAGGGATCGCCGCGGCGGCCGAGATGCGTGATCTGGCACATGAGCGCCGCGCCTTCCCCGTGCATGCGTTCGCTGAAGCGCCTCAGATGCGGAATGATCGCGTCGTCGCCGACATTGAGCTGACGAAAAATGTTCGGGGAATCGCGGTCGACGTTGGACGAACCGCCGAACATGGACAGCCCGATACCGCCCTTGGCCTTTTCCAGATGATAGAGCTGGTAGGCCTCCTGAGGCATGCCGCCGGATTCAAGCCCGCAGGCATGGCTCGTGCTCATGATGCGGTTGCGGAATTCGACATGCTTGATGCGCAAAGGGCGCAGGAGCGGATCCTTGTGGGCGGGATCGCCTTGCAGCGGCGTTTGGCTGAGTGCGGTTTCAAACATCCATTTCTCTCTTTGACGAAGGCATAGCGATCCCTTCGGCGCGACGGGGTCCGTCACGCCGTTGCGACCGCGAGGCCGAGGGCGATGCGGCTAGACGACTTGGCTAAGGAAGCGCTGGGTGCGCTCGTCCTTGGCGCGGGTGAACAATTCTTCCGGCGGACCGTGCTCGACGATCACGCCTCGGTCGGTGAAATACACGTGGTCCGCCACCTCCCGGGCAAAGCCCATTTCGTGGGTCACGAGGATGCAGGTCATGCCTTCGGCCGCGAGCTCCTTGATGGTGAGGAGCACTTCCTTGACCGTTTCCGGATCGAGCGCCGCCGTCACCTCGTCGAAGAGCATGACGTCGGGGCGCATGGCGAGGCTGCGGGCGATCGCCACGCGCTGCTGCTGGCCGCCGGAAAGATGGCCGGGATAGACGTCTTCCTTGCCGCTCAGGCGCACTTTCGCGATGAGGGCGCGGGCGCGCTCCTCCACCTCTTTCTTCGGCTCTTTGAGAACCTTCACCGGCGCCATCATGACGTTTTCGAGCGCCGTCTTGTGGGGGAAGAGATTGTACTGCTGGAAGACGATGCCGACCTTCTTGCGCAGTTCCAGGAGGTTGAGGTTGGGGTCGTTGACCTCCTGGCCTTCGACCTTGATCGAGCCCTGCTGGATGTTGTTGAGGCCGTTGATGCAGCGGATCAGCGTCGACTTGCCGGAACCCGACGGGCCGATGATGCACACGACCTCGCCCTGGCGGACATCGAAGCTGACGCCCTTCAAGACTTCGAGCTCGCCGAAGGATTTGTGAACGTCGTGCACCTCGACGAGCGGCATGTCCGGCGTCCAGGCCGGCGTATCCGCGCCAGACGCAGTTTTCTTAGGTCTCGACAGCATATTTTCGCTCGATCGCTCGGGTCCAAATCGAAATCGGGTAGATGTAGGCGAAGAAGAGAAGCAGCAGGAACAGATAGAACGGCACGAGGAGTTCCGGCCGGGCACCCGCCGCTTCCATCGCCGCCTGCGCATTCCCGACGGCTTCGCGCACGCCGAGAATGGAGGCCATCGGCGTCGCCATGGCGAGAAGCGCGTACCAGTTCATCCACGGCGGGATCGCCCGCTTCACGCACTGCGGCAGGATGATCCAGCGCAGCGTCTGGCCGCGGGTGAAGGCGAGGCTCTCCGCCGATTCCCACTGCCCGCGCGGGATGGAAACGATGGCGCCGCGCACGATCTCGCTGACATTCGCCATCACCGGCAGCGAGAAGGCGATCGTCGCCTTGATCCAGTCGGAGAGGATCAGGTTTCGCCCGCCCGGCAGCTCCACCTCGAAAGGGACGAGGAGCATGACGACGAAGAGGATGACGAGCCAGGGCGAGTTGCGGAAGAGATGCGTGATGATCCAGGCCGGCGCGCGCAGGAGGCGGCTGTGGCTGAGCTGCAGCATGCCGAGCGCGATCCCGAGAACCGTCGCGATCCCCATCGCCAGGAAGCTCATGACGAGGTTGAGGACGAAGCCTTTCAGAATAAAGGGCATCCACTCGATGAGCGTGGCGATTGCCGAGGGTGTCTGCGGCGCCGCGACGCCCTGAGCCTGTGCGGCGGCGAGGCTCGCGAGAAAGATGCCGAGAAGCAGGAGGCCCTGCCAGCCGCGGATCGCGCGACTGGGAAGGAACGACGACAGGGTTTCGGCGTCGATGCGGAAGGGGCGGACTGTCTTCATTGTCCATATCCCGGCAGCGCCAGATGTTTTTCGAGCCAGTGCAGGCCGGCGGCGATCAGGCTGACGATGATGACGTAGAAGAGGAACAGGACGAGCATCATCTCCGGCACGTTGATGTTGTCCGACCAGACCTGATTGAGCGTGTAGGTCATCTCCGGGACCGAGATCACGTAGGCGAGCGAGGTCGTCTTCGCGAGGCTGACGAGGTTGTTGGTGAGGGCCGGCAGGCTGATGCGGAAGGCGAGAGGCAGGGTGACATAGGCGTAGGTCTGCCAGCGTGAGAAGCACAGGCTTTCCGCGGCTTCCGCCGTCGATTTCGGCACCGCCTCGATGCCGGAGCGGAAGATCTCCACGTTGAAGGCGCCGCCGAAAATGCCGAGCGACAGGATCGCCCAGCTGAAGGAGGAGATGAGCGGCTCGTAATAGCCGCCCATATCGACCTGCGGCGTGAAGGCGCCGAGGCCGAAATAGAAAAACAGGAGCTGGATGAGGGGCGGCGTGTTGCGGAAGAGCTGGATGTAGCCGTTGACGACGCCCCTCAGGAGCCGTGAGCGCGAGGTTTGCACCCACGCGCCCAGAACCCCGATGACGAGGGAAAGCAGAATGGACCAGAAGATGAGCTGCAGCGAAATCGCGATTCCGGAGACGAAACGGTCGTATTCATAGCGATCGTAGAAAACGATGAAGTTGAGGCCGGTCTCGTCGTAGAGCCGCTGGAACAAAGGCGCGATGAGGCTGAACAAGCTTATGCCCTGCAATTAAAACTGACTTCCCCTGGTCTCGCTACGGGCGCTTATTGGCCGTCGAGGTAGCTTTCGTCCCATTCGAGACGCTTGTGCTGTTCGGCGAGCCAATCGGACGGCTTCACGCCCCACTTCTTTTCAAGCTCGAGGAGCTTGCCGTCGGCCTGCCAGCGATAGGCCATGCCGGTCATGAAGACGCCCCAGGGCTTGTCGAGCTCTTCGATCGGCACGGCGGAGGCCCAGGGATTGTTGAAGAGGACGGAGACGGGCATTTCGTAGCCGTCCCATTCGCCGGAGGCGAGGTCGGCCATGATGGAGGCGTCGTCATAGAGCCAGGCGACGCATTTGCCGGCTCGAAGGGCGGCCTTGCCTTCCGTATTGCCGGTGAAAGCGACGAGACGCGGCCCGTATTCGCGCTGAACCTGCTTGTTGTAATTGGCGCCCTGCTTGGCGCAGATCGGCTTGTCCTTGATGTCTTCCCAACTCGCAATGGCACCTTCCTTGGCCATCAAGGTCGGGCCGGAGGTCCAGTAGGCCGGCTCGATGATGCCGATGATCTTGCGGCGTTCGGCCGTGTCGTACATGCCGCCGATGATCACATCGATCTTGCCCTGCTGCAGGAACTGCATGCGGTTCGCGGAGGTGACGACGACCGGTTCGAGATCGACGCCGAGCGTATCGGCCACGCTCTTTGCGAGGTCGATTTCGATGCCTTCCTGGGTGCCGTCGGTCGAGGGGAACGACCAGGGCTTGAACGCCCCGAGCACGCCGACGCGGACCGTGCCGCGATCGAGGATTTCCTGCAGGCGGCCGTCAGCCGCCTGGGCCGGGGCCGTGGCGCCGAGGAAGGTCGCGCCCGCCAATGCGGCGAGGACGGGGAGGCCTAGGACTTTCGCTATCGATTTCATGGCTGCATGTCTCCGGTTGAGGCTGGCATTGCGGTCGATCGATCATTTGAGCGCTGACCGGTGCGAAACACCGTCCGCTGGTAGTTGAGGAAGCCCTCGACTTCTTCGGCTGTTCGTTCGGGCGTCCATTCGAGGAGATCGGCCACCGACCGGGCGGCCTCCTCCACATCTTCGCGTGCGAGATGGCGGCGCCAGGCAAGGGCCGTGCGCGTGTAAAGAATGCCTTTGAGGTCGCGCGCATGTTCGTGCGTGACGGCATGGCGGAAGGCGGCGCGTCGGGCGTTGCCGGCGGGTTCCGGCTGCGACAGCCGCGGCGAGGTCTCGGAGATCCGCCAGGGCGAAGCGGACTTGCCTTTGGCGTGGGGTGCGGGGCCGAGTGCCGCCTCCGCGCGTTTGCGCAGTACCCGGCCGGCGCTGCGATGCGACATCACCGGCCCGGCGGTCATGGCGAAGACGTTCGGCATGCCGTCCTGCCACAGGTCGTGGATCTCGCGCGAGCGGCGGCCCATCGGCAGCTCTTCATCGAAGGTGAGGGGCCTGACCCCTGCCCAGGTGAAGGCGATGTCGGCGCGGGTGAGGTTCAAGCCCGGCAGGAGATAATTGGCTTCGCCGAGAAGGAAATCGATCTCGTCGTCGGTTGCGGAAATATCCTTGGCGTCGCCGTCGAAGGGCGTTTCCGTCGGCCCGAAATAGAAGAAATCCTCATGCGAGGGCAGGGCGTAGAAGGGCATGCCCTGCCGGTGCATGGTGGCGATGCCGTAGCCCTGATACCTCTCAGGCAGGCGCACCATCATATGCGCCCCCTTGGTGCCGCGGATCAGCCGCTCGGGCCCTTCGCGCGGGGCGTCATGCGCGCCGGGAGCAGCCTCCGCATTAACCTCGTCGATCCAGGTGCCCGCCATGTTGAAGACGAGGCGGGCCTTTGCCGTCGCGACCGAGCCGTCCTTGGCTTCGAGCCGCAGGATCCAGCGTTTTGCCGCATCCCTCTCGACGAGCTCCGCGCGGCAGAAGTTCTTGACGACGGCGCCCTCCGCTTCCGCTTCGAGCGCGGCATCGACGCAGAAGCGTTCCGGCCAGTCGAAGACGTATTCGCGGTAGGTCGCCACGGCCTTGAGGCGGTCGAGATCGCGCAGATCGCCCGCAAAGGGCAGGTGCCGTTCGAAATCGCCGGTGATCTTGCGGTATTCGAGAGGCGGCGCGCCGGGGCCGATCCGCTCCAGGAGCCGGAGCCCGACATCGAGATGCCAGCTCTTCACCGGGCTTTCGGGATAGACCGGGAAGCACATTGTGAACGGTTTCACGCCGTCGGCTGCGGTCTCGGCGATCTCGTGGCGGGCCTCCATGCCGGCGCGCGCCATCCTCAAGGCCTGCACAAACCGCTGCGGATGCAGGCCGAAGGCCGCGACCGGGTTTTCGGCCTCGAAGTAACGCAGCCCGCAATGCAGCATCCGCGAAGAGCGGCTGCTCGCGCCGGCGGCGAAATCTTCCTTGTCGCAGAGAAGGACAGAATAACCCGCTTCGGTCAGTTCGCGAGCGGCACTTGCTCCGTTGATCCCGGCTCCGATGACAGCGACATCGCATTCAAGCCCGTCAAGGTTCGCAAGGGTGCTCGGCATATACTTCCCGGTGAGGCGACTTTCTGTCGCGACTATGTCGATAGCCTCGAAATGTTCAAAATTAAAAATATGCCGATGGTTATGCGCAAAAGGCATACCGAGAGCGGGATGCGGCGCCCGGGTCAGGACGGAACCTCGGCAAGCACTTTGTCCCGTTCCATTTTTGCCAGCTCGAGCATGCGCTCGACCGCCGGGGTTGCGGCACGAAATTGCGGCCGAAGAAGAGCCACGCTGAAAGGAATGGCCGGGCGGAAGGGGATGAGGCGGATGCGATCGTCGCGCTGCAGGATCGCCGTGTAGGGATCGATGACGGCAATGCCGAGGCCCTGTTTCACCATCTCATAAGCGGCGCCCGAGAGGCTCGTTTCGCACAGCGCCTCCACGCGCACCCCCGAAGTGATGAGTGCCTGATCGAGAAGATGGCGTGCCGCGACGAAGGGCGTCCAGTAGATGAGGGGCCCTTTGGCGAGATCGGTCGGCCCAAGACAGGAGCGATCCGCGAGATCGTGGTCGCTCGGCACCGCCGCCACATAGGGGGAATCTGAGAAGATCTCGGTATCGAAGCCGGTTCGACGAACCGGCATCTCGGCAAAGCCGAAATCGACCTGCTGGCCGGCCGCCCATTCCTCCACGGTGGGTGACATGCGGATGGCGAGGCTGACGCGGGTGCCGGGCCGCTCGTCGCGGAATCTTGCGATGACGCGCGGCATGAAGCTGAGCCCGAGGGCGGGAAGGATGGCGAGGTTGACCTGGTCGCCCTGGCCCTTGGCGAGCCGGGTCGCCAGCGCCTGCAAGGAATCGAGCGAGACATAGGCGCGCTCGACCTCGTCGAGCAGCCGGCGCGCCTGCGGCATCGGCATGATCAGGCCCTTGCGGCGTTCAAAGAGGGTGAGGCCGAGATCCGCCTCCAGCCGGTCCAGCATGCGGCTCACCGCCGGCTGGCTGCGCCCCAGAACTTCGGCGGCGCCGCTGACGGTGCCGGTCATCATGACGGCGCGGAAAGCTGCGAGCTGTTGAAGGTTCAAGGCTGCCTCGCTTCAGGTGAGGTCGATCCGGCAGAACAGAAAGTCGGCAATTCTCTCATCATCGAGGTCGACGCCGAAGCCCGGTCGGTCGTCGACGGGGAGGCGGCCGTTTTGGACCCGTGGCTCGAGCGGGTCTTGCAGCACTTCCACATAGCCGGGCACTCGCGCCCAATAGGGGAAATGCTCCTGGACGTAAAAACTCGGGATCGATGCGCTGAAATGCGCACCGATCGCTGTCGACAGCGAGCTGGCGCAGATATGCGGCTGGACCTTGAGGCCATAGGCTTCCGCCATCGCGGCGATCTTGCGAGCCTCCCAGATGCCGCCCGTATTGCCGAGGTCGGGCTGCAGGATGGCGACGCTGCGGCTTTCCAGGAGATCGCGAAAACCCTGGCGGCCATAGAGGCGCTCGCCGACGGCGATCGGCTGCGACACGCGATCCGAGATGAGCTTGAGCGCGTTCAAATCGTCGGGTTCGGTCGGTTCTTCGACGAAGGCCACGTCGTATTTTTCGATCTCGTGGCAGAAGCGGATCGCATCGAAGGGCGTGAGGCCGGCGGAGAGATCGAGCAGCAATTCAACATCCGTCCCGACCGCTTCGCGTACTGCAGCGACGAGGGCGACACCGCGCTTGACGAGATCGGGATCGGCACTGCCGCGCAGGGAGGGATGGCGGAGGCGTCCGTCGTCGAGGATTTCTGCGAAGGGATAAAATTTTAGGCTGGAATAGCCGTCAGCGACGGTTCGCTCGGCGGCCGCGGGCAGTTCCCGATCCGAGCTGCAGCCGAAATACCAGCCATTGGCATAGGTTCTCAGCGTGTCGCGCATCCGCCCGCCCAGGAGCTCGTAGACAGGAACGTCGAGGCTGCGTGCCTTGATGTCGATGAGAGCCTGTTCGATGGCGCTCAATCCCGCATGCAGGATCGGCCCGCCGCCCTTCGCCCAGAAACTGAAATCCTTGATGCTCGCAGCGATGCTTTCGGTGCGATAGGGATCGACGCCCCCACGTAGAAAGCGCTCGGCGAGCTCCTGCAGCATTGCCGCGGCGGCCTTGGCGCCGACACCATAGGCGACGGCAGCTTCTCCGAGGCCGACCACACCGCTGTCGGTCGTCAGGCGCAGCAGCACCGGATTGATACCGCCGCTTTTGAGCGCGAAGATTTCAGCAGACTTCAAAAACATGATCGCAGGTGCCGCTCTGTTGTGGATGGCATTGCGGTCAGTCTCTGTTGTGATCGATCGTTTGGCCAGTCTCTTATTTGACTAAAAGAACAATCGTGGGATTGCCTTCAAGGGTCTGTTAGCATTTGCGCGTCATGCGGGTCCGGCTTCGGAACGGGGCAGCGTGAAGCGAACCTCGAAACCCGCAGGCTTACCGGGGATCGGCGAGGCGAAGGCGAGCTCGCCGCCGCCGCGCTCGGCGATGGTGCGCACGATGGCAAGGCCGAGGCCGCTGCCATCCTTCTTGTCGCTGGCGCGCGCAAAGCGGGTCGTGAGCCGGGCGAGATCCTCTTCCGCCACCGGCGGGCAGGCATTGGCGACCGCCAGGATGCCGGCCTGCGACAGCGCGATATCGACCGGTTCGCCCGTGCGCCCGTGCTTCAGAGCGTTTTCGATGAGGTTGCGGCAGAGAATGCCGAAAGCGTCGCGTTCGAGGTCGGACAGGACCGGCTCGTCCGGCATCTCAAGATGCAGGCGGGGTGCTGCGCCGATGCGGGCGAAATCGTCCACGACGAGCTTCAGGATCGGCCGCATATCGGCGGGGGTGTCGGTGCGCAGTCTGGCGCCCTCGGCACGTGCGAGCTGCATGAGTTTTTCCGACAGGAGATTGAGCCGCTTCAGCGTCGTCTCGATCTCCTTCGCACGCTCGGCAGCACTCGCGTCCTCGGTTTCGGCGCGCAGCCTTTGGGCCTGCGCGATCGCGCCAGCGACCGGCGTGCGCAATTCATGCGCCGCGTTGGCGGCGAAACTCCGTTCCGCCTCGAAGGCGGCCCGCAGCCTGTCGAGAAGCTGGTTCATGCCCTGAACGATCGGTTCAAGCTCGCTCGGCAGGCCGCGATCCGAAAGCGCTGCAAGATTGCGGGCGCCGCGTTGCGCGAGATCGGCGCGCAGCCGCCGGACAGGCCGCAGGCTGGTGCGCACGGCAAAGAAGATCGCCGCAAGGCTGAGCGGGATGACGATGACGAGCGGCAGCCCGAGCGAGAGAAGCATCTCGCGCGCCATGGCGGTCCGGTGGGAGAGGGGTTCGGCAACCGCAATCGTCAGCCCGTCGCGACCGGCCGCATCGTAGTAAAGGCGGTGCGTCGCCGTCTGTCGGAACCCCTCGCGGGTGAAGGGAGGAAAGGCCTCCTTGTCGGCATTGGCCGAGCGCAGCACCGTCTCGCCCTTCCGGTCGCGCACAACCCAGGTGAAGAAGCGGTCGTCCTTGTGCAGCCGGGCGATGCGCTCCGCTCGTGCCGGTCCGCCACGGCGATCACGACGCTCGTCGTCTCGGGATTCCTCGTCACGCCGATGTTCGCGGCGGCTGTGCATGGCGAGCGGCAGAATGCGCTGGGCCGCGTCCTTCAGCGCCGCGTCGAAGAGCCCGTCCATTTCGTGACGGAGCTTTTCGGCCGTGAAGCTTGCCGCCGCGAGCCACAGGATCGTGACGGCGAGACCGAGCGCGAGCGCGAGGCGAAGCTGAAGGGAGCGCGGCGCGGTCATGGATGGCCGAGACGGTAGCCGAGGCCGCGTTCGGTCTCGATGATGTCGCGGCCGAGCTTCTTGCGCAGGCGGCTGACATGCACCTCGATGGCGTTGCTGTCGACCGTATCGTCGAAGGAATAAAGCCGCTCTTCCAGCTGGGCCTTGGACAGGAGCTGGCCCGGACGCTGCACAAAAGCTTCAAACAGCGCCCATTCGCGGGCCGTCAGCGCCACGGCCTTGCCGTCGCGGTGGATGCTGCGGGCGGCGAGGTCGATGTCGAGCGGCCCGAGCGTCACGATGGGATTGGGATTTCCCGAATAGCGCCGAGCGACGGAGCCGATCCGCGCGGAAAGTTCGTCGAGATCGAACGGCTTGACGATGTAATCGTCGGCGCCGGCATTGAGCCCGTCGATGCGGTCGGAAATCTGGTCGAGCGCAGTCAGGATGATGACGGGCGTGACGGCCCCGCTCGTGCGCAGGTTCTTGAGAAATGGCACGCCGCGCCCGTCCGGCAGCATGAGGTCGAGGAGGATGAGATCGAAGATTCCGGCGGAAAGCGTGTCGCGGGCGTCGTCGAGGCGTGTGACCCAGTCGACGGAATGGCCGTCGGCCTTGATCTGATCTCGCACCGCGGCCCCGAGAACCGTGTCGTCCTCGATGAGAAGGACGCGCATTCCAATCCACCTTTTGTTTTGCTTCCGACGTTCTGCGTGATCTGCCTGACAGGAAGCTGACGGCATTTTCTCTGCGCCGTCAGCGCGTGATCAGACGGCGCGCCGATCTTCATGACATCAACAACGTCATGGAGAAAGAAATGACATCCAGAAAGACCCTTCTCGCCGGCGTGCTTGCGGCCGCCACCTTGTTCGTCCCCGCGGCAAGCATGGCTGCATCGCCAGACGGCGCTTCGCCGGTCGCGATGCAGCAGACGGCCAACCGCAATGGCGATTGCAGCCCGCGTTCCGATTGGGGCCGCTCCAACCAGCAATATCGCTCCCACGCCTATCAGAAGCACGGAAAGCACGGCGGCCAGGCCCGCCCACGCAACGATGCCCGCAATGGCATGTGCGACGGCAGCGTCTGCAGCCGCAATTTCGATCGCGCGAGGCCGGGCAATTCTCAGCAGGGCATGAACGGTCGCAACAATGACCAGCGGCCCCGCTTCGATCGCCGTGATGACCGCCGCGGCGACCGGCGGCCGGGCTACGACCGCCGCGATGATCGCCGTTTCGAGCGCTGGGACGACCGCCGGCCGTCCGCTCCGCAGGCCCCGAACGGTGGCGCATCGCCGAGCAGCTATTTCGGCAAGATCTGATCCGCTTCACTGAAGGCGGATTGAAAAAGGGCCCGGCGCAGATCGCGTCGGGCCCTCATCGTTTGGGGGGTGAGGCGAAAGCGGCGTCAGCTCGCCGGCGTCAGAAGGGCGCCGATCGCCCGCATCTCGTTGGCCCCGCTCTTGGAAATCGCCTCGGCAATCGGCTGGTTGGGATCTGAGATCTCGACGCCGGCTGCGCGCAACCGGGCCGCCACGTCCTCGCCCGTCATGCCAAGAAGCGGCGCGACGGCATCGGCCGAATTCGTCAGGATCTGATGCGAAAAGGCGAAGGGCGGAGGGCCTTTGCGCGTCTCGCCGCTCGTCGGCATGAGGAAGGGCAGAGAAATGAGCAGCGAGACGGCAAGGGCGATCACCATGGGCGAGCGCTTGAAGTAATTCGTCAGCGGCCGCCAGTTTTTCCAGAGGTGCAGGACGAAGGGCAGGATGAGCACCATGCTCAGCCATTCGTGCATCCCGTGAAAGCCGCTCGGGCCGACATGGAAGAAGAGGGCGATGCCTGACACCAGGGAAACGATGAAAAGCCCCGTGATGAAGGGCGTCGCATAACGGTTGATGAGGGAGGGCATTGAAATCTCCTGACAGGACCGGGCCGGCTTGGGCCCATGTCTCTCGTTTGGGTGTCTTCGCTTCGGCGCCGCGCTGCGGTGTCCCGCGCGGGCGTCTGTCAGGAGCGATGCGCCCCCTGCCTTACGATGAGCTGACGGAGGCAGGCGGAGACTGTCAGGAAGCGATCAGTCGGGGCGCGGCAAATTGCCGGCGATGGCAGCGTCGAGACAATCGGCGCTGACCGTGTCGCCTAGCGGGCCGGATAGAAGATGGCGCAGGGCGCATAGGCTTTCGGAAGCTCGATCTCTCCCGGCATCTCCCGCCCGCCTGTGATCGCCTCCGCCTGAAGCTCCGTGCGGACGCCTTCCGGCTCGCGCATGGTCGATGCGGTGGAGCGAGCATAGACTTCCATGCGGCCGACCGATATCAGGATGATGCGGTCGGCGGAGCCTTCCCGGATTTCTTGGCCGGCCTCGGCGAGGACCCGCTGCCACGGCTCTCCTTCCAGCTCCTGAAGCCGCTTTTGCAGTGCCTGATCCTTCGTGCGGACGAAGACGCGGGCGACGGGGCTGCCGAAACCGAGCTCGAAAGCGAGCGCGTCGCGATCGCCTTCGCGAATGGCGCCCTGGTCGGGTCCGGCGGCATTGAGCGTCACGCCCGCGGGCGGTTGCAGCCTGCCGCGGGGCAGCGCCATCACGATGGCTTTGCCTTCCTCAAAGGCGAAGGCGCGCAGTTTCTCCGGCAGCCGCAGGCGCATCGCGCCCGCCTGTGTGGCGACAGTGAGGGCGTTCTTGACCTCGGGCTGTTCGCCGGCTCCGATCGCGAATTCGCCGAAGGCACCATCGATGCCGAAGACCCATCGACCTTTTCCCGGACGCAGCGTGTCGCGCATGAACCGTGCGATCTCCTCCTCGTCCCAGTCGAGGCGGGCGATCTTGATGCCGAGATCGGCGCGACGCGCTGGCAGAACCGCGGTGATCTTGCGCAAGAGATCGTCGGGCGCGCGGCTCCAGATGGCGATCTCGTCGCTCGTCCGCGCGCAGCCACGACAAAAGCCGCTGTCTGAATCGATCTCGCAGACCCCGGTGCACGGACTGACCGGGCGGCGCGAGGAGGCGCTGGGTGAAAGGTCGGGAGTTCCTTGAGGGTTGTTCATTCTTATCCTTCGTCAAACGGCCCTGGGGGGAACGGGCCTTCAGGAATCGAGGGTCCGCCGTTGCTGCGCGCCATTGAGAGGCACGATACGGCCGTGCCCGTTGGCGATCAGGGGCGGGGCGAGGCGGTCCGTCTTCAAATCATGCGATGGGTGTGAGGCTTTCTGCCAGGGCACGATGAAACGCCCACCCGCATGGATGCCGGTCAAGGCGCGCACACCGTAGCATTGGGCGAGGATGTCGTCGGTGAGAACATCCTGCGGCGCGCCTTCGGCCGCGACCCGGCCGCGATCGAGGAGCACGAGACGGTCGCAGAACCGCGAGGCGAGGGTGAGGTCGTGCAGCACGACGACGATGCCGGTGCCGCGGTCTCGGGTCCTGCGCAGGAGTTCCATGACATTGAGCTGATGCAGGGGGTCGAGCGCATCGACGGGTTCGTCGGCGAGAAGCGTCTCCGCCTCGACGGCGAGCGCGCGGGCGAGGAGAACCCGGGCGCGTTCGCCGCCGGAGAGCGTCTGCACGTTGCGCTCCGCGAACTGGGCGATGCCGGCCGTCTCCATTGCGGCGCGGATGGCTCTGTCATCGGCGTGCTTGTCGTGCGCGGCGAAGAGGCCGGAATAGGGCAGGCGGCCGAGAGCGACGACCTTTTCGACGGAGAGAGGCCAGTCGACGGTGGCATCCTGCTTCAGATAGGCGAGGCGGCGCGCCAGGCTGCGTCGCGGCACGGATGCGGCGGGCTTGCCGTCGTAGAAGACCTGACCGAGTTCCGGTTTGCGCAGACCGGCGATGACCTCGAGCAAGGTCGATTTGCCGGCGCCGTTCGGGCCGATGAGCCCGACCACTTCGCCGGCGCGCGCGACGAAGTCGACACTCTGCAGGATCGTCGCCTCGCCTCTTTTCACGCCGATGCCGGAGGCTGAGATGATCATCTGAGGTCTCCACGCATGCGCCAGACGAGCGAGAACAGGAAGGGTGCTCCGATAACGGCCGTGACGACGCCGAGTTTCAGTTCCGGCTGCGTCGGGATGAGACGCACGGCGATGTCGGCGGAAAGCGTCAGGATCGCGCCGCCGAGCGCGCTTGCCGGCAGAAGCAGGCTCGGGCGGTAGGCGACGAAGGGGCGCAAGAGATGTGGCACGACGAGACCGACGAAGCCGATCGTGCCGCTGACGGCGACGGCGCCGCCGACGGCGAGGGCCACCCCGCCGACGAGGAGGGCCCGCGTGATGCGCAGATCGAAGCCGAGGCTCGTGGCCGTATCCTCGCCGAGCGCCAGGGCATCGAGCGCCCGCGACGTCAAGAAGAGCGCGATGCAGCCGGCGAGGATCGGCGGGAGCGCGATGGCGACATGCGTCAGGCTGCGATCGGCGAAGGAGCCCATCAGCCAGAACATGATTTCGGTGGCCGCGAAGGGATTGGGCGACAGGTTGAGAACGAGCGAGACGAGGGCGCCGGCGAGACTGTTGACCGCAATGCCGGCGAGGATGAGCGTCGCCGTGTTGGCGTTCCGCCCGGCGACGGCGAAGAGGAGAAGGCCGGCGGCAAGGGCCGCCACGATCCCGCCGATGGGCAGAAGCAGCGAGGAGACGGCGGAAAGCCCGGAATAGAAGATGACGACGGCGCCGAAGGCGGCGGCCCCTGAAATGCCGATGATGCCGGGCTCGGCGAGCGGATTGCGCAAGAACGCCTGCATCACGGCGCCGGCAAGACCGAGCGCGAAGCCGACGAAGAGCCCGAGAAGGGCCCGCGGCAGCCGGATTTCTATAAGGACGAGGGCGCCGAGATCGTCCTTTCCGGAGAGCGCGCTGTTGAGCGCGGCGCCGAAATCGAAGGGGCCGTAGCCGATGGCAAGCGACAGGACGAAGGCGACGAGAAGCATGAGCGACAGGACGCCGAGGAGCCTGCGGTAGCCGGCCGCCGACCTGGTGGCTTGAAGCGCGATCTCACTCATTGCCGCGCCCTCGCTTTGTCGGCCGCCTGGCGCAAGACCTCGACCGCCTTGAAGATGTCCGGTCCTCCGCACATCCACAGACGCTGCGGGACGGAAACGATCTCCATCGGCCGCGGCATGCGCGAGAGGACCGGATGGTGCAGGATCTCGTTGGCGACGGCCGGCGCGTCACGATAATCGCCGACGACGAGCACGTCGGGCGACAGGGCCACGAGTTTTTCGAGCGGCAACCGGCTGTAGCTTTCAAGCCCTTTTTCGGCGGCGAGATTTTCAAGGCCGGCGAGCGAGATGAGGACGTTGATGATCGAGCCGGCGCCGACCGTATAGCCGTTCGGTTCGTAGACGATCGCCGACGGGCGCTCGGAGGCCGGAACCTCTTCGGTCGCAAGCCGCGCCTCCATCTCCCGCACCAACGCCTCCGCCCGCGCCTCCTGGCCGAGCTCGGCGCCGACGCGGCGGATCTGGGCCTCGATGTCGGGAAGCGAGCGCGGCACGTCGAGTTCCACGACATCGACGCCGATCCGCTTCAACAGATCGACGGTGACGCGCTTCGTATAGCGCCCGGCAAAGACCATGTCGGGTTTGTAGCGCATCACCTCCTCGGCGAGGCCGCGATTGCGCGGAAACGCGCGGGCCTCCTCGGCGAGGTTCGACATGGAGGCGTCGCGCGAGAAATAGCTGAGTGAGGCGATCTGATCGGGATCTGCAAGCCGCATCAGAAGCTGATCGGCACACAGATTGATCGAGACGATGTGCTGCGGCCTCGCCGCCGCCGGAGGAGCATCGGCGACGGCGAGGACCGCAACGGCTGCCAGACAATACGTGAGCCAAGGCCCAGGCATTAGAATGTCAGCCGAACTCCGGCATAGGCGCTGACGCCTTCCCGGTCATAACCCCACTGATCATAGGCCTTTTCGTCGAGGAGGTTCTCCACGCGCCCGTAGATCTGGGTGTTGTCGGTGATGTCGTAGGAGGCGGCGACATCTACGAGCGTGTAGGGATCGAGGGTGAGCGTCTCGCGGTTCACGTAAAGGGCGTCGGTCCACACCCAGTCCTTCTGCTCGCCGTTGTAATCGACCGACACGTTGACGTTGGCGCGGCCCTGAAGGAAGGCGTAATTGACGACGAGACTGGCGACGTTCTGCGGCCGGCGGATCAATTCGTCGCCGGTCGGGTCCTCGCCGTCCGTATAGGTGTAGGAGCCTGTCACCGTCAGATTGTCGATCGGCTCCACCGTCAGGGCGACTTCCACGCCATCGATCTTGGATTCTCCCGGCTGGTTGATCGAGGACTGGCCCGAGCCGGTGATGAGGTCGGAGATCTCCTGATTGAAATAGGTGACGTCGAGCGAGGCGCGGTTCGCCCAGAAGGCCTGCGTGACGCCGACGTCGAAACCCTTCGCCTCTTCCGGCTCGAGATCCGGATTGCCGCGATAGGTGTTGGTGTAGCCGTAGAGTTCGAAGAGCGTCGGGTTCTTCACGCCGGTGCCGTAGGAGGCGTGGAGCTTGGTGCCGGTCTGGCGGAAATTGTAGGCGCCGGTCAGCCGGTAGGTGGTGGCATCCTCGAAGACGTCGTTCAGGTCGTGGCGGAGGCCCGCCGTCAGCGACAGGTCCTCAAACAGGCTCAGCTGATACTGGCCGATGAAACCCGTCGAGGTGATGGAACGATCGAAGGACGACCAGGCGCTGTCGGAGACGGCGCTGTCTTCACCCCGCTCGACCCCAAAGGTGAGCGTATGCCCGGCATTGGCGATGGCGGGCGTATCGAACATGAAGGTCGAGCGGTAATCGAACTGCAGCCGCTCGCCTTCGTAAGTGCTGGTCACCGTGGTCGGGTCGAGATCGCGATAATCGCGGTTCTGATCGGTATAGGAGATGCCGGCGAGCTGTTCCCAATGACCGTCGAGGAGCGTCACCTTCGCCTGGGCGCGGGTGAAAAGCTGGTCGCCCTTCATGTCCTGATTGGAATCGAGCGGGCCGGTATGGCCGACGGAGGGCAGAAACCCTTCCGAATCGAGATCGGTGCGCAGGCGCGTGTAGCGTGCAACGCCTGAAAGGTTCAGCCAGTCGGTGACGTCGACGCCGCCCTTGGCGAAGAGGGTGCCGTTTTCGTAGCCGTCGTCTTCCCTGTTGCCGAGGCGTTCATCGGCGACCGAGACGCCGTCGGTGCGTACGCCGGAGGCGCCGGCGAGAAAATCGTAATTGGCGCCGGCCGTGCCAATGGTGGCGTTGCCGCTCAGCGTCTTGTGCGAACCGGCTTCGAGGCGGCCCGTCAGATGCGTGCCGGGTTCGGCGCGCCGGGTAATGATGTTGACGACGCCGCCGATCGCATCGGAGCCGTAGAGCGCGCTCTGCGGCCCGCGCAGCACCTCGATGCGCTCTATGTTGTCCGCAAGAAGATGCGCGAAATCGAATTCCGAACCGCGCGCCGGGTCGTTGACGGGGATGCCGTCGACGAAGATCTTGGTCTGGTTGCCTTCAGAGCCGCGGATCCGAAGCTGCGTGAACTGGCCGCGTGGGCCGGCCGCGTTGACGATCACACCCGGCACCTGGCGCAGTGCTTCCGTCGCGTCGTGGATGTTCTGCTGTTTCAGCTCCTCGCCGGTGATGACGGTCACGGCGCTGCCGACCTCCGTGAGCGGCGTCGCCGTCAGGTTCGCCGTGACGGAGAGTTCGGGGAGTTCGATGACGTCATCGTCCTGCGCGGCGGCCGGAGAGATGCCGGCGGCGACGAAAAAGCCGGCACAAACGGCGACGAAGCGTTGCGGCGGAACGCCTTCACGCGAGGGGCGGGAGAAAAACACGGGACGACCTCAAGGGCGGCGCACGGCCGGTTGGCACATCACCGCGATCGAGGACGCTTCATGGGCGCGTGCGCATGAAGTCTACCCCATCGGCACACCCCGACCGACGTGACCGCGCGTGACCACGGTTGACGGCAGGTCTCCTGACTTGCGGGTCATGATCGCGTCGCCGCCTTCCCGGTACCCTCGGGGCCAGTGGCATTGTGACGAGCGATTCACCGCTCACAGTTGCGGGGACAGTCGCGGATTTGAGCATCGCCCGCACCGCGTTCCCTTTTGAGCCTCCAAAGAGGCACCGTCGAAAGGACGGGACCACGATCGCGACCGTCGCGTCAAGATGAATCGCAGGCGCATGGGCTTGATTGGAAGTCGCTTTCGCTTTTGGCGGCGGCGGATGAAGCTTGCCGATGGCGCCCAGCGGCGCGGCCTCCTGCGAGAATGGATGGCTCTGGGAGAGGGGCAAAAGGCCGCAGAGGCGGGGCGCACACGGGGCCTTCGCCGGGTTTCGTGGGGCTTCCCATAGGTCGGGCGGATAGATTGGGCCTCAGAGGTTGCGCCTGAGCGATCGGCAGAAAGTCCGCCTTGACGGTGTGCGCTGCGGTGCGCTTGAGGCGGGAAGGTGCTCAGGCCCTGCGCCCCTTGGGCGAGGTTTGCGCGCCTTCTGCGGCGCCGGCGAGGCAGGGCAGCTTAAGCGCTTGGGATGGGGAGGTCTCGACATGGTCATCGCAGCAGAACATTTGCGTGCTGAAACGGCGGGGAGCGCGCAATGAACGCGCCGGAGAAAAGCCCGGAGAACGTGTTGGGGCGTCCCGCCAACGGCTTTACCCGACTGATCGACTTCGTCTTTCCCGGCGACGCCAATCACCATGGCACGCTCTTCGGCGGCATCGGCCTTGCGCATATGGACAAGGTCGCCTTCCTCGTCGCCTCGCGTTACGCGCATGTCGACTTCGTCACCGCGTCCTGCGAGCGCATCGATTTTCACGTCCCAGCGCATGTCGGGGAAATCGTCGAGCTGACGGGAAAGGTCGTTCGCGTCGGCCGCCGTTCGCTCGGCGTCGAGGTCGATCTCTTCGCCGAGGCGCCGCTGTCCGGCGAACGGCGCCTGTCGACGCGGGGCATCTTCAATATGGTGGCTGCTGATACGCTGGAGCGATATGGCGGCGCGCTGCCACCCCTGTCGGACGAACCCGAGATGCCGGTGTCTGAAAGCGGCTCCTGCGAAATCGTCTTTCCCGATCAGACGAGCCATTACGGCAGCCTCTATGGCGGCCACGTCCTTGCCGCGATGGGCAAATCCGCGTTCGTCGCAGCGACCCGACATTGCCGAAAAATCGTCGTCATGGCCGCCTCGCAACGCGTCGATTTCATGGATCAGGTCGTCGCCGGCGAGATGATCGAGCTCAACCCCTCGATCGTGGCGACCGGGCGCTCCTCGATGACCGTCGAGGTGACGATGATTGCCGAGGCGCTCCTGTCGGAAAACCGCCGGCTGTGCGGCAAGGGGACGTTCGTGATGGTCGCCGTCGACGAGGCCCACCGCCCGGTTGCGATCGCCTGAGCGCTTTTTGGGATTTAATGGGGGGCCGTCGGTCGGATGAAGCGAGGCGGGCGCGAGCCTCAGTCGTTTCACGGCGCCCGATCCACGAGCGCACCCTGCCGTCAATAGGCGACCACGAGGGGGATTCTCGTTCTTCAGCCCGCGATCCGGGCGCAGATCTGGCGCTGCGGTCCTGGGCCTTTCGGGGCGCGGCGGGTCCGCATCACTTGGCGAGGCCTTTCATCCGCCCCCAATGCGATCGGTTGACGGCAAACGGTTGCGGGCTCGTTTTTCGATCGGGTCGCGGCTATTCCTGGGCCATAGTGTCGGACAGACGGCGCCAATGGCGGGCGGTATGGAACGGATCACCATCACTCTCGAAGAAGACCTCCTCAAGGAGATCGACGCTTTGAGCGAAGAGCGCGGCTATCAAAGCCGCTCCGAGGCGTTGCGCGACATGGCCCGCGAGGTTCTGGCGCGCGAGGCGACCGAATCGGGAGAGCCACTCGGCAACGACCAGCTCTGCTACGGCTCACTCACCTATGTGTACGATCACGCGATCCGCGACCTGCCGAACCGGCTTACGGACAATCATCACGCGCATCATGCGCTGTCGATCGCCACGACGCATGTGCACATCAATGCACAGAACTGCCTCGAGGTGTCGCTTCTCGCCGGCACTGCGGGGGATTTGCGCAAATTTGCCGACAGTGTCAGCAGCCAGCGGGGCGTGCGCTACGGCAAACTCCACATCATCCCGCTGATCGGACGGCTGAGCGGCCCCCTGACGGGAGCCTTGGCGGCTGGAGGGGACGCTTCCCCGCATTCCGGCGGGTCTCACGATGACCACGAGCATTGAGCGGCCTTTTCGCCGCTAACACCATTCCGCCCACGTGAAGACTGAGATCGAAACGGCGGAGGGGGGAAGCCGCATGGGCGGTCGTTTGACCCTGCGAAACGCCATGCTTTTTTTCGGGGACCCGCAGGGCAGGGTCCCTGCCGGCGGGGTTGACACGTAGGGGAAGTATGAGGGTACTGAAATAGTTCATACTCCGTCCTTTCTCCCCCAAGGCCGATGTTTAAAACTCTCCGCGTGATCGCGTTCTGTGTGGGCGCAGCCCTTTCACTCGTGCCGCATGCGTCGGCCTCAGCCGGTGCGACCCTCACCTTTTCGTGGCCGGTCAATGTCGGCTGGCTCAACCCGCATCTTTATTCCCCGAACCAGATGTTCGCGCAGAACATGGTCTACGAGCCGCTGGTGCGCTACCGCGCCGACGGCACGCTGGAGCCGTGCCTGGCGCAATCCTGGCAATCTTCGGACGACGGCAAGACCTATACGTTCAAGCTGCGCAAAGGCGTGACCTTCTCCGACGGAGAGGTGTTCGATGCGGCGGCGGCCAAGGCCAATTTCGACGCCATTCTGGCCAATCGATCGCGCCACGCCTGGCTCGAGCTCGCCAACCAGATCGTTTCCGTCGAGGCCGTCGACAGCGACACGCTCAAACTGACGCTGAAGGACAGCTATTACCCGCTGCTGCAGGAGCTCGCGCTGCCGCGTCCCTTCCGTTTCATCGCACCTTCCATGTTCAAGGACGGCGGCACGAAGGACGGCATTCTCGAGCCTATCGGAACCGGCCCCTGGAAGCTTCAGGAAACCCGCCTCGGCGAGCGGGACGTGTTCGTGCGAAACGACAGCTATTGGGGTGAAAAACCGGCTTACGAGAAAATCGTCGTGAAGGTGATCTCCGATCCGAACACGCGGGCGATCGCCTTCGAGACCGGCGAGATCGATCTGATTTACGGCGTCGATGGGCCGATCACCCCCGATACCTTCGAGCGCTTTCGGCAGATGGGCATCTACACGACGGAGCTCTCCGAGCCCTACGAAACCAAGATGCTGGCGCTCAACACCAATCGCGGCGCGACGCGCGACCTCGCCGTACGCAAGGCGATCAATCACGCCGTCGACAAGGACAAGATGATCTCCACGGTGCTGTACGATACGCAGCTCCGCGCCGACACGCTCTTCGCTCCCAACGTTCCCTATGCCGATATCGGCCTGAAGCCGTACCTCTTCGATCCGGAAGAGGCGAAAAGGCTGCTCGAAGAGGATGGCTGGCACGCCGAAAGCGACAGGGCGATCCGCGAGAAGGACGGCGAGCCCTTGGCGATCGAGCTCTGCTTTCCGGGAACGGATGCCGTAGCGAAATCCATGGCAGAAATCATCCAGGGCGATCTTCGCAAGGTCGGCATCGACGTCAAGCTGACGGGCGAGGAAGAAAGCAGCATCTATGCGCGCCAGCGCGACGGCCGCTTCGGGATGATCTTCAACATGACCTGGGGCGCGCCCTACGATCCGCATGCGTTCGTGAGCTCCATGCGCATCCCCTCGCATGCCGATTACGAGGCGCAGCAAGGCCTCGCCGATAAGGCGAAGATCGACGCCGAAATCGGCGAGGTCCTCGTCTCGACGGATGAAAAAGCCCGCCAGGAGCTTTATCGCGACATCTTCACCCGCCTGCACGAAGAGGCCGTCTATCTGCCCCTGACCTATGTCACGGCGATTGCCGTGGCGAAGCCGGAAGTCGGCGACGTGCCTTTCGGCGCCTTGTCGAGCGAGATCCCCTTCGATCGTCTCAAGCCGCAGGAGAATTGATCTCCATGGCGGGTTTCATCCTGAAGCGGGTTCTGCTGCTTGTCCCGATGCTGTTCGGCGCCTCGCTCGTCATCTTCCTGCTCTTGAGGCTCGGGCCGAGCGATCCGGCGATGGATTATCTGCGGCTTTCGAAAGTGCCGCCGACGCCCCAGGCGCTCGAAGACGTGCGCCAGATGCTGGGTCTCGATCAGCCGATTTTCGTTCAGTATTTCGACTGGTTGAACAACGCCTTGCACCTCGATTTCGGCGTCTCCTTCGCGACGCAGCGGCCGGTTCTGCCGGACCTTCTGCACTACCTGCCGGCGACGCTTCAGCTTGCCGGCGTGGCGCTCGCCCTGACCCTCGTCATCTCGATCCCCCTCGGCGTCTGGGCGGCGCGCTACCGCGAGCGCTGGCCCGACCAGGCCGTGAGGCTTCTCGCCTTCGTCGGCGTCTCGATGCCGAATTTCTGGCTCGGCTTCCTGCTGGTGCTCTTGTTTTCGGTGGAGCTCGGTTGGCTGCCGTCCATGGGCCGCGGCGGCGTCTCGCACATCGTCATGCCGGCCATCGCCATTTCCTTCATGTCGCTCGCGATCAACGCGCGCTTGCTGCGTGCGAGCATGCTGGAAGTCGCGGGCCAGAGGCATGTGCGCTACGCAAGGCTGCGGGGGCTTTCTGAGCGAAAGGTCGAGCGCTCCCACATCCTCCGCAACGCCTGGCTGCCGATCATCACGGCGATCGGCATGCATATCGGCGAGATGCTCGGCGGCACCTTGATCATCGAGAGCATTTTCGGCTGGCCGGGTGTCGGGCGCTATGCCGTGTCCGCCGTCCTCAACCGGGATTATCCGGTCATCCAGTGCTTTACGCTGATGATGGTGGTGATTTTCGTCGTCTGCAATCTGATCGTCGACATCGTCTATGCCGTCGCCGATCCGCGCATCCGGCTGTCCTCCGAGGGCGTCAAATGACCGACATGGCTCTTCCCATGAAGGCCGCGCGCTGGCGCGCCTGGGGCGGACGGACAACGGTGCGTCTCGCCCTCGCCATCGTCGTGGTGCTTGTCTTTGCGGCCGTCTTCGGCCCGTGGATTTCGCCTTACGATCCGAACCAGGTGGAGCTGGGCGACCGGCTGATGTCGCCGGACATGGCCCATTGGCTCGGAACCGACCATCTCGGCCGGGACATTCTTTCCAGGCTGATCGCGGGCACGCGCGTCTCGCTCGGATCGGTCGCGGTGTCGCTTGCCATCATCCTCGTCCTCGGCATCACGATCGGCGGGGCCTCCGGCTTCATCGGCGGCCGCATCGATCAGGTGATCATGCGCATCACCGACGTTTTTCTGACGTTTCCGACGCTCGTCCTGGCGCTGTTCATGATCGGCATGCTGGGCACCGGTCTCGTCAATGTCGTCATCGCCATCGCGCTCTCGCATTGGGCCTGGTACGCGCGCATCGTCCGCGGCATCGTGCTGTCGCTGCGCCATCGCGAGTTCCTCATGGCCGCGCGCCTCGCCGGGGCGAGCCGCACGCGCAGCTTCGTCGAGCATCTTCTGCCGGCGACGCTGTCGCAGCTCCTCGTGCTCGCGACCTTGGATATCGGCCACATGATGCTGCACGTCGCGGGCCTGTCGTTTCTGGGCCTCGGCGTGACGGCACCCACCGCCGAATGGGGCGTGATGATCAGCGATGCCCGCCAGTTCGTGTGGACCGCGCCGATGCTGATCTTCTGGCCGGGATTTGCG
This sequence comes from Afifella aestuarii, assembly GCF_004023665.1. Lineage (NCBI taxonomy): Bacteria > Pseudomonadati > Pseudomonadota > Alphaproteobacteria > Hyphomicrobiales > Afifellaceae > Afifella > Afifella aestuarii. The sequence goes on from NZ_SAUF01000002.1 coordinate 466,914, forward strand.
CTTTTCATCAGCGTCATGGCCTTCAACATTCTGGGCGATGTCTTGCGCGACCGTCTCGATCCGCATTTGAGGGCCGAGCATTGTCACTGACACCGAAGCATTTCACGCTCGAAAATCTGACGATCGCGACCGGCGCCGAAAACTTCCACCTGCTCGTCGACGATCTCTCCTTGGAGATGACGCGCGGGCGTGTGCTTGCGCTCGTCGGCGCGAGCGGTTCCGGAAAGTCGCTGAGCTGCTCGGCGGCGCTCGGGGTTTTGCCGCCGGGCGTCGCACGGATCGGCGGGCGGATTTTGGTCGATGGCGAGGTTCGCCCCGCCGAGAGGTTGCGGGGGCGAACGGTCGCCACGATCATGCAGAACCCGCGCAGCGCCTTCAATCCGGTCAAGACCATGCGCGAGCATGTCATGGAGACGCTGACGGCGATCGGCCGATCGCGCCGCGATGCGGAGGGAAAGATCGAAGCCGCCTTGCGCGAGGTGGGGCTCGACGAGCCGGAGGCCGTTCTCGGCCTATACCCGTTCGAGATGAGCGGCGGGATGCTGCAGCGGATGATGATCGCCATCGCGCTTTTGAGCGAGGCGCCGTTTCTCGTCGCCGACGAGCCGACGACGGATCTCGACGTGGTCGTGCAGATGCGCATCCTCGCTCTGCTGGAAGGGCTCGTGCGCGAGCACGATCTCGGCGTTCTCCTCGTTACGCACGATATGGGCGTCGTCGCCCGGCTTGCCGACGATGTCGCCGTTCTCGACCATGGCCGCCTGGTCGAGACGGCCTCTGTCGATGAGATCTTCCACCGGCCGAAGCATCCCGTGACGCGCATGCTCGTCGGGGCGCATCTCGCGCGCTACGGAATGGAGCTGGCCGAATGAGCCTTCTGCGCGCCGAGAATGTCGCAAAGCATTACCAGACCTACTCGCTCGTCGGGGCGAGTGCCTCGCGCATGGCGCTCGACGGGGTCTCGCTGTCGATCGAAGAAGGCGAGACCGTCGGCCTTCTCGGGCGCAGCGGCTGCGGCAAGAGCACGCTCGCCCGTCTCTTGTGCGGGCTGGAGCAGCCCGGTCGCGGCCAGGTCTTCTACCGCGGCGATGATCTGCGGCATCTCACGCGGGCGCAAAGGCGCGCCTTTCGCCGCGACGTTCAGATGGTCTTTCAGGATTCCGTCAGTGCCGTCGATCCGCGCTTCGACATGCGCGCCATCATCGCCGAGCCGCTTCGCCATCTGACGGATCTCGACGCGCGGGCCCGCGACGCACGCATCGGCGAATTGCTGGAGATGGTGGAGCTTCCGACCTCCATCGCCGGCATGCTGCCGTCACAAGTGAGCGGCGGGCAGTTGCAGCGCGTCTGCATCGCGCGTGCGCTGGCGCCGCGGCCGAAGCTGATCATCCTCGACGAGGCCGTTTCCGACCTCGACGTCCATCTTCAGGCCTCGGCGATCGCGCTGCTTGCAAAACTCCAGGAAAGCGAGGGGATCGCCTATCTCTTCGTCACGCATGATCTGCGGCTGACGGAGAGATTTGCCGAACGCGTGGTCGTCATGGACGAGGGCCGGGTCGTCGAAGAAGTGCCGACCGGCTCGCTCGCCGCGCTCACGCATCCGGCGTCTCTGCTTCTGAAGGACGCCGTGCTGCCGCCTTTGCCGGAAAGGCGCGCCGCCGCGCAATGACAGCCGGCCCGATCGAGCGGGCCGGCCTCAACGCCTAATCTTCGATTTTCGTCCAGACGTTGCCGTCTCGGTCGGAGGCGAGGCAGGCGGCGACGAAGGCGAGGCCGCGCACGCCGTCATCGGCGTTGGGGATGAATTCAGAGCCTGGCGGAGAGCGAAGCGCGTCGGCGGCGTCGCTGTAGATGTTGGCGAAAGCCTCCAGATAGCCTTCCGGATGGGCGGCCGGCACGCGGCTGCCGGCGATCGCGGCCGCGGTCGCGCCCGCCCCGTTGCGGCGCAGGAGCTGGCGCGGCTCGCCGAGACGCGTGAACCACAATTCCTCCGGCCGCTCCTGCCACCATTCGAGCCCGCCCTTGTCGCCATAGATGCGGATCGAGAGATTGTTGCCGTTGCCGGGCAGGACCTGGCTGGCCAGGATCGCGCCCTTGGCGCCCGAGGCATAGCGCATCATGATCATCGCATCGTCGTCGACGGAGCGGCCGGAAACGAGGGAGGCAAGCTCGGCAAGGAGATGCGTCGGCTCTTCGCCGGCCACGAAGGCGGCCAGGTTGTAGGCATGCGTGCCGACATCGCCGATGGCGCCGCCCTGGCCGGCCTTGGCGGGATCGGTGCGCCAGACCGCGCCTTCGGAGCCTGTGTTTTCGACGGCAGTGGCGAGCCAGTCCTGGAGATATTCGACCTCCACGCGGCGAAGGGTGCCGATTTCGCCCGCCGCCACCATCTCGCGCGCCTGCCGCACCATCGGATAGCCGGTATAGGTGTGGGTGAGGACGAAGCTCTTGCCGGTCTCCTTTACGAGCGCGGCGAGCGTTCTCGCTTCCTCCAAAGTGGTCGTCATCGGCTTTTCGCAGATGACGTGGAAACCGGCTTCCAGCGCTGCCTTGGCGACCGGGAAATGCAGGAAGTTCGGCGTCACGATCACGACGGCGTCGATCTTGTCGTCGCGCGCCGCTTCGGCTTCGAGCATCTCTTCGTAAGTGCCGTAGGCGCGCTCGGGCGCCAGCCTCAGCGTTTCGGCGAACTCCCGGCCGCGCGCCGGATCGCTGTCGAAGGCTCCGGCCACGAGCTCGAACCGATCGTCCATGCGCGCGGCGATGCGGTGGACCGGCCCGATGAGGGCGGTGGGGCCGCCGCCGACCATGCCGAGACGGATGCGGGGTTGGCTCATAATATCGTCCTTATGTGAGGCCGAGCAGGCGGCGGTTGGTGGCCGCGTCGGCGCCGCTTTGGGCAAAATCGTCGAAGGCGTGCTCGGTGACGCGGATGATGTGGTCGCGGATGAAGGGGGCGCCTTCGCGGGCTCCGTCCTCGGGATGTTTCAAGGCACATTCCCATTCCAGAACCGCCCAGCCGTCGAAATCGTACTGGGCGAGCTTGGAGAAGATCGCCTTGAAATCGACCATGCCGTCGCCGAGCGAACGGAAGCGGCCGGGCCGGTCGATCCAGCCCTGATAGCCGCCATAGACGCCGGAGCGCCCGTTCGGGCGAAGCTCGGCATCCTTCACGTGAAAGGCGCGCACGCGCTCGTGATAGATGTCGAGGAAATCGAGATAATCGAGCGCCTGCAGCACGAAATGCGACGGGTCGTAGAGGATCGAGGCGCGCGGGTGATCGCCGACTTCGGCGAGGAAGCGCTCGAAGGTCGCGCCGTCATGGAGATCTTCGCCCGGATGCAGCTCGTAGCAGAGATCGACGCCGGCCTCGTCATAGGCGTCGAGGATCGGCTTCCAGCGCCGGCCGAGTTCGGCAAAAGCCTCGTCGATGAGCCCCGCCGGGCGCTGCGGCCAGGGATAGATGAAGGGCCATGCGAGGGCGCCGGAGAAGGTGGCGTGGGCGGTCAGGCCGAGATTGACGGAGGCCTTTGCGGCCAGGCGCAATTGCTCGTCCGCCCATTCCCTGCGTGCTTGCGGGTTGCCGCGCACTTCTTCCGGCGCAAAGCCGTCGAAGAGTTCGTCATAGGCCGGATGGACGGCGATGAGCTGGCCCTGGATATGCGTGGAGAGCTCCGTGATCTCCACGCCCTCCTCGGCAAGGCGCCCCTTCAGCTCGTCGGCATAGGTCTTCGAGGTCGCCGCTTTTTCAAGATCGAAGAGGCCCGCCGTCGTCGGCAGCTGCAGGCCGAGATAGCCGAGATCGGCAGCCCATCGCGCCATCGAGAAAAGGTCGTCGAAAGGCGGCTTGTCGCCGACGAATTGGGCGAGAAAGATCGCCGGTCCTCGCAGGGTCTTCATCGTGGGCTCCCAGTCTTGGTGTCGGTTGCGGTCCGCCGTGAAAGCGGAGGCAAGGGCAGGGTGGGGCGGCCTCGTCGCAAGGCCGCCCCGATGCGGCGTTCAAACGATCAGAACGGTGAATCCGGGAAGTAGAAGTCTTCCGCGTTCGACTTGTCGATCAGCTCGGAGGGAAGGATCGTCGTCTCGGGCAATGCCTCGCCGTTGAGGCGCGCCTCGGCCGTCCGCTTGATCGCCTCGTAGATGAATTTCGGCGAATAGGAGACGTCGGCTTTGATGAGCGGATTGTCGTCATCCATGATCGTCTTGACCATGCCCTTGGCGCCGGCGCCGCCGAAGACTTCCTTGATGTCGCCTTCGCGGCCCGCCTGACGGATCGCCTGGAGAACGCCGATCGCCATGTCGTCGTCGGCCGCCCAGACGAGATCAATGTCTTTGAAGCGGGTCAGGAAGTCCTGCATGACCTTGAAGGCGTCGTCGCGGTTCCAGTTGCCGTACTGGGCGTCGAGGATCTTCATGTCGGGATGCTCGTCGATGACGCTGGTGAAGGCTTCCCAGCGCTCGTTGTCGAGCGTGGTCGGGATGCCGCGCAGCGCCACGATATTGGCCTTGCCGTCATACTTCTTGGCAAAATACTCCGCCGGGATCTTGCCGAAGGCCGTGTTGTCGCCGGCCATATAGGCGTCCTGCGCGCTCGGATCTGTCAGGCCGCGATCGACCACGGTGACATAGACGCCCTTGTTCTTCGCCTGGGCGACAGGCTGGGTGAGGGCTGCGGATTCAAACGGGAAGATGACGAGGGTGTTGATGCCGGTGACGGTGACGAGATCCTGAAGCTGGTTCGCCTGTTCCGGCGCGCCGCTCGAGGTCTTGACGGTGATCTGGAGGTCGTCGGGATGGGCGGATTCGAGGTCTTTCTTGGCCTCGTTCGCCCACCACACGATGCCGGCGGTGAAGCTGTGGGTCGCGGCGGGAATGGAGACGCCGAGATTGACCTTTTCCTGGGCTGCCGAGATGCCGGGCAGGGCGATCAGCGCCGAGGTGCCGAGCGCCAGGGCGAGAGCCGAGCGGCGCGTTAGAGACGCAAGGACGGACATTCTATAGTTCTCCCATCGATAACAATTGTTGCTTTCGTGTCGATGCCGCTTGCCGGCGGTCTTGTCCTTGGGGAGCGGCCCGTATCAGGGCCGCCGCCTTTGCAAAAACGCCACGGAAATGATCACGATACCCTGCACGGCTGCGTTGAGGTGAACGCTGATGATGCTCGTCAGGTTGAGGATATTGCCGATGACGGAAAGAAGGATGGCGCCGATCACGGTGCCGGTGACGCGGCCGGACCCGCCCTTGAAGGAGGTGCCGCCGACGATCACCGCGGCGATCGCTTCGAGCTCCCACAAGAGCCCGGTCGTGGGGGAGGCGGAGCCGAGTCGCGGCACGTAGAGGAGGGTGGCGATGCCGACGCAGAGACCGAGAAACGCGTAGGTGAGGATTTTGACGCGATCGACGTCGACCGCCGCATAGCGCGCCACCTGCTCGTTGGAGCCGATCGCCTGCACATAGCGGCCGAAGGCGGTGCGCCGCAAAAGCACGGTGCCGATGATGGCGACGCCGAGGAACACCCAGACCGGGATCGGGATGCCCAGAACCGTGCCGTAATAGACCGGGCCATAGGTCTGCGAGAGACCGAAATCGAGGGTGATGGCGCCGCCATCGGCAAGCCAGGTGAGGACGGCGCGAAACGTGCCGAGCGTGCCGAGCGTGACGATGAAGGGTTCGATCCGCCCCTTGGTGATGAGGAGGCCGTGCATGGTGCCGAAGGCGGCACCCATGAGGAGCGAAACCGCCATCCCGACGATGACCACCAGGACCGGTGCATCGATATGCATGGCGAGGCTGTTCATCACCAGGATGATGCTGCCGGCGATCAGCGCCACCATGGAGCCGACCGAGAGATCGATGCCGCCGGAGATGATGACGAAGGTCATGCCGACGGCGATGATGCCGATGAAAGAGGTCCGCGTCAGCACGTTCATCCAGTTGGCGAGACTGGCGAAATCGGAATTGAGCGCGGTGCCGACGATGGCGAGCAGGATGAGGCCGAGGATCGGACCCTGGCTGCTTAAATCGAATTTTCCGAGCCGGCGGCGCGCCGAGGCGCGGGCGCTCTGGCCCTCAGCCTCATTCGGCTGCGGTTCTTGTGCCGATGGCATGGCTGAGTAGCTCCTCTTCGCTGAGGCGGTCTGCGGGCACTTCGGCCGTCACGCGCCCGTCGCGCATGACGATGACGCGGTGACAGAGACCGATCAGCTCCACCAATTCCGATGATATGACGATGATGCCCCGCCCTTCGGCGGCGAGGCGGTCGATGAGAAAATAGATGTCCCGCTTGGCGCCGACATCGACACCCCGGGTCGGCTCGTCGAGCACGAAGATCTGCGGCTCCGGGGCGAGATATTTGGCGATCGCGAGTTTCTGCTGGTTGCCGCCCGATAAAGACGAGGCAAGGCATTCCCGGTCGCCGACGCGGATGCCGAATTCGTCGACGGCGCGGTCGAGGGCTGCCCGTTCCTCCCGGGGGGAGAGGAAGGGATGGGTGTAGGTCTTGAGATCGAGGAGAGTGAGATTGTCGGACAGGACGCGTCCGACATGCAAACCCTTCCCTTTGCGATCCTCGGAGAGATAGGTGAGCCCGAGGCGCGCGGCGGCGCGCGGATCGCCCATGCGCACCTCCTTGCCGCCCATGAAGATGCGCCCCGAGGAGCGGGGGCGAAGGCCGAGGAGACCTTCGAAAAGCTCGGTGCGGCCGGCGCCGACGAGGCCGGCAAAACCCAGGATTTCGCCCGGCATCAGGGAGAAAGAGACGTTCTGCGCCCAGCCCGGGACGGAAAGATCTTCAACGCGCAGGAGCGGTTCGCCGGCCGAGGCGACGGGACGTTTGGGCGGATACATGTCGGCAAGCTCGCGCCCCACCATCAGCGCCGCCATGCGGGCGCGCGAGGTCTCGGCGGTCTTGGCCTGTGAGATGAAATGCCCGTCGCGCATGACGATCACCTCGTCGGTGACGCGCTCCACCTCGTCGAGCTTGTGGGAGATGTAGAGGACGATGATGCCCTCTTCGCGCAGCTGGGCGATGAGGCTGAAGAGATGCTCGCATTCGTTGGGCGTGAGGCTCGCCGTCGGCTCGTCGAGGATGAGGACGCGCGTGTGGCGCACCTGCGCCTTGGCGATCTCCACGAGCTGCTTTTCCGCCACGATCAGATCGCCGACCCGGTCGTCGGGATGGCTGTGCGCCCCGACGCTTTCGAGCGCCGCCTCGGCCTGGCGTGCCATCGTCTTCTCGTCGAGGAGGAAGCCTTTGCGGATCTCGTGGCCGAGAAACATGTTCTGCACGACGGTGAGCGCATCGGCGAGGTTGAGCTCCTGGTGCACCATGACGATGCCCCGCTCTTCCGCCTCGCGGGAACTTGCAAACGAGACGGGTTCGCCGTCGATCACGACGGTCCCGGCGCTCGGCTCGTGGTAGCCCGCGAGGATCTTCATCAAGGTGGATTTGCCGGCGCCGTTTTCGCCGATGAGGCCATAGACGCGCCCCGCCTCCAGCCGGAAGCTGACGTCGTGGAGCACGCGCACGGAGCCGAAATCCTTGGCGATCCCGTGAAACTCGACGGCGAGGCCCATAACGGCCTTCCTCCCTTCGCCTGAGGGGCGGGAGCGGGCCGGATCGTCTCGCCGAGCCCTGTCTCGACGCCCTTTTTTATTTTCGGGAAAACTCGCTTCCGGATGCCGTCGACATCCAGGGGCCTTCCTCATTGCAGCGAAAATTACGCTCAGCAATTTGATTGAGCAATGGTCAAGTTCGGTCTATTTACGGTCAAAGCGCGTTCAATGAGGTCAAACATGCGCGGCTTTTCGCAATTGTCGCCGACCGAGCGCCGGCTCTTGCTCGAGGTTTTCTGGGCGCGCACCAGTGCCCGCAGCGATCTGGCCGGCCGGCTCGATTTCTCCAAGAGCAAGATCAATGCGGCGATCACCGATCTGATCGGCGCCGGGCTGATCACGGAGATTGGGCCGCAACCCTCCTCCGGCGGGCGCCGCGCGGAAGGTCTGCGCGTCACGCTGCGCGACGGTCTGATCGCCGGCGTCGACATCCGCGCCACCCATATGGACGTCGCCCTTCTGTCGCCGGACATGAGCATCATGGCCCGGCACTGCGAACCGATCTCCGTGCGCGGCGAGCCGGAGCCGTTGTTTGCCCGCCTGCGCGATGTGCTCGATCTGCTCTTGCGGCAGATGGGCCAGGAGCGCGAGTGCATCCGCATGATCGGCATCGGCGTGCCGGGGCCGGTCGATTTCGAGAGCGCCCGTCTCGCCACCCCGCCCTTGATGCCGCTCTGGGAGGGTTTTTCGCCGCGTCAGGCGCTGGCGGCCGATTTCGACGTGCCGATCTTCGTCGACAACGACGTCAACATTCTCGCTCTCGGCACGCTGTGGCATCTGTCGCGCAGCGCCGACGATTTCCTCGTGGTCAAGGTCGCGACCGGGATCGGCTGCGGCATCATTTGCCGCGGCCAGGTCTATCGCGGCGTCGACGGCGCGGCAGGCGATGTCGGCCATATCTGCATCGATCCGCACGGCCCCGTCTGCCATTGCGGCAATGTCGGCTGTGTGGAGGCGATGGCGGCGGCCCCGGCGATCGCCCGAGCCGGCGCGGCGGCCGCCCGCTCAGGCGAAAGCCCGCGTCTCCTGGAGTTGTTGCAGGCGCATGGCGCCTTGAACCCGGAGGATGTCGGTCTCGCGAGCCGCGAGGGCGATCCGGCGGCCAATGCCATCATCCGCGGTGCCGGCGCCGATGTCGGGCGGATGCTCGCCACCCTCGTCAATTTCTTCAATCCGAGCCATGTCTTCATCTGCGGGGGCGTCGCCGCCATCGGCCCGGCCTTCCTCGCCTCGATCCGCCAGAGCGTCTATCAGCGCTCGCTGGCCCTCTCGACGCGCCATCTCGCCATCCGGCCGATCCCGCATCCCGATGATGCCGGCATCGTCGGAGCCGGCGTCCTCGGATTTTTGGAGGCGATCTGACGCGACGCAGCCGGAGCTGGTCGCAACCGTCACGTCTCCTCGTCGGACCTGTCGTTCTGGTCTTTCGTCTCGAACAGAGCCGTCTTCGGGTAGTGGATGGTGTTGTGGAAGTGCGCGATGTCGGCGCTCATGTTGCGATAGCCGTGCGGCTGGTCGGCGGGGAAGCGGAAAGCGTCCCCGTAGCTGCAGCTCTTCCATTCTCCGGCGATCAAGACCTCCATCGCGCCGCGCGTCACGAAGACATCTTCGACGACGCCCGTATCATGCGGGTTCGACTGGTGAACCTGGCCCGGTTGGAGTGTCATCAAAAACGTCTCGGAGCCGAAGACGGGGTCGAACGGGAAGACGGTGTGAAAGCCGATGCTTCCCCGAAACTGGACGGGGCGCACCTGCGCGGGCGCGAAGGTGCCCGTGGTTTCAATCAGATCCTCGATGAAGGCGGTCAGCGGCAGCTGGAAGCCTTTGGCGAGTTTCCAAAGCGTCGCGATCGTGGGGCTCGATTCCCCGCGCTCGATCTGGCCGAGCATGGCCTTGCTGACGCCGGTGAGCTCGGCCGCCTGCGCCAGGCTGAGGCCCGCACGGCTGCGCGCGGCCTTGAGATTGATGCGGATTTTTTCTTCGGTCATTCACATCGCCTGTTGTGCGCTATAACGCACGGACGTTATAACGTCCGGAACTGGATTGGGCACATTCCTAGCGCGCACGAACTGGAAAGGCACGGCTACAATGCTGGCGGGACTGAAACTATCGCACATCGTTGCGGGCTGCATTGCCGTCCTTCTCGGCTATACGAGCAGCGTTGCAATCATCTTCCAGGCGATCGACGTCCTGGGCGCCTCGCAGGCGGAGGCCAACAGCTGGATGCTGGCGCTCGGCCTCGGCATGGGGATCAGCGGTCTCATCCTCTCCTTGCGCTACCGGATGCCGATCCTGACCGCCTGGTCCACGCCCGGCGCGGCCCTTCTCGTCATCAGCCTCAACGGCGTGGCGATGAGCGAGGCGATCGGCGCCTTTCTCTTCTGCGGCCTCTTGTTGACCCTGACCGGCATCACCGGCTGGTTTGAAAGATTGTCCCATCTCATTCCCGACACCATCGGCAACGCCCTGCTTGCCGGCATTCTTTTCCAGTTTGGCCTCGGGATCTTTTCCTCCATGGAGGACAATCTGCCCCTCGTGGCGGTGATGTGCGCGACCTATCTCGCCGGCCGGCGCTGGTTTGGGCGCTTTGCCATTCCCGCCGTGCTCTTCGCGGGGTGCGCCTTCTGTGCCGCGACCGGGGCGTTTCAGGCCGGGGAGGGGATCGATTTTTCTGTCGCCCAGCCGGTCTTCACCATGCCGGCCTTCTCGCTGCCGGTGTTGCTCGGCGTCGGGCTGCCGCTTTTCATCGTCACCATGGCCTCGCAGAACACGCCTGGCATCGTCACGCTGAAAGCCTCCGGATACGAGCCGCCGGTGTCCGCCTGTCTCACCGTCACCGGTCTGACGACGCTCCTTCTGGCACCCTTCGGAGGCTACGCCTTCAATCTCGCCGCCATTACGGCGGCGATCTGCGCCGGGCCGGAGGCCGATGAGAACCCGAAGACCCGCTACAAGGCCGTCGTCGTGACGGGCGTCATCTATTGCGTGGTGGGGCTTCTGGGCGCGGCCGTCATCAGTCTGTTTCTCATCGCCCCAAAAGCCCTGGTGGTGACGGTCGCGGGTCTCGCCTTGCTGAACACGATCGGTGCGAGCCTGAGCGCCGCGCTGGCGCAGCCGGAAAAACGGGAAGCCGCCCTGGTGACGTTTATGACCACCGTCTCGGGCATCACCTTTCTCGGCATCGGCGCGCCGCTCTGGGCGCTGCTTTTCGGGATCGCCACGGGCGTGGTTCTCTCCCCACGCGGCCGGCGGTCCTTTAGGCCGATTTTTGCCCGGCGGTAGGACGCACCGCGCCTGTGTGCACGCGCCCTTCCAGGTCGCGCGGAGGCCGCGCCTGGCGCATCTTACGATCGATGTCGTGAGAGAGAAAACTGGTACGAACGGGTGGATTCGAACCACCGACCTTCGGAGCCACAATCCGACGGAATGACAACATATTTTGCAGCTACCTTGTGCTAAATGCCTGAAATACCATATTCATGATAGCGGCTTAGCGGAATCGATAAAATCAGAACGAAACAAGAATTGTGCCCCATAAGGCTCCGTCAACTTTTTTGAGGTTGGTAGGAATATGGTAGGGTTTTTGGAGGTGGCATGGCGACGGAGCGTGTCGAACTCAGCGAATATCATCGGAAAGAGGCGAAGCGGATCGTGGATCGCCGCGGCTCCACTGCCTCCGACCCACGCATCTTTGCCGACACCCGTAATCCTGGGCTCCAGCTGCGCATCGGTGGGCGCACATCGCGGTGGATCCTGAAGCATGCGGGGCGCACGCTGACCCTGGCCGACAGTGGCACGCTCACCGTCCAGGAGGCTCGCGCACTCGCGGATGCCGTCCGCGAACTGCGCGGGAGAGGAGCGTCTGAAGAGCGCCTGCGGACCTACATTTCTGAGCGTCTGCAGGGCGGCGACCATGACGCCGCACTCGCGGTGGTGAAGAGGCAGGAGGCGGCCGAGGAAGGTCACTGGACCCTCCGACAGATGATGCAGCGGTATCTCGACGAACACATCCGACCCGGTCGGATGCGAGGTGGTGAGCGGCTCGCACCGAGCGACAAGACCATAGCGGAGGTCGACCTGGTGATGCGCCGGGAAGCGTTCGTGAGCCGGTCCGAGAAGCTCGTCTCGGAAATGCACGAAGGCCATCTGGAGGCGCTGCGCGACGAGATCCGGACGGCGAACGGTCCCTCGGCTGCACGGAAGGCCGTGACCTATATCCGCCGTGCTTTCAGATGGGCGAAGGCGACCCATTCCGGCGAAAGCGGTCTGCGCGGCGTGGCGCCATGGTGGGCCGACGTCGCCACGCTTCACACGGAGCGTCGCCGGACCCGATATCTGACGGTCGGTCAGATTGGGCTTCTTCTTGTGACGGCAGAGGCCTACCGGGTGATGCCGGGAAGGGCCTCTCAGAAAGGCACCTCCGACATGGTCCTCTGCGCTCTGTGGTGGGCGGTGCTGACCGGCCAGAGGACCGGCGCCATCGCAAAGGTGGAGCGATCCTGGCTGATGGCCGATCTGGAGAACGAGGGCTGGGGGATTGTGCTCTTCCCGGCGCATGTCATGAAGTCTCGGCGAGATTTTGCATTGCCGCTCCCGCCGGTGCTCTGGGACATCACGCAAGAGACCCTTAAGAGGGGACGGAAGGAGAGCCGCTATCTTCTCGCCTCGAACCGCATCAGAGGTCCTGGTCACCCGCTCGGCGATGACACGCCGGTCAATCAGTCCGCCGTGCTCAACCTGATGCTTCGCCTGCGCGGGCAGTATAAGCCCGAAAAGAGGTCGAACGGAGCGGTCACTCGCCGTGTCGGCCCCGACCTCCTGCCCGACCTGCCGCATACCAGCCCGCACGATTTTCGCCGGTCCATCACGACAGAGCTGGAAGACCGAGGGGTGAGAGGCGCTGCGATCAGCGCCATGCTCTCGCATTCGCAAGGCGAGAGGCATCTGAATGTCGATCCGGAAGACATCGTGGCAATGATCACGCGATCGGTCTACTCCCAAAGCCAGAGGCTGCCGTTGAAGCGGGAAGCGATCGGCCGGTGGTGCGACCTCGTCTTCGAGGCCTACGAGCATCACCACGACGCAATTTTCGCGGAGGCTGCGGAGAGGCAGGTTGATCCCGCTTGGCGGGAAATGCGGCTTAAGGAAGTCGTCATCCGACAACCGGAGCGCCCAGTCGCAGTCTGAGTGAAGTTGGCGCGCGTTCTGGGGCGGAGCTCTGCCGGAGAACTTCCGCGGCAAGTGAGTTCCCGGGTGTGTGGCGCGATGTCACCAGCGCATTCGCGCTTTGCGCTATGACTTCGTGTCGACAATCTTGGTTGCGGCGGTCATTCTCTCCGGATTGGTGTGCTTCATGAAGGCGTCGTAAGGGACATTTTTGCTCGAATCTGGAAAATCGCCCTTGGAAAACTTGAAAACATTTGATCTTGCTTGATAAATAGCCGGAAAAGGAGATGAGAGGCGGGCGCGATATTTGCGAATCGAGGTCGAAAAGGTTCGCCCTTGGAAAACCGGTCAAAAATGCAAGTGGTTGTAGATGTTTGCAGAGAGTGAGTGGCAGCCACTTGTCCGCATGGACGCGGATTGAGACAAAGCGACGACCGCCGAGGCGGAATTCGTAGTGCGTGGCAGCCACTTGTCCGCATGGACGCGGGAAAGGAAAACGGCGAAGGCGTGAGACAGCCCCGATGAACTGGCGGGGTTCGTGATGTCTACGGTCGTTGTCGCTGGCCAGGGTGCGGAATGTGCCTTGGGTGGGTGAGCGGAGGATGTCACCCGTCATCTTCCCGCGTCTGCAGGAGGCTGCATCCCGGATTGTTAGAGCCTGACGCTAACTGCGCCCTCACGGAGAAGACCAAAATCCAAGCGCTCTGTGACGCCGATCTCCGGCTTTCGCGCTGCCGCGCCGAACTGGGCAAGGTCGACAAAGGCGATGCTCTTCTCAGGTCGATGCCGGGTGGGCGACTTAAAGCAGCAATACGGCGTTGTGAGAGCTTCGATATCGCTGAGGTCCTGTCGGAAAGGCGAGATATACCGTCTCTCTTCGTGGCGATAATTGTTGCCGCGCTTAGATGTCTCTCTGAGGCCTTGCGACATATTGAGCTTCAGGCTCGTTTCTCCTTGAAATTAAAGTAAATTTTCCTGCGATGAAGCCTGGGTGGATATTTTTGCCTATTGAAAATTATGAGGCAGCCGAATACGCCTAAAACATGAAAATTGTGCAGTATTCTTATTCATAAATGAGATTCTGTATGGCGGGCGAAGATTGGGTTTTGCGCATAGAAGGCGTCAATTTTGGCGCTGCCGTATTTAATACGGGCGATCTCAGCACAATCAGGGGCGCTTCTCTGGCCTATGAGGTCGCGATGGAAGATGCCGCGGAGCGAATGGAGGAAAGGGTTCTCCAGGTCGCGCCGAATGCGACTTGCGAGCGAATTTATGTTGGGGGATCGCAGGCGGCCTTCCGCATCAAGGTCTGTGACGCGGAGAGCATGGAGGCAATTGCCGCGAGGCTTCGCCGCGAACTGCGCGAAGGCCAGTATTTTGTCGCCGAGAAGCCGGAGTTCCGGCCGGAGGGCAAACGTAAAGATCAGAACAGGCCGCCGACACAGCATCTTTGCTTCGTTGTCGATGTCGCCCCGGTCGAGAACGATGATGAGGCGGGCGCTGTCGACCGCGCCATGACCCGCTCTCGTTTCCGACAGATGCGGGCGCCTTCGCTGCCACGAGCTGAGGTCAGGGTCGGCCTCAGCGATGGTGTGAAAGTCCGTCGAAGCGCGTTTTGTCCGATCGATCCGATGCGCCCGGCCGCCGCCGAGGAAGAAAGTCGGATCTGGACCGCACCCGGCCAGTTTCCTTTCGGTGAAGCTCTGGAGCCGAAGGTAAACGCAAAGGGCGACGTCGTTGCAGAGAGAATCGCTGTCTGCCGCCGGGTAGGCGATCTGCGCCCCTATGGCCGCACCGCGCGGTGGCAGCTCTACAAGCGCAGGTTCAAAGAGCGAAAGCTAACAGACCTTGCCGACATCCGCGTCGCGGAGAGCTTTGAGGATATCGTCGAAGATCCGCCAAAAGACTTGCCCGAGTCGGCCAAAGGAAAGATGGCCGTGTTCTATGTGGATGGTGCGGGCTTCGGGGCGTTACGCCGTAAGCTTGGGCTGCGCGAATTCTCTCAGTTGATGCAAGAGCTTTATATTGACACGCTGCTCTATGAGCAGCTTGCCGATTTTGATGCCGGGTCGAAGCGCGAGAAAGACCGATATGCTCGGTTCCGGTTCGACTATGAGGCGTCGGATGGAAAGACGCCGCCTAAGCCTTTCTTGCGCTTCGAGACGCTGATGTTCGGGGGAGAGGACTGGTGCTTCGTGGTGCCGAGCTGGCTGGCTTCGGAAGTGCTCGAACGAATCTTCGCGCGCACAGCGGAGTTCTCGGAAAAGGGCGGTGTCGAGCTTGGCTTGCGCGCCGGGGTGCTGATTTGCCCGTCAAAGACGCCGATCCGCCGCGCCACTGGGGTGGCTCACGATCTCTGCGACGGCGCCAAGTTGTTTATGGGCGAGACTGGGGCTCGCTCTGCAATCGACATCCATGTCATGGAAAGCATCGACGTGCCGTATGGCGCTCTTAAAACGCAGCGCAGGCGCATTTTTGGCGCTGTCGAACCGGAGGTCTTTGGCTTCGATGGCGGAAGCTGGACGAAAGAGGCGCGGAAGTTCCGACATTTGTCCCGGCTGCCGCGTTCGCAACTCTACGCGCTCATCCGGCGGATTGGGGATGAAGGCGACACCAACGCCAAGGAAGAGATTCGGCGCGCCTGCGAGCGTAGCCTCGATTTGCGGGAAATCCTGTGTCCGAATGATGCGGCGGAGCCCGATCTCGATCTCTTGCCCGCCAAAGCGGGCGGTGGCGACATATCCTTCCGGCTGAAACGGCTCGCTGATCTCTGGGATTACGTGGTGGTGCAGCCGGAGGCTCGATCATGAGTGCCGGATACTACAAATCGGATCTGCGTATCCGCCTGGAAAGCCCGTTTCTGTCCGCCGGATTGGAAGCGAAGGCCTTTGGGGTCGATGCGGCGCAGCTTCGTGACCGAAGCGGCTATCCGGTCCTGCCCGCGGGCCTGTTGCGCGGCGTGTTGCGCCATGCGCTGGAAGACCTGCTAGCGCGCAACATAGATGTGAAAGATGTCCTCGATCTCTTCGGCAGAGAGCTCCCGCACAAGGAGCCGGAGGATGATAAGCGTAATGAGGGCGTAGAAGAGAAAGAGCGTCCCGGTCGCATCCGCATCAGCGACGCCCGCGCATGCCAGCCGTCCTCTGGCAAAGAGAGGGCGACACGGATCGCCATTGAGCCAGAGACGGGGGCGGTCAAGGAGGGCGCGCTTTTGGTCGTCGAGCTCTCCTATCCGGTGGGGAAGGAGGTCGATTTCAAGGCCGAAGTGCGGTTTCCTGCTGCCAGTCAGGCAGAGGCAAAACAGATTGCGGTTACCCTCGACAAGGCGCTGAAGCAGGTCGTGGCCGTCGGAGCTTACAAGACCGTCGGATTCGGGCGGGTCGTCGAATGCGCGGTTCTGGCCCCCCAGCAAGAGAAGCCATTTGCGGCAAAGCCGGAGCCGAAGAAAGGCTCCTCGTTTGTCTATTCATTCCAGCTCGATGGGCCGTTGCTGGTCGACACCCATTACGCGGAGCAGAACGTTCTGCAAAGCTCAACCCGGATCTCCGGTGCTGTTTTGAAGGGTGCCTTGGCCCGGCGGCTTGCCGATAGTGGGGCGGCGAACGAAGAGGGCTTCGTCACCGGGCTGCTCGGAGAAGCGCTGAAGAAAACGATCATCTCGTTTGCGGATGTTTTTCAAGGCGCTTTGCCTCTGTCGATCGTTCAGCGTTACCTCGACAAGGATACAGCCGTTCCCGACGATGCAACGGGTTATATTGCCGACGATCTTTGGAAGGCCTCAAGCGGCAAAGCCGCAGCGTTCCGGAGCGATTGGAAGGACGAGGACTGGAAAAAAGGGGCCGCTCCAAGCGAAGCCGATCCTCTATCGGAGCTGGAGACGCGCACGCGCCTCAGTATCGAGCCGACGACCGGCGCTGCCAAGCCGAGCGCGTTGTTCTCGCACCAGTTCTTGCGGACACCCCTTAAGGGCGAGGCGGCGCCCATCTGGAAAGCGCTGATAAAATGGCCGGAGCCGGGAGAGCCGCCGGACGAATTCTACAAGCTTCTCGGACATCTGAAAGCTGGGCTCTGGTCGATCGGGCGCCTGAAGGCAGGGACATGCTGTGAGCGGCTAGAGCTGGAGGAAGGAGTGCCACAGGCGGCCAACCAAGCGGAATTGACCGGGAAGATCGCTCTGATCCTGACAACGCCACATCTGATGGTGCGTGTCGGCGCTTTGGACGACGAAGAGACCTTCGGCGCTGCGATCGATGACTATTTCAAGACGGCAAGCGATGGTGCCTGGCAGATTGCCCGCGGAGCGGATGGCGAGCGGCAGCTCTTTGCTCAACAGGAATTGCGCGGGGACTTGCAGGCTGCGCGCTTTAGGCCTTTCGGGCGCGATCGGCTTGAACCTTTCGTGCTGATGAAGGCTGGCTCGGTCTTCGTTCTTGAGCCAGTGCAGGCGAACGCCGCCGACATGCTTTCCGAATGGGAACGTTACGGCCTGCCGGATCCGCAATGGGAAGGCGTGCGACTTGAGGCGGCGACCTGTCCCTTCTTGAGGGGCAACGGTTACGGCGCGATCCGTATCGGCGCGCCGGGCACGCTGGTAGGGGCAGAGGAGGTCGCGCGGTGATCGGGGCCTGGACTGAAATCGAGGTTATCGCCGTGGCGGCGACTCCACTTATGATCGGCAGCGGCGACCACAAGAATATTCGGCGGCACGACGGCAAGGATTTGCAGGAGGTGGAGCTTGCGCTTGTCGCCGTCGATGAAGATGGAAAGCCCGTCATCCCGGGCTCCACCCTGAAAGGCGCGCTCAGGGCACTGGCCGTGGCCGGGGGCTGTCCGGGCACGGAGGCTCTATTCGGGCCGGAGCGTATCGATGACCCTAAGAAGGCGAAGAGCGGGCGACTGATTTGCTGGACCGGGCGCTTCGAGGCTGCGCCCGACATGGGTGACTCCTCGATAAGGGAGAAAAACATTCCCGGCCACGGTACCGCCGCTGCCGCGAAAGGGCTGTTCGTCGACGCGCGCACGGCTATAGACCCAGCCTCCGGTGTGGCCTGGCAGGGGCGGCTGTTTCACGTCCAGGCCGTGGCGAAGGGCACGACCTTCCGGCTGCGCTTCGGGCTTCAGACCGCAGATAAGGCCGCTATTGGCCTCATGCAGAGCGTGCTTGCCCAGATGGCTCGCGACGGGCTCGTCTTGGGCAAGGGGCGGGGCGTGGGGCAGGGCAGTCTTAAGCTTTGCCTTGATGAGCTAAAGGTCGTGCGTCACGACGTGGATGTCTCCGGGGCCCCGGCAGAAGACTGCATCACTGACGAATGGCGCGAGGCCATCGACGCAGTTGAGCACCCAGAGGGGGGTGGGCTCACAAAGCTCCTACTAACCTGCAAGGAAGCATTCATCAGCAACGATAACGCTGGCGTGGACTACGACAAGGACGGCTCGCCCAAGCTCGTCTATTTGCGCGAGCCTGGAACGGATAAACCGCGCTTGACGGGCGCCAGCCTGCGGGGGGCCTTGCGTGCCCGCGCCGTCTGGCTGGAACGCCTGAGAGACCCGGATCATCGCGATAACCGGGATTTGATACTCGACAAGACGATCCCCGCTTCCGATGCGGATCTGACGCGGCCGCGGGCGCGATGCAAGACCGTCGGAGAGCTGTCGTCGACCGAGCTCCTCTTCGGCATCAATGGTTGGCGCGGTCGCTTGCGTATTGTCTCTGTTCAGTGCGGAGAGCCTAAGGGAAGCGTCGTCATACGTTCCGTGCGGCTTGATCGTTTCTCCGGTGGGCCGATGCATGGGGCGCTGTTCTCCATCGAGGCGGCGCGTGCGCCAGACTTCGAAGCTTGGCTGGCCCTCGATCCCGTCGGCCCTCTTGGCGCCTCTGAGCAGGATACAGTGCGCGGCGATCTGTTGAGGCGCCTCATCGAGGATCTGAAGAGGAACGGCCTGCGGCTGGGACATGGCACGAACAAAGGCTATGGGTGGTTCGATGTCGTTTAAAGAAAAGTCACCCGAAGAAAAATTGAAGCTGGCGGGGTTCCCTGTTGATAGGCGTCATCTCGATTTCTTGAGGAGTGCCATATTTCAAATTGAATGGAGAGGAGAAGAGTACTCTCTAGAAAGTGTAAGAAGTAAAATATTGCAGTCGATCCATAATGAGCCTGTTGTCAATGAGGCCCTAGAAAAAGCTAAGAGCGAAGTGCGAAAAACCGAAAGTGGCTCGATAAAAAATAAGAGGCTTTCGGAAACAATTGAGGAGAAGTTGGATACGAAAATATGGTCGTCGGCTGAACTTGGGCCTCTCCTGAACGCTCCATATCGCTTCGCTGTACTGAATGAAAGCGTTGTCGCCGCTCAGTCCCAACCCGATCTTGATCGGCCCCTGCCGGGTGGGCTGTGCGCCACACTTAAGGTCAGTTGGCGGATCGAAACGCCGCTACTCGTTGGGGCGGGTGACAGCAATGATGTTCCCTTCGCCCTTGGCGGGCCTAAAGACTGGGTCATTCCTGGCGCTACGTTACGTGGCGTGGTGCGGGCAGCCCTTGAGGCGGTGGCCCATGCGAGGCTGGTTCAGACCAATCGGCGCTATCGGTTCGCACTGCGCGATTTCGAGCATCCGAGATACAAGCGCTTCATCAAGGAAGGGGGCGTCGGTGACGGCGCCCTGAAGGCTGGCTGGCTGACCAAGGAGTGTGACAAATACAAAATCAGGCCCTGTAAAACCTGGGGGCGCATCCCAATTGATTTGTTGAAGGCACGCATTCGTCCAGAAGAGCAAAAAAAAAGCATATCGTGGGCCAAATTTGACAGAACCAGGAAGTATACGGCTTCGAGTCCGGACTTGAAGCTAGTTTTTGAGCCCCATTGGAAGGACCGTAAACTTGCCTTCAAAACCCCGCGGGCCTTCCGTTCGGAGCGGGACCGGCATCAGCAGGAGGTTTTCCGACCTTTGCCAATCGGGGAATCTGGAACTCAAGGCTTTTACGTCTTCTCCGGTGCGGCAACCGATCCGCAAAAGAAGCAATATGAGTACGTCTTCTTCGACGATCCCGAGGCAAAGTCGGTCGCATTGACGGAGAGGTCATGGCTCAACTTCCTCGTCACGAACACGAAACAGGGCAACCGCGATCGCGAGCCGGATGGCGCCTGGAAGGAATTCGGCGGGGACGTCGTCGAGGGGCAGCGCATCCCGATCTTCTTCTATGGTGACCTCAACGAGCAGAACGAAGAGTTTTGTTTCGGGCTCACGCGGCTCTTTCGTATGCCGCATGCGCATGCGGTCGGCGATCTCGTTCCGAAACCGCATGAGCTAAGGCTCGATGACAGGGGCCGGTTGGAGCCGGACCTCGTCGAGGCCCTCTTCGGATATGTCTTCGAGACGGAGGACTTTCCGCAACCACGGCCGGACGAGGCGGTGGCGCATAAGGGGCGGATCGCCTTCGGTTTCGCGCGGCCGGTCAACAGAAAGGCGTTCGAACTCTGGCCGGGGGACAAGAAAGACCCGCTAGAGACGATCCAGGGTGCGCCGAAGCCGAGCTTTGCGCCCTTCTATCTGGTCGGGCCGGAAAAGGACTGGTCTGCGGATAACGCTCAGCTTGCCGGGCGCAAGCGTTATGTGCCTAGGGAGGCTGAAGACTCAGGCCTTATGGTCGAGAGGCTGATGGAGCATCGGATGGATGACGCAAGGGCAGGTGGGGCCATCTCGAAGAAAACCATCAGCAAACTGCGCTTCCTGCGTCCGATCTCTGCAGATGCAACCTTCTCAGGCGAAATTCGCCTTCATAACGTGAGCGAGGCGGAACTCGGCGCCATCCTTTGGGTGCTAACTTTTGGTGGCGGCGGAGCGAACCGCTATCGCCATATGCTGGGGCGCGGCAAGCCATTCGGTGCCGGGCGGGCGGCGGTTGCAGGCATCGAGGGTTCCATTCGCCGCAATGCCGATCCGGAGAAGCCGGAGAAGATTACCTGGAAAATCGGCGACGGCGCAGGCGAGTTGGGGCCTTTCCTGGAGAAGTTCGAGGCGCAGATGGACTCTGCGCTTGGTAGACCTGGGGCTTGGCGCGCTTCAGGACCCGTTCGGTCTTTTCTAGCCTGTTCCCTGCCGCAGGATTGGCGTCTACCCGAGTTTGATTATCTTAACTTTGCCAGAGACCCGAAAGTTGGCGAGAAAAATAATGGTTGGCGCTTCAAGAAGCTGCGTGATCATACGGGGCTGGGAGCGCAAGGGGCTCCGGACCGGCTTTTGAAGGCGCCGCCAGACAAGGACGTGTAAGGCATGGTGCCGTACCGGCAGGCTCGTTCCGCGCTGGTGTTTTTAAGGGTTTAACGTCGCCCAGGTGCGGCAATCTCCGCGCGGTATTCCGGCTCTTGTTTCAGAACCGCAAGAGCGGCTTCTGCGTCTGGAGCGCCGCCGTCCCGGCGCATGCCCCAGAAACCCTGCTCCGGAAGGTCACCGCCGCGCCAGCCGCCAGGGAAGGCCGCATCGAGCGCGGCGATGGAGGCGCCGCGTCCGAAAAAGGAAAGCTCCTCCGGCCCTTCGATCAGAAGATCACGCGTTGGGTCGCCTCTTTCCAGCTCCCTAAGTCGGAGCGGATCTGTAATCGCGGCTGTGCGATCGTGCGGGCTCCGTACGATGAGGAGCCGACCGTCTAAGGCCTCTTCCGCAGCCGCAAGGGCGGCGATGCCTGCTTGCTCTTCCTCCGCGGTGATGCCTTGGGCAGCGCGATCGTCGCGCCGGATCTTGTCCATCTCCTCGGGGCTAGCCCCAAGCTCCGCCATGGCGCGCAGATGCCCGCAATCGTTGGCGGCGATGAGCGCAAAACGACGTGTCCATCGTTCCTTCGGCAAGTCGAGAAGCTGGAAAACCTGTTCCAGCGCGCTTGGCCGTCCCGCCGTCTCGCCATGGTGATCGACGACGATCGCGCCAGATATCTCATCGTCGATCTCAAGCTCGACAAGAACGGGGCGCTTGCCCGCCTTCAGGACAGTGTCGATGTCGCTGGCGTAATCGGACGCGCGCGCGCCCCAGAAGAGGCCTCTGTCGACGATCGCGTCTGCGCCCAGCGTCTCTTCGACGAGGTGCCGGATCGCCAGCATTTCGAGGTCTCTGCCACCCAGGAAGAAGACGAGATCTGATGTCTGGCTCATGAACGATCGTCTGCTGTGTGTTGAAGGCGAGAGAGGGGCCGAGGAAAGCGTTTTGGCCAAGCGGCTGCATATCCGCGGGCAGAACGTTTCACAAGGCGTGAGGCACCTTGGCATGTTGCGTATGCGGTAAGATCATGCTTCCTATCCAGTATAGGAAGAAACGCCTTTTTCTTGAGAATATTTCCGCCGATGTCTATTTGGAAACCTCAGCCCGCCGAGAGTATCAAGGTCAAGCAATTCCGGCAGATCTTCTTCTGGCCGCTGACGCTTGCCGATCCTCCGGTTAAACGGGTGGGCGAGGACGTCGCAAAAGTCCGGGCCTCGCTTAAGGACACCGCCTGGAAACCAGCTGATCCGTGGACGGTGCAGCCGGACAACAACTTTGGCGGCCCTTACGAGGAGTTCGTCTACTTTCACGACTTCGTCCAGCGCTTTCTTTACGATCGTCGTGAAGACGGGCCGATTTCACTTTTTCATCGGACCGATATTCGTACGCTTAAAGCGACAATCAACGGGGAAATTTACAGCTTCAACGTCGAACTGTTGACACTCCATCTCTTCGAGACGGGTACGGCGGTTCTGACGCTGGAGCTGGTGCACGAGCAGGAAGGGGACGAAAAAATCTCATTGGCGCAGGCGCAGACGACCGCCGATCAATTGCGGCGTGCGTTTCCTGGCTTCTGGCAAGACGGCGCGGCAGGGTTCTGCCCCTCTGACGTGACGCTGTGCACCCCCTGTGGGCGGGCGGTGACGCTGCCTGATGCGTCTCGGGGCCGCCTGCACGCGACCGACTGGGCTCACAAGAACAGCACCGCCCGCGTGTTTCCCTGGTGGCGGGCGCTCGTGGCGCCCCTGCAGCTCGATGGCGAGATCAAGGTCGGCCCTCGCTGGCGGCACGTGCTCGACGAGCGGTTGCCGACCATGACTTATATCTCTCTGAGTGAGGCGTGTAGCTCTCTGAGTGGTGCGTCGGGCGGCTCCGCCGCCGATGATTTTGCCCTCGTCAGCCCTGGCGACTGGATGCGCCTTGCGCAGGCTGATGGAGCCGGTTCCGATCTGGCACCCGCCAATATGGCGTTTCTCGAAGAGGCGGTTGGCCGGGAAGCTTTTTACGATCGCTTCTTTCCGGGCGAAGGCATGCATCCCGACACGGCCACACGTTTCGCCTTTCTCGGCTACCATTTCCTCGCCGTCGGCGCAGGATGGTTCTTCGACAACATCCTGCGAGAGCATTTCCGCCGCCATTACCGCCAGATGGCCTTCGTCGCCCATCTGGAGTTTGCATCTCTCCTTGCTCTCTCCAGCCGTGTCACCAAGCTGGTCGACGAAACCTCCAAGCATAAGGACAAGGAGCCCGATCGCTTCCGCAATGGTCTCTTGGCGATCGAGGAGGATTTTCTCGATTTCACCCATCGCTATCGCTTCACCAACGTCTCCAATCATGTTCAGGCCCGCGAGATGTTCGAGCGCATGCGAAAGACCTTGGGCCTTGCTGAGCTCTACGACGATGTGAAGGAAGAGATTAAGACGGCGGCCGAGCTTGCGGTCGCTCTCGATCAGTGTGAGAGCGCCCGGGCCGCCACGCGCCTGACGCGTTTGGCGACGCTGGGCCTTCCCGCGGGCCTGGCCGTCGGGGCGGGCGGAATGAACCTTCTCGTCGGATCGGAGGCGCCAAACGTCGCGTGGATTCCAGACGATGGCGCGGCCGGTCTATGGCGGGCCCAGGTTCTGCAATTCGCTCTTCTGCTTTCCGTCTTCTACGGGCTTGGCTGGGCGGCGCTCAGCCTGATCGTGCATGACGAGGGCAAGGAGGCGGCGCGTCTGCGCGGCGTCACGCTGGGTCTTGCCGTCGCCGCCGCGATCGCTGCCCTGGCGCTGGTCGCGTCCTTCCTGGCCGGGAGTCCCACGGCCGGTGGTGGCTAGCGACCTACGGTGACTGCGCTCAAAGAGATGAAATCGCCCTTGGAAAATGGACAAGTCACTGAGTTAATTTGAGAAAAAGGAAGAAAAGGAGGCAAAAAGGACGTTTGAGACATGCGCAGGAGACGCAAAATGGCTCGCCCTTGGAAAACCGGTCAAAAATGCAAATGGCTGCGGATGCTTACAGAGAGTGAGTGGCAGCCACTTGTCCGCATGGACGCGGATTGAGACCTGTCCGGCCTCAGCCGGGCCCGGAGCTACCAGTGGCAGCCACTTGTCCGCATGGACGCGGATTGAGACTTGGTGACCACCAGTACGTCGTAGAAACCTCCGTGGCAGCCACTTGTCCGCACGGACGCGGATTGAGACCCGCAAGATGAGAGGCTGGATAAACACCGACAGTCGGTGGCAGCCACTTGTCCGCATGGACGCGGAGGTGCGGCGCGGTGGCGGGCGTTTGCTCGTCGCGGCTGCCGTCGACCGTGTCCTCGCGCGGTCCGTGCTGTTGCGCGGCGCGTCCCGGGCGTCCCCGTCTTGATCAGATGATCCAGTAGCCCTCTTCGCTCTCGAAGGGGGCGCCGTCGCCATAGACGCGGCTGCGTTCAAAACCGTCTGCGCCGATGACATAGACGCGCAGGCTGTCGCCGGGGCCCAGCAGGGCGGCGAGCCTCTGGCCGAGGGCTGCGGCCTTGGCGCGGCTCATGCGCACCTCGAAGACGGAATATTGCACGCGCGTCGCGGCGTTCTCCAGAAGTCGGGCGATACGCCTCCTGCGCCGGTCTTCGGAAACGTCATAGGAGAACACCGTCAGCATCTCACCGCGCGCCATCGCCGCTCTCCTTTCGCCTCGACAACCCCTGTTTGAGGCGGCATTCTCGCCCGGTCGGCGCCATCCGGAAAGGCGCCGCGGCGGTCGCAGGGGGCCAGAAAGCCTGAAATCGCCCTTGGAAAATGGACAAGTCACTGAGTTAATTTGAGAAAAAGGCAGAAAAGGAGGCAAAAAGGACGTTTGAGAGGTGCGTAGGAGACGCAAAATGGCTCGCCCTTGGAAAACCGGTCAAAAATGCAAGTGGTTGCAGCTGCTTACAGAGAGTGAGGGGCAGCCACTTGTCCGCACGGACGCGGATTGAGACCGACTTCGTCGTCGCTCTCCATGGCGCCGCCATGGGGCAGCCACTTGTCCGCACGGACGCGGATTGAGACTCAGCAGCTTTTGGCTGCCGTGGCTGCGCCTGCCGCCCAGGGGCAGCCACTTGTCCGCACGGACGCGGATTGAGACGGAGGGTGAGGAACAGGCCAATCTCCCGTACCTCGGGGCAGCCACTTGTCCGCACGGACGCGGATTGAGACGCGGCCTAAGCCGCGGTTGCAAACTTCACGCCGCGGGGCAGCCACTTGTCCGCATGGACGCGGATTGAGACGCAAGCTTGGCGCGCGAAATCCGCTTTTCGTTGCGTGGCAGCCACTTGTCCGCATGGGCGCAGATCGGGGTTTGCTGGGGATCTGAAGCCCGGCGGCGTGCCCATTCCGGCGAGCGACCGGCAGGGGGCTGAGGGCCGGCCCGCTCGCGGCTCTGCTAATGGTCGATCACTTGGGGCTGGAAGGGCTGGCTCTTCGGGGCACGGCAATGTGCGCCATAGGCACCTGCCTCTTCCTCCATGAGGACGCGCCAGCTACGCTTGCGCCCCGAATGGGGGCTTTTCAGCCGCCGCGCCGCGGCCGTCTCGTAGCCCTCGATGATCGCGCGCCGCGCCTCTGGCCCGATCCACATCGTGCCGTCCTCCCGACCCGAAAACATGTCGGCATCGAGCCGCCCCTGGTTGAAGAGCGAGACGGCGAGCCCTTCCGTCAGGGGCGCGCGGAAACCTTCCATCAGATCCCAGACGCAGGCCTCGCCCCGATCGGAGGCCGCATGCAGCGCGCCGATGCCCGGATGCAGGCCGCGGCTCAGAAGGGCGGCGCGGATATCGCGTGCCAAAAGCGCCGTCAGATAATTGATCGTGGCGTTGAGCGGATCGCCCGCCGGACGCAGGCGGCGAAAGGGTTGCGGCGCCACCGCGGCAAGGCGGCCGAGCGCCGGCCAATAGATCGCGCCCGCCGCGCCCTCGGCGCCGCGCAAGGCGTCCACGTCGCGCGCTTCCGGCAGCTTGCGGATCATCCGGCCGAGCGTCTTCGTGGCGACGATCACTTCCGGATCGCTGACACGGCGGTTCAAGCGGTGCAGCTGGGCGCGCTCGTTGCGCAGCCGTCCTTCCACGATGCGTCTCGCAAGATCGGCGGCAAGTGCCGAGTCGAGCGCCACTTTCGCTTGCGCCAGATGCAGGCCTGCACGTCTGAAAGAGGGCGGCGATAGCCAGCCGAGGGTCTCGCCCTCGCCATTGACGAAGGCGAAGTCGGTATCGCTCGCCAGGGCATGGCGGATCGCTTCCGTCTCGACCTCGGCGCCCGGACCGAGCTCGATGCGGTCGACCCGGGTGTGGGCGATGGCAAGAAGCTCGCGGCTGTCTTCGCCCGTGACGGTGAAGCTGAGGTTGCGCAAGGCGAGGCGGCGCCCGGCACCGACCACATGCAAAATGCGCTGGCCGCGGTCATAGCCGCGCGCGAGCTCGTCCTCCTCAAGGACTTCGGCGGCGCGGACCTCTTCCGCCTTGGCCGCGTCGCGCGCCGCGAGGCCGCGCATCGCTTCCAGCGCCTCTTCCTCCGGGTCGGCGACGCGCTTCAGCGTCATGGAGCGGACGAACAGATGGCCGAGGAACTCAAAGCCCCGATCGAAATCGACGACGCGGCTGCCTTCGCCATGCATTTCCAGGCCGTGGCGATCGAGCACCTCCTGCGCGCGCCCCAATGCGCGCCGAGCCGCGGCGGCGGCACAGGATGACGAAATCATCGGCAAAGCGGATGAGCCGCGCTCCGCCCGTCGCCAGCTCCTCGTCGACGGAATCGAGATAGAGATTGGCGAGAAGCGGCGACAGTGGCGAACCCTGCGGCAACCCTGTGCCGGGCGTCGAGAGGGACGCGCCCGCATGTTCGAGCCAATGGGCGACGAGATCGCTCACGCGCTCCGCACCGCTGCGTCCGGCGAGAGCCTCTTCGAGCCTCTGGAGCAGCGGCGCTTGCGGGATCCGCTCAAAACAGCGCACGATGTCGGCTTCGACGACATGCACGAAGCCCTTCCGGCGCAACGAGCCGATGCGACGGACGGCCATGGCGACGGAACGCCCCGGACGATAGGCGAAGCTGTCGTCCTCGAACATCGGATCGAGCAGGGGCGTGAGCTCCTGTGCGCAGGCCGTCTGCGCGACGCGGTCGACGATGGAGGGGATGGCGAGGGGCCGGGTGCCGCCGCGCTTCTTCGCAATTTCCACGATGCGCAGGGCGCGCGGGCGATAGCTGCCCTCGCGCAGCTGTTTCGACAGGGAGAGGATGCGCCTTGCGGCCGCGCGCGAAAAGGCGGCAAGCGTCTCGCCGTCGCCCCCGGCGCAGCCGCCATTGGCGCGCACCCGCGCCCAGGCCTGATCGAGCGTGGCGGGTTCGGTGACCCGCAAGAAGAGATCTTCAGGCCGCATCGGCCCGTCCCGTAGCGCCATCGGCGTATTCTCTCCCCCAAGGTCGGCAGCATGCGGGGTCTTGCCTCTGCCTGGCGCTGGAAACGCATGGCCCTAAGCTTTGCGGAGACAGCTTTCGCGCTCACGAAAGCTAGCCGAAACGCGCAAAAACCGGAAATCGCCCTTGGAAAAGTGATAAATATCTGTTCGAAAAAGAAAAATTTTCCTGTTAGGAGGATTTCGGGAGGGTTGTGCCGCAGGATTCGTGCAAAAAATGCTCGCCCTTGGAAACTGGGCTTTTTTGTTGTTTGACGTCAAAGAGTTCTGGCGGGTAAGCTGCAGCGTGATGTCCGCATGGACGCGGATTGAGACGAGAAGCTCGAAAAGGGGCGCGGTGGTGGCCGTGATCGGCTGCAGCGTGATGTCCGCATGGACGCGGATTGAGACCAAGCGTTCAGCCTCGCGCGCGTTTTTTCCGCTCTGCTGCAGCGTGATGTCCGCATGGACGCGGATTGAGACCCCGTCGAACTCTCCGGCGATATTTTGCCCCATGCTGCAGCTTGATGTCCGCATGGACGCGGACGAGCGGGGCGCCTTAGCTTGCCAGGGTGAGGAGGTCGTAGCGGCCCATGCCGAGTGCGGCGTGGGAGCCGACATGGGTTTCCGCGCCGATGCGCAGGAGCGCTGCGAGATCGGGCGTGGGCTGCGGCAGCATCAGCGTGCCGAGGACGCCGCCCATCGCTCTTTCACGCCTTTGGGCCTTTGACCCATTCCGCCAGCCGGGCGCGGTCTCCACCTGCCATTCGGCCCGGCGTCCGAGCGCGTCCGCTTCCGCCTTCAACGCCGCCGGGTCGATGGCAAGCGCATGCCCCTGCCAAAGCGCAAGCCCGCCGACGCGATTGGCGACGCCGGTCAAGAGGCTTTCCGGGCGCACATGCATCTGCGCGCCGGAGCGCAGCGCCACCGGCGTCACGAAGGAGAGGAGAAGGCCCGCGCCCGCCTCGGCGGCGGGCAGGCCGCTTGCGAGGCCGACCCGGCGATCTGTCACTTTCAGCGGGCGGCGTCTGTCGTGGGTGTCGAGGCCGTTTCGCAGAGCCCGGACCATGGCGTCGGCCGCTTCGCCCGCCCAATCGACCGCAATGCCGAAGAGCGTCAGCGAGACGATGAGGTCGTTTCCGTCCGTATCGAGCGCGATGGCGAAAGGCTTTGGGATCTCGAGCCGCGCCGTCATCCTGCCCTGGACGTTGAAGAAGAGATCGTAGGCGCAAGGGGCGGGCCAGGGGCAGGGGCCGCCCGCAAGCGCCTCCGCGGAGGCACCCTCGGCCAGAGCGCGGCCCCAGGCGCCGCGCATTCTCGCCGGTGCATTCGGATTTTTCGCAAGCGCCGCAGCCCCAGGACAGAAGAGCTCGATGCGCGCCATGCGCCATGTCGCGAGGAGATCGACGGGCACGAGCGGCCGCTGCCGCGCCGCCTCAAGATAGGCGCGAAGGGAAGTGAGGGGCGTGTCGGCGGGGCGCTCTTGCATGACCTGCACAACCTTGTCGGGATTTTCGTGCCGCGCAACTGCGCCCTATGGCGCAACCCGGCGGCATGATTGTTCGTGGGGATGCGAGCGCGCGCGCCCGCCCCGGGCAGAAGGCGGCGATCTGTCTCCGACTTCCCGCTCGACAAGGCCCATTGAGGCCTGCATTCTCGCCACCCGGGCGGTCTTTCGGGTGCATATCTTCTGGTTGAGATCGTTCGAAGGGCTGAATTCGCCCTTGGAAAATGTATAATATGCTGATTTTAAAGGAGAATAAGGCGGAGGTGGCGGGTAAAAGCCGACGATGGCGGCGGCCGGAAAGGGAAAATGATTTCGCCCTTGAAAAACCGGGCTAAAATGCGAGTGGCTGCAAGGATTTGCAGAGGGTGAGTGGCAGCCACTTGTCCGCATGGACGCGGATTGAGGCTGCCGGAGACCGAAGAGACCCCTGACCTGCAGGCCGAGGCGGCCGTGCAGGAGATTTTTACGATCAGGTGGCGGATCGAGAAGGGCGGCGCTTAAGGGCTCGCCTCCGTTCCCGTCTGCGGAGGCTCAGGCAACCATCAGGTCTTCCAGGAACTCCGAGCCGGGCTCCAAACCCGAAACGAGAGCCCGGTCGCGGGCGCGCGTCAGGGCGACGTAGAGGAGCTGGCGCTCCGTCGTCACCACCTCGTCGAGCTCGAACTCGTCGGCGACATCGGCGATGCGCTCCGCCAGCGGCAGCACACCCTCGTCGCAGGCCACGATGGCGACAGCCCGGAACTCCAGCCCCTTGGCAAGATGCATCGTGCCGACCAGCAGCCGCTCCTCGCCGTCGTCGCTTCGCCACTCCGACAGCGTGCGGATGGCAAGTCCGGCTTCTTCCGCAGCGGCGCGGGCGCGGGGAAGCTCGTTCGCGGAACGCACGAAGAGGCCGATCTCAGCCGGTGAGATCCCGTCCGCCACAGCGCGCTGCAGGAAGGCCGCCACCGCCGCCCGTTCGGTGGCCTCGTCCGCGGCAAGGACGACCACGGGCTCCGGCCCTTCGAAGACGGAAACCGTGCCGGCGCGCTCATCCTCCAGCCCGTCGACGTCGCGCACATTCGGCGGCAGAAGCCGGTCGGCCGCACGCCGGATCTGGTGGGAGGTGCGGTAGTTCACCTTCAGCGTCGCTGAGCGGCCGCGCACGTCGATGCCGAGCCCCTTCCAGGAAAAAGGCTGCTGGAAGATGCGCTGGCCGATATCACCAGCAAAGAAGAGGGCGTCCGGCGCGTCGGGGGCGATCGCCGCCAGGAAGCGCAGCTCCGGCACGCCGAGATCCTGCGCCTCGTCGACGACGATATGGTCGAAGGGTTTTTCCGCGCGCGTTTCGTAGGCCGCCGCGACGGCGGCGAACATCGAAGCGGGCGTCATCAGCGCGCGGCGGGCGAGCGTGGCCCGCAGGCGCGAAAAAACCTCCCACAGCCGCTCGCGCTGCCGGGCCCCGAGCCGGTTCTTGCGGCCCATGCGCGGCACCTCGGCATAGGCTTCGGCGCGGTCGATCTGCCAGGCGTCGATGACATGTGCCCATTCGGAAAGGAGGAACTGCTGGGAAAAGCCGGTCTCACCCGCCTCTTCGGCCGCCTTCATCAGGCTGAGGCGGATCTGCTCCGGCTTGGCGAGCGCGGGCTCGCGGCCCGTGAGGAGGGAGTAGAGCTCTGCGCCGATCCGCTCGAACGAAGCGATGGTGACGCGCCGTAAAAGGTCCGCACGCTCTCCGAGGAGGATGCCGAGCTTCTCTTCAAGGGCGCGGGCCAAAGGATCGGAAAAGGTGGTCAGGAGGATGCGCGCCTGCGGCTCCTGGTGAAGAAGGCGAGCAACGCGGTGGAGCGCGACGACGGTCTTGCCGGTTCCGGCCGAGCCGATGACGCGGGCCGGACCGGACCAGGCACGATCGACGACGCCGCGCTGCGCCGGGTGCAGGAAGACGGCCCATTTCTCGAAGGGCCAGTCGAGCGCCGCCTTCATTTCCTCCACGCCATCCAGCACGCGGAAGCGGCGCAGCGTGTCGGGATGCGCCAGCGGATCGGCCATCTGCGCGACCGCCGGATGCAGGATGCCCGTCGCGGCATATTCCAGGAGGGCTTCGGCCGCCTCGGCGGGCAGGTGCGGGGCGAGGGCGAAGAAGTCGTCCTCGCTCGCCGCCGCGACATCCGCCAGCCAGTCTTCCGGCACGCCGATGGAAAGAAGCTCGTCGGCGGCAAGCTTCGCAAAAAGCCGGCGCGTGGCTTTCGGCGCTGGCGTGCGTGGTGGCTCCGGCCTATCGAGGCCCAAATCACCCTGGACCGGCGGGGGCGCGATCTCTTCGACGCGCTCGCGCACTTCCACGATCTGGATCGCGCCCGTCTTCGGATGGGTCTCGATCCGCCGCCGCTCCGCCCATCTATAGGCCTCGTCGTGATGGCCGACATGGACGAGCATCAGGCTGTCGCCGCTCTTGTGGACGATGATCCTGAGATCGCGATTGACCCGCACCGACCAGAAGTTCGGATCTTTCGAGCTGTCGATCCGGTGGAAATTGAGGCCCGGCCGATCCGGGTCGGTTTGCAGGTCGAACGCGGTCAGCTTCGCCTGCTTCTGCTCGTCATTCCGGAGCTTGCCGAGCGCGGCGGTGAAACTGTCGGCGAGGATGGTGGGCATCGATCAGATCACTTCTTCTTCCGAAAATCCTTTGCCTTGGCTATCTCGCGTAGCTTCTCTTTCTTCGCCTTCTCGCGCTTCCTCTTTGACCGCGCACGTCTTTCCATCTCGCGACGCTCAGCTGCATTCAGTTTCCGGGCAGGCTCTCGGATATAACCCACAGAGCTCCCCATGATAGTAGAACCACCTTGGTAACTGCCTCTTCCCATTCTTTCTGCCCGTTGGAAGGTAAAATCCTAATGCCCCGACAGCTACAAGAATGAGGGCAAGCAGCTTTGCTAGCTCGGCGGCGTCTCTGATGTAAGTCATAAAGGAGCGCCAGCGGTTGTGTTGATTGTCGGCATTCATCGCACTGTCCTTTCTCTCCCAAGGAAGCGTGTGATGTCCTGGCGGAAAAGTCTACACCCCAAAAACCTTCAGCACCTCGTCCCCGAAATGATTGATCACCTTCACGGCGATCCGGCCCGTCTTCGGGCGCGGGAAGGGGCGTGAGGTGTCGGAATAGAGCGTCTCCCAGGCGTCGCGGTCGATCTCCGCCTTCAGCGCCGTCTTCAGGCTCTTGTAGGGATCGCTTCCGCCGCTCTTCGCGCCGCCGAGAAAATAGGCGTGGCGCACGAAGAAGCTCTCTTCGTCATAATCGGTGTCGATGAACCAGCAGGCGATGCCGGAAACGTCGTCGGAGCGGATCTCGCCGGTTGCCGGATCGAAGATGTCGATGCCGTTCACCTTCACCTGGATCTCGCCCTCATCCGTCTCGATCAGGTCGATGTCCGGCTCGCCGAAGACGACGAAGAGGTTGCCCTTGCCGGTGTTCTTCAGATCTTCCGCCATGTGGAGGTCGGGGTTCATGCGCGCCTTCAGGATCGGCATCGGCCCGAGCCGGTCGAGCCCCGCCGCCTGGGCCTCGTAGTTGAAGGCGCAGGCGATCAGGATGTCGAAGCGGGCATCCGATGCCTCGCGCGCCGCGGCCGTGGTGGCGGAGCGCGACAGCGTGCCGAATTCCGGGCCGATGAGGATCGCGGCACGCTTTTCCGCCCCCGCCTCGTCGGTGAAGCGCCCCTCGGCGGCGACGAAATGGCCGGGCCAGGGCGTGAGCGATGCGAAATGGATGGTGTCCGCCTTCGCCTGCGCATGCACGCCGGCGCTGCGCAGATGGTCGAGCACCATGGCGCCGAAATCCGCCTCCGGCATGTTGCGCGGGCCGGGCTGCATGTCGCCCTCATAGGCGTCGAGCTCGTCCTTCAGCGTGTCGTCGCGCGCCGTGACGATGCGGTGCGGCGAAAGGCTCTCGACGGTGAAAGGCCCGGCGACGCGCACGCGCGATCTGTCCTCGTAGGGCCGGTCGTAGAGCATCTCCACATCGGCGGCCTTGGCGATGGAGGCGTCGATCTCGCCCTGGCGGGCGATGCGCGCCTCCCACCAGGCGGCATGCGCCTCAAGCGCTTCCTTCGGCCAGCTCTCTTCCGCCTCGCGCGGGATCTCCCATTCCTCCCAGGCCTTGCCGAGGGCGGTGTTCAGCCTCTCGCGCAGCGGCTCCAGCCGTTCCTGGAATCTTTCCCAGATGATGTCGATCTCGGCATTGTTGGCGATCGATTTCAGGGTGATGTGCGGGGCGCGCTCATAGACGAAGCCGAGGCGGATATCCCCGCCCGTCGCCCCGTCCGGCTGGATTTTTCCCGAAACCTCCTGTTCTCTGGCGCGGCCTTCCGGGCTGTCGGCGAGAAGATAGTAGGGGTAGCGCGCGCTCATCAGCCGGGTGCGGGCAAGCGCCAGCGCCACGCGCGAGGTATCGATGGTGATCCAGCGCCGCCCCCATTGCTCGGCGACGGTCGCCGTCGTGCCGGAGCCGCAGGTCGGGTCGAGCACGAGGTCGCCGGGATCGGTGGTCATGAGGAGGCAGCGTTCGATCACCTTCGGAGACGTTTCGACGACGTAATTGAGACCGACGCCGATCTGCACCGATTCCCATCGGTCATTGATTGGGATAACCGGAAAGTCGTTTAGGTACCTCCGGTACCTGAGGGTTTTACCCGCGGTATGCACTCTTCCAGCTCTACCAAGGCGACGCATGCCTGCGAGTGTCGCTTTCCAGTGACTGCCAGCAGCGGGACGATAAGAAGCTCCGCGATAGCCGAAGCCCTGATCTGACGAGCCTGCGCCAGAACTCAAAAGACTGGTATGTTGGAGTAAAAGGGCAGGATCAGTGGATGCGCGTTCTTCCACAGATGCACGCTTGTCGAAGAATCCATGATCTACTACGTCATATCGATCTGATGAAGGGTCCCCCGCTCGCCTTTGTTCATAGAGAGGCCGGAACTTAACAACAGATCTTTTCCGAGCGTACCAACAGATGAAGTCGACCGTGTTTGGGAGGACCCCTGCTGACAGGCTCCCTGTTTTCTGGAATTGGATCAGGCAGCAAAAGTTCTCCTCTCCAAAGACCTCATCCATCACTGCCCGGATGCGATGCACGTTTTCACTACCTATCTGCACGAAGACGGAGCCGGAATCCGTCAAGAGCTCCCGCGCCACGCTGAGCCGGTCGCGCAGATAGGTGAGGTAGGAGTGGATGCCGTCCTTCCAGGTGTCCCGAAAAGCCTTCACCTGTTCCGGCTCGCGGCTGACATCGGCCTGCTTGCCATCCTTGACGTCGCGCGACAGGGTGGAGACCTGCCAGTTGGAATTGAACTTGATGCCGTAGGGCGGGTCGAAATAGATCGCCTGCACCTTGCCGCGCAGCCCCTCGCGCTCGGCAAGGCTCGCCATCACCTGCAGGCTGTCGCCGAGGATCATGCGGTTCTGCCAGTGGAGCGGATGCTGGTAAAACTCCGCCCGCGCCTCCGGATCGGCAAGGCCGTTGAAATCGGCGAAGAGATCGGGCGCCTCCGAGGCGGTCTCGCGCGCGGCATCGGAGCGGCGCTTCAGATCGTCGATCAGCGCTTTGGGATGCACCTTCTCCTGGATGTAGAGGGGAGGGGCATTGACGACGAGGTCGGACCAGTCCTGCTGGTCCTTGCCGCGCCAGACGAGCTGCGCATCGCCGATCTCCACCGTGCCGGTGGCGGCAAGCTCTTCGACCTGCTCCGGCGTCAGCGTGATCTTCGCGCCGTTCCAGACGATCTGCGGGTCGCGGTCAGGGTCGCGCGGGCGGTGCTCGCCCTTTTCAAGCGGCCGGTCGCGGGCAAGGCTCAGCTCTTCCCGCTCCTCGCCCAGGATCTCCATCTGCTGCTCGTAGAGCGAGGCCATCTCGGCGGTCGGATTGTTGATCCGCTTCGCCGCATCATGGGTGAGGGAGGTGACGGATTTTTCGGACGGTGTCGTGCGGCGAGCCATCAAGCACCTTCTCGGCTGCGCATCTCGTTGAGGAGGGTGTCGAAGACATCGACACTCGCCTTGATATGGTCGAGGGCTTCTGTCATCGGCCGAAGAGCTTCGGAGAATGCCTCTTCCCGGCCATCTTCGATCGCTTTTGCGAGCTCCGTCTTGTCGATGCGGAAGGGCAGGAAGAAGCTTGGTTCATCATCGACGATGAACGATGTGTGCTCCACGCATCGTGCGTTCTCTCGCACAAGTTTCTTCCAGGGGGTCTTTCCAAGGACATCCTGCTGGAAACGAAAGCCGATCTGGCCTGAACCTTCTCGACAGAAGCGCGTGAGCCAGAAGAAGTCGTGCGCTCCGCCCTGGTCCCCATTGTCTCCCGCCCCGTACCAGAGCTCAAACCATGCGGGCCATTCCGTGCTCTCTGTTCTCCAGTCTTTCGGCATGACAAAGCAGTCGTCGTTCTCAAGCCAGTTGTTTTTATAGAGCCAGTTATTGTGGTCTGCCCATTGGGCACAGACGTCCTCGATCGCATCTGAGACGCGCTTCTCGATCTCCTGCAGCCGCTTTGCTGCAGCGTCGACGTCGCCCAGGCTTTCGACGATCATCCTATCGAGCGATGCCTGTTCCATGGTGCTACCTCAATTGCTCGATGTGCCCGGCGAACTGCAGCAAGACCTCTCCTGCGATCGCCCCTCTCTTTTCGCGCTTTTCGACTGCGCGGCGGATCGCCTTCGCCACGTCCCGCCATGTGAACGAAATGATGTCTTGTTCATCGCTGACGCGCCCTGTGGTGAGATAGAGGACGAAAGATCGCTCCTTGCCGAGCGCTGCTGCCATTTTCTGCGCCAGTTCCCGGTAGCGCGTGAGCTGCTTTCTTCCCTCGGGCGCTCCGATTTTGACCTCTATGAAGAGGATCGTCGTGGGCAGAACCGCAGTGATATCGACGCGGTTCGTCTGGTCGGCGAAGACGCAGTGCTCGCGTCGCGTGACGTAGCCCTGTCTCAGGTCGAGTTCCGAAAGCTCCGGGTTCGCAGGGCCGAGGAGAGCCAGGACCTCTTCCAGCACCGCGGAGCCGAAACCGTGCGAGCCGGAGCAGTCGAGGATCCATTCCAGCACGGCGGAGGTGCGCACCTCGTCTCGCTTGAGGCCAGCGACGCCCCAGACATTCATAAGGCGCCCCTGACTGCGATCAGCGGCGACGGCCGGTCGCAGCGCCTGGAGGAAGGACGCCGTGGCCTCAGGGTCGATTTCGCGTCGTTTCGGGACAGGTTGAGGAGCGTGCTCCAGGCGATAGCCTCGGACCGCCGAGAACAAGGTACGCAGCCGCTGCTCTAGGGCCGAGCCATTTCTGCCTGCGGCTCGTGCCTCGCGCAGACTTATCAGGAAGTGTGCGACGGAATCCGCTCGTTCCGGCTCAAGCGCCGCTGCTCGCCCGGTTGATGCCATCAGGCGGTCTCCGTCTCCCGCCGAGCGGCGGCGCCGACGGTCCTGCCATGTTTGTCTTTAGCAGTAGAGGCGGTGGTTAGCTTGGTCGAGGGCGGGCGTCGGCGCATGAATTAGAACAACGATTGTCTTCTACTCAGATTCAGTATCGTCCGCGTCCGGGTCGTCGTCGGGGCCGTCGTCGGGGCCAAAGAAGGAGGACGTATCTATTTCCAGAGTGGTGATCTCGACCGTCTTCTTCTGCGGATCGGCTGTGAAATGGACGATAACCGGAAAACTGTCGCTCATCGAGAATCCATCATCGGATCCGCTACCGTAATTGAGCTTTACATGAACAACGCCCGGAGCGGTCAATTCATCGCCCGTGATCGCTCCGGCCTCGGCAAACACCTCCAGCCCCTCGAACTCGGTATGCGTTGAAAGGGCGCCGAGGTCGCTCCAGCTGGAGTCGGACGTGACGTCGAATTCTTCCGCTGCCTGCGAAAGCCTGTCGGGAAGCTCTTTGAACCAAATCTTCCGGTCGGGGTTTTGAATGCGGACAGGGACACTCATTCGCTCAGCAGCCCATTTTCGAAACGCCATCTCAGCATCTTGGCAAGCCCATCCAGGTCAGCCATCAGTGACGCGTCGTCGACACCCATAGCATGAAGCAGGCGGCGAAACTCGTCCTTGTGGTCGTGCGAGATCTCAAACCTCTCCGATTTGCCTCCGATATACCAAGCTTTGTCTGGCTCCGGATGAATCGAGAACATGCCACGCTGACTGCCGATCCGCGCTGCAATCGTCGGCGGACGAATGAAGCGAGGTTCGGTAATGTCGAATGGATCATCCTCGCCAGGGTCCTCCGGATGATAGAAACCTATCTTCCGGACTTCGACAGCAACGATCTCTCCCGCCTGCTTGCTCCGTCCGACCAGTGCGGTCGCGAAATAGCAGGCGACAAGCGGATTTGTGGTCCAATCAATGAGGCGTGTCGGCAATCCGTGATGTTGAGCGACCGCCAGCCAATCCCAATTGCTTTCTGGCCGTTCTTTAAGGAAGGGCCGTGCGCCCCGCCTGAAGTCTGTCAAAAGCTGTTGCTCATATTCGATTCGATAACGCTTGGAACGGCCGACCGACGGCTTCAGACTCCAATGATTGGCATGGCCCCGGAAGACCCATCGATGCGGCGACTTATTGTGCGTCCAACGGATGAACTGTTCGAAGCTTTCACGTGCTTCCCGACGCAACCTGATGACGCTCGTCGGAGCGTGGCGCCGCACAGAGTTCATTTCGGCTCTTCCTTAGGCGTATCCTCACAGAACGCTGGGGATCCTGCCTGTCGCCGCGGGGCGGTCATCCGCAGCCTGAGCCTCGCCGCGCTGCATACCATCAGGCGGTTTCCGTTTCTCGGGAAGTGAGTGCGGTGACCGCCTTGGCGTATTCCTCCTGAACCGCAAAAGCGTCGGTGAGCTCCAGGAAGGCCCACCGTCCGAAACTCTGGAGCCGGTTGACGCCGGGCACCCACAGATCGCGCATCGTGTTCGCCTTGATTTGCGCATCGAGGCCCCGAAAGCCCTTGACCTCGACGATTAGGTGAAGCGGATCGTCGGCCCCGCGTCCGTCATCAAGTCGCACGATGAAGTCCGGTACGTAGCGGTGGGTCTGCGCGCCCTTCAGATACGGCACTTCGAAGCCGAGGGCCTGGTTCTTCACATAGGCGAGGGTGGCGGGGTGGGCTTCGACGACGCGGGCGAACTCCGCCTCCCAGTCGCTGTCGCAGACGACGTAGTTGATGTGGCTCCTGTCCGGGGCGGTCGTCCAGAGATTGGTCTTGGTGGTGATGAAACTGAGATGCTCCGTCGATCCCGCGGGGTTGAAGGGGTCGAGCATCGCCTTCACTACTTCCTGCCCCGCTGCGCCGCTTTCGCGCAGAATGGCGCTGTGGATCAGGTTCACCGCCATGTCGGCGATCATCGCATAGGTGAGCATCCCGGCCTTTGTGCCGCCCTTGAGCACCAGGCATTCGCGGATCCAGCGGCGCGCGATCGGCTGCAACTGGTTGTAGAGGTGGAAGGGCGACTGGCCGTCCTCGTTGGCCATCGTCTGGATGAGCCGCTTGGTGAGGTGCATGGCGACCGTATTCGGGCGCATCTCGTCGAGCGCTTCTGCGGTGAGGTCGTGACCTTCGCCGACGAGGCCTTCCATGCGCGTCTCGCAGGGGCCGACGAGTTCCGGCGTGAGCTCCAGCCGATGATCGGAAGTGAACCGCGCGGCGATCCGCTCGGCCGGGATTTCCGTCCGGTAGCCTGCGACGCGCGGGAAGCGGATGGCAAGGCGCTCGCGGCCCTTCACGGCATGGATGCGCGTCATGGGCTTGGGTGGGTTCTTCACCACCGGCTGGGGCTCGGTGGCGAAGTCGAAGGGGATGCCGAGGATGTCGGCATATTCCGTCTCGAACAGGCGGTTGCCGAGGAGATCCGTCTCCTCGCCAAGCTCATAGGATTGCCGACGCAGGCCGCGGCCGATCACCTGCTCACACAGAAGCTGCGTGCCGAAGGCGCGCACGCCGAGGATGTGGGTGACCGTGTTCGCATCCCAGCCTTCGGTCAGCATGGAGACGGAAACGACGCAGCGGATCTGCTCACCGAGCCGACCCGGCTTGCCCACCGTGTTCATGACCTCGCGCAGGAGCTCGCTGTCGGAGATGTCGCCGCTGGCGGCACCTTCTCGCTGGAGCTTCTCCTTGCGGAACTGCTCGATCTCCGCGGCTGCGGCGCTGCGGAAATTCGCATCGAGTGCCTCACCCGATTCAAGCTGGTTGGAATCGATGAGGAGCGTGTTCATCCGCTCCAGGCGGTTGCCGTTTTCATCATAGTTGCGGAGGAGCGCCAGATGCCCTTGATGGATGTTTTGGCTCTCGCCTTCGACCTCCCGGTCCCAGCCGGAAATCCACTCGTAGACGAGCTTGGAGGAGGAAGTGTTGTTGCACACGACGATGAAGACGGGCGGCACACCAATGCCAGCCCGCTTCCATGTCTCGAATTCCTTCTCGTAGTGGCCGTAGAGGGCGTAGAGCGCCGTCTCTAGCTGTGGCGGGATCTTCTGCGGGTCGAGATCTCCGGATTTCGCCGCGCCCTTCTTCGGCATCTTCTTGCCGATGTGTTCCCACAGGTTGCGGTAGACGGGCATGTCGGCGTTCACCGCATTGTCGGAGACTGGCACGCGCGGCAATTTGACGATGCCACACTCAATCGCGTCGACGAGTGAGAAGTCGGAGACGACCCAGGGAAACAAGGTTCCTTCCTCGTAGCCGGAGCCGCGCAGAAAGAAGGGGGTGGCCGACAGGTCGTAGACATTGCGCACGCCGACCTTTCGCTTCAGCGCTTCCAGTCCCGAAATCCAGAGCCGTGCGGCTTCGTTGTTCTCCTTCGCCTCTTGCTTTTCCTCCCCTTTCAGCTCCGCCTCGGAGTCGGTTTCCGGCCGCTCGCGGTAGCAATGGTGGGCCTCGTCGTTGATGACGACGACATTTTTTAAGGACAGGAGATCGCCGCAAGCGCGGGCGAGCATCTCGCCCTCCGTCTCCCGCGTAATCAACGGCTCCTCGCGCCACCCGCTGAGGAGGCTGCGGCCGACCTTGTTCGTCGCCAGGTGCTCTCGCTGCTGAAAGGCATGATAGTTTGTAATGACGATCTTCGCCTTGCGGAGCTCCGTCATCATCTCCGGCGGAACGAGCTCCCTTGTCTGGTAGTAGCTGTCGGGATCTGACGGCAGAAGGACCCGCAACCGATCCCGGATGGTGATTCCGGGTGCGACGATCAGGAAGCCGCGTGAGAAGCGCGAGGAGTTCGGTTGCCGCGCGGCGTTTACTGCCTGCCATGCGATCAACATCGCCATGACGGTCGTCTTGCCCGCCCCGGTCGCGAGCTTCAGGGCGATGCGGGTGAGCTCCGGATTCGCTTCTGCGTTCGATTCTTTCAAGTGTCGAAAGATATGGGCGTGCTGGCCGCGGGGATTCGCCACCTCTGCCAGCCAGATCGCGGTTTCGACGGCTTCGACCTGACAGAAAAAGGGGCGTGCGCCCGAAAACTCATGATGCCGCCAGTGCTGAAGGAGCCGTTGCGTGGCAGCGGTCACGCCCCAATCCGCAGGATTTGACAGCCTGCGCCAGCTCTCAAGGTGCCCGCGTATCTCGTTGATGATCGGGGAAGGATTGTATTCCTGGTCCTGATCCGCGCCGAAGCGCAGCTCGTCCTGCCCAGAGGATGTCGGCCGTCTTCGCCGCGCTTTCGGTACGGGGGTGACGTACTGCGAGCGACGGCGGCCGAGGAGCGGCTCATGTTCAAGAGGTTGGCCATCTTCGCTAAGGGCATGGTGGCGCGTTGGAGGAGCGTAGGGCGAGTTCAGAATCGGCCGTTCATAGAAAGGCTTCGTCACGTTCCCCCCTCTCGATCGCACGCGCCGTGTAAATGGCTTCCCCAATCCGCAGCCTACAAGGCGCTGCGTCAAGGATGCGAATCTGAAGGACTGTGCGACATCAGTTTTCGACGGGCAAGCGGTGCGCTCGACGGACGTTGACTACCAGCATTTCCGCAGAAATTGTCACGGCTGACGTTGGGAGCGAGCTGCGCCCCCATGGGCATGGAAGAGCCGCTCAATCTTCCCTCATATGGGCGCAACCCGTTCCTCCTGAATCAAAAATCTTGGGAACGCCGTTTCGGGGAGTAATGGGGGGAATCAGGGCGCTTCGTCGTCGGGGATGGCTTCTTTGACCCGCAGCAGATGGGGTTTGGCGCGGAAGTCCCAGCCGTTTTGGTAGCGCTCCACGATTTCGTCGAAACGGCGCCTTGCACCTTCTTCGGAGAACTCCTGCTCCACCAGGCGTTCGATGACCATGTTGCGTAAGCCGGTCAGCTGCTTCTCCTCGCCGGGAGCGAGGGCGCCGGTGATGGCCCAATGCAGGACGATGCGGGCGATGTCATCGCGCGACGGGATCCGTTCCGCCTTCTGCCGGGCGCGATAAGCCCGCTGCTTGTCTCGCTGTTCCGGACGGCGTGGCTTGGGCTTTCTCATGACCTCAGCTTACGAGCACCAGCCGCCGGGTGTGACGCGAGACGATGCCGCGCCGTGGCCCCCCGCATCATCCTCTTCCCGATATCGTTCCCTGGCATTCGCCGGTGCTGGCGCCTTACCCGCGAGGAGGCTGCCCTCGCTCCGCAACGTGCTGGCAACGTACCCGTACATTATCCTGCCTTGCGCGCACATCGTGAAACAAAACTCTCCGGCTTTCGAAACACATGCACAGCCTCTCGAATCGTCCGCGCCAAGACCCGGAACGCATGTCTCGGGGTTTCGAAACCAATGCGCGGAGATCTGAATCGTTTGTCTCGGGGTCGTGTCACAAAAATCCGCAAGTCATCATGATGTGCAGGCACGTTATCGATGGCCGGAGCGGGCCGCTTCCGGCCATCGGCAGAGCAGCGGGAGGGTGAGTTCGAGCTTTCCGAACAGCGCAAAAACGCCCGCCGGAAAAAAGCCGACGCAACACGCTGTCGAGCTGATACGGCATCGATGCCACAGCATGGCGTCCGGTCACTGCACCTCCTCCTCCGCCTTCCACCTGTCGCGCGCCAGCAGGAGCCGCTCCACCAGCCGCCTCAGGATGCGGACGGAGCCGCCCGGCCATGCCGCCTGCAGGGCCGCCAATTCTTCGCCGTCGAGCGGGATCGCCCAACGGGGATCGAGACCGCGCTCGGTGACGATGTCCTGCATGAGGCGCCCCGCAAGCGGAAGGAGATGTTCCGGCCCGGGCTCCGGGAAATGGAACACGCGGAAGCGATCTCTCAGCGGCCCCGGGAGACTTCGGAGCTCGTTTGCGGTGGCGATCCAGACGACATGCGAGAGGTCGACGTGCGCCTGGAGATAGGGGTCGTGCCAGTGCGTCGCCGACAGCGGCTCCAACATCGGCAACAGGGCGTCCAGCGGGTTGCCATTGTGGCGGCTCGTCCCAACCTTCTCGATCTCATCGAGAATGATCCCGGGCGAGGCATGACGGAACTGCCGAATGAGGCTCACCGGAAGCGACGGCTCCGCCGACATCCACCGCCTTGCCGTTCCGCCAAGCGCAGCATCGGAGACGCCGCCGCAAGAATACGTCTCGTGCGGCAGAGCGAGTGCGTCGCAGAGCCGCTCCGCAAATCTTGTCTTTCCCGCGCCGGGCTCGCCGACCAGCAGGATCGGCCGGAGCCGGACGATGTCGAGTGGGACGAGTTCGGAGAGGATCGCCGAGACGATCTCGGCTGCCTGCGGAAACTCATCCGTGAGAGTTTTTTGAAGGACCGCAAGATCGGGCTTGTGAGCGAGCCGCAGGCGCGTGTTGAGAAGTTCCGCGAACTCCCGCGCCACGCGCTGCGATGTCTCGACATTGCCGACCGAGCGGAACACGACGGCGCCCGGATCCTCCGGCCTGAGCTTGTCTCCTCCGGCCTCCT
Organism: Afifella aestuarii; assembly: GCF_004023665.1. Taxonomy (NCBI): domain Bacteria; kingdom Pseudomonadati; phylum Pseudomonadota; class Alphaproteobacteria; order Hyphomicrobiales; family Afifellaceae; genus Afifella; species Afifella aestuarii. The sequence continues at coordinate 509,714 of NZ_SAUF01000002.1, forward strand.
CAGCGTCCCCGGTCGGTGAGGCTCCGTCCCGGTTCGGCTCGGTGCGTGTCTTGAAATAGGTCTCGACACGCCGATAGATGCGCCGTTCCCGCTCGTCGAGCATCCGCGCCAGAACGTCGAGGCCGAAGTCGGACGTATCGCCGCGGAAATCCATTCGCGGCCGGGAGCGTTGGCCGGCGAGCCGGTCGGCGGAAAGCGGTTCGTAGCGACCCGCATGGATGAGCCAGCCGACGGCGGCGGTCGCATAGTCGAGCGCCTGATCCTGTGGCGTCTGGAGATCATGGGCACGCGAGATCGCCTCACCCGCAATGCGCCACGGCGCATGCCGGTCCCCGAGACACGCAGAATAGTAATCGAGCCGCAGCGCCGCTACCGCCTTGTTGATACGCTTCAGCTTCCCCGCCCGACGGAAGGCTTCGGCAGTGTCTCTGAGATCGTCCAGGCTCGCCGAAACCGTGAGGATTGTCAGATGGTGGCGCAGAGCCGTGTGGTCCTCACGATCATCCTCCGGGATGAGCGGGTAGACGCGCTCCGCCCATGTCTGGACATCCGCCGCAAGGTCGTTGCCGAAGAACGACATGTAGAGAATGAGCTCGGCGAGATCGGGAAGATGCCGCCGTTCTCTGGCAGCTTTCGAACGACGGGACCATCGCCGTTCGCGCCGTTCCCGTCCTTCCGGATCTGGATCGGGCCAGACAGGACATGCCGGATTCTCGTCATCGCTGGATTGGCGACGCCGCAGATAGTCCGCAAGTGCGCTTTTCTTCTGATCGTCGCTCATGAGCCGATCTCCGTCGCATCGGCCGCACGACCAAGCCGGTAATAGCGGGAGAGGGTTCGCACGAAGCCGAAGTCGGGAGCCGCCACCCACACAGCGGAGGTTAGGACCTCGCGCGTGCCGAGAAGCGGATGGCCGACGACATGGCCCATGAGGGCTGAGGTGCTGATGGTGACGAAGGCCCAGTGGTTGATCACCGGTGCATCAGAGAGATCCTGGGGGGTGGGGATCCGGCCTTCGTGAAGCGCGCGGAGGTCGGCCGCGAGCGCTTCCATGCGCGCGACATCGCGCGCCGCATGTGGCCCGAGACCATCGTGGTCGAGAATGAGCATCTGCTCTGTCCTTCAAAAATAAGACGTGTTGATCCTGCCGGACCGACGTCGCCGACCCGGTTTTGTTCTTTCCTTGTGGAGTGTGGTGGGGGCGGAGCCTCGACTACTCGACGACTTCGAGCGACCGCCACGGATGGATGGGGCGCCACACATTGCTCGGCACATGCGAGCCCGCCAGAACCCGTGCCGCGATCGACTTCGACCAGAACGCCACCGCGGAATTGAGCCTCTGCCGATCTTCCACGCCGGGGATCGGGGTCAGCACGCCGCGCTTCTCCAGGATGGCCCGGCGGGTTCGGACAGAGCTCTCTTCGTTGCCGTTGTCGCCGAGAACGCGGACTTCAGAGCCGGGCAGCACGATGAAAAGGTTGTCGCATTCAAGCCCACGTCCGAAGAGGCCTGCATAGGTCATCTCCATCATTGGCTTCTTCGCCTGGTCCGGCGAGAGGACATCGGCTCCACCAGCCTCCGCATCGACAATGCCGAGTGCCGGATGGCGGAGAGACGGCTCCAGCAGCGGGCAGCCGAGATCCCAGAGAAGCTGCCGCTCCTGATCTGCCAGCGGGTCGGCAATGGCGACAAAGACGGGCGGCAGCTCGGCCGCTTCCGGCGGTGCACCGACCAGCTTTGCCCGGCCGGAGGCGGCAATGAGCGCCGCATATTTTGCCTGCCGGTGCCGCGCCAGATCTTTTGAGTTCAGGCCGCTCCGGCTGGTGACGACGAAGACCATCTCGGCAAAGGCCTTGTCCTTGTCGCGCCGGTGGGAGCTCAGGCGCTTCATGACATCGACGGTCTCGCCGACATAGGCGAGCGTCTCAGACCCGTTGCGCCCGACGAGAATGTAGGTCGCAGCCTCACCGGATTTGAGACCGAGCGCCCGCAGCGCGTCAGAGTGCCGGAACGGGGCGGAGAAGGCGCAGGCGGTGCCGACGACGTTCTCGGCAGAACGCGCCGCGAGCGGACCCGACATCGCATCGAGGCGCCGGATCAGCGTGACGCTGCCGAGATCTGTGGAGCAGAAGGATGTCGGTGCAAGATCTTCAAGGCTGAGATGGAGGCTCTTCGCAGCGTGCGCGGTCTCGCCGTCTCGTTCTTTGGAGTGAGGCATCTCTTCGGAGCCGGGGGCGCGGGACGAAAGATCAGAAGTGGCAGCAGAAATGGTGTCGGACATGAATGTCTTCCTTGAGTTCAAGAGGATGTTCGGAAGACGATCGGAGAGAGCGGCCAACAGACGGCTGGTGCCACCGGAGGCTCCTGGGGGATTGGACAAGAGCCTGCAGCCGGACAGGGGATGATGTCCGCAGCGAGGATCGCTCAGAGGACGGGCAGCCGCCGTCGTTCCCGGACGCGGAGAACACGCCGAGTGAAAGGCATCTGCAATGTCCGAATGAATCCGCTGAAGGCGCCAGCCGTCGACTGGGCGCTCTCCCGATCGTCAGATCAAAGGGAAAGCGACGTCAGGCGCGCCGGTGCGTGCGGCCCGGCGACGCCGAGGACATCCCGTGCGGGCGGACAAGCGACAAGGGGATTTTGGATAGAGCCCAGTTCGGGCTAAGACGGCCAATAGCCATGGCAAGCACCTTCATTGCTTGGTGTGGTCAGGCCATCGGTGCTGCGCCAACAGCGCCGGTGGCCGCTTCACGCTCCCGTCATCGGGAACACGATCAGCCTGCCAGGACCCGCCCAGGTTGTGAGCTCAAAACCTCAAACATGGTTAACGGTTGCCGAACGATGATGATCGGAGGCTGTCTTTCTTGCGAGAACGAGGCACTCGCGAGTCGTGGGGGCGCGGTCACGCTCCGAAAGGATTGGCGCGTATCTCGATGGGCGTTGTCTGCCCACGCCACTCGATCGCTGGGGCGGCTCTTCGTTGCACCTCGCCACGAGCCGCTTGGGTTCGCTTTCAGCACCTGCCACCGGCAGAGATTCCTACCGCCGTCCTACCAAGTGTCCGTAGAATCTGGCCTCGTCAACTTTTTAGAGATTGGTAGGATTTGCCATTTCGGGCGAAACGGCCCCGTCGCGCCGCGTTCGGCGCTCACCTAAATCGCTGATTTTGAAGAGAAAACTGGTACGAACGGGTGGATTCGAACCACCGACCTTCGGAGCCACAATCCGACGCTCTAACCAACTGAGCTACGTTCGCATGTCCTGCTGAGGCGGTGCGGACCCTAGTGTTCCGCGCCGGAGATTTCAAGCGCCGGTGGGCCATATCCTGGCGGCTGGGCTTGCGATTCCTCGCCTCTGCGGCACCGCTTAGCCGAGGAGCGGCGCCAAGGGAAGGGGGCGGAGAAGAAACTCCGCCGCGGCAGCGTCGCATGCGGGCTCGGATGGCCTCGTCGCGAGGTGTCGCTGCCGCTCTCTCGCGGCTTCCTGCAATGGCATGAATGCCTCCGTTGGAGGCCTCGCCTCGGCAGCCTCCCGGAGCCTGATGGGCGTGACCTTCGGCCGATTTTTGTGCCGAGGCGTTATGGTGCGGGCTTTGTCGTGGGGCCGGGCTCGGGCGGGCGCCGGGTGATCCTATTCGGAGCGAAAAATTCGGCGTGAAAAAAAAAGCCCGGCAAACCGCCGGGCTCGTTCATGGTGCGCGCCGCCTCTTCGGGTGGCGTCGCAGATCGTGTCACAGAGGTTTAGTGGCTTGTGACCTTGTCGAGGTTCTTCTTCGCCGCGGTGCGGGCCGGGCGAGACGTGTCCTCGGTGACCTTGGTGAGAAGGTCGCGCATGCCGTTGCCTTGATCCATCAGCGCTTCGAAGCGTGACCGCATGAAGGCGCTCTGAAGCTGGATCGCGTCGGCGAACGAGGTGACGCCGAGCATCTGACGGGCGTGGTCGAACGCCGCATCGGTGTTGGCCTTGGCGTTGTCGAGCGCCTTGAACTGCACCTGCAGGAGACCCTCGCGGGCGTTTTCCACAGTATCTTCCATCACGTCCGTGGACTCTTCTGCAGCGGCTTTGAGGCGGGCGTAATTCTCACGCGCGCTCGCCAAAGAACGCTCCGTCATCGCCCGGAAAGCTTCGGGCATCTGCATCTGCGTCATGCCGAACATTTCCGAGAGCTTCTCGGTGGCGTCCTGAAACGCGCGATCGGCAGTATTGGCCGCATCCTGCGCGGTCGCCGCCGCCTCATCAAAAGCCTTTTCACCAGCCTGATTGAATTCGTGCTCACTGGACATCTAAGATCTCCTTCCGCTTTTGCCTGGGTTGCTCCCCCCTCAGGCTTCTGAAGAGTATATAGGGAAAGTTTTGTGCGACGCAACAAATTATTGCGCTGCAGCATGCGAGGTCCTGCCGGCGGTTGAAGTTTTCAACCGTTAACCATCCTTGAGAAAAACGGACTTTGCGACGCGCTCCAGGCCTGCGATTCTTTTTCAACTCCGGTTACCTATTTTTAACCAAGGCGAGTCGCGGAGATTACGGAAATCATGCAATCGGAGGGCAGGGGCCTGGTGGAGGCGATGGCGGACGAGCGCCTGGCGGTGCTCGTGAGCGACGCGCGTCCTGCCATGTTCTTCCGCCTCGACGACAACCGGCTCGGCTGGCTCAATCCGGCCGCGGCCGAGCGTCTCGGCTGTGGCTCCGCCAAAGACGCGCTCACCCTTGGCCTCGGATCGGCCGAGCCCTTGAAGCGCGACATTCGCATGCTGGCGAAGACCGCGGGCGAAACGGGCTCCCTCGGGCGGCTGCGTCTCGGGCGCGGCTTCGGCGCCGTTCCGGTCGTCTGCCAGTGCCGGCGCGTGGTGATCGGCGGCGAACGCGGCCTCCTGGCGGTCGCGATCGCAGCAGAGCATGCGCCCAATCCCGCGCGGATGCCGGCTTTCTTCTCCTGCAACGAGGTTGCGGCGCGCCTCCTTGAAGCTTCGGAGATGCCGTCACACCTGCGGGGCCGGGCGCTCTCCGGCAAGCCGCAGCTTGTCGCCGACTGGCCCCATGAGGCGCGGCTCCGCCGGGCGAGCCTCGTCCCGATCGCAAGCGAGACTTGTCTTGCGATCATCGATGTCGAAAGCGATTTCGGACCTGTCCGGGGCGAAGATTCCGCGGCCCCGCTGCCGCAGAGCTCCGACGAGCTCTCAAGGGGCGAGCTCTCAAAGGACGAGCTCTCAAAGGACGAGCTCTCAGGGGGAGAAAGCGACGCCAAACGCCTCGAGAAGTCGGAGACGCGCGTTCAAGCCACCGAGCTCCCAGCTCCCGACACTCAGGCTTCTGATGTTCAGGCGCCCGATATTCCGGCGCCGGATATTCCGGCGAACGACGACGATCACGACGAGATCGCGGAGATGAGCGACCGCGAGGGGCCTGTTTCCGACGATGATGCGCCCGATGACGGCGCGCCTGCCCATGCTCATGACGAAGAGACGGATCTGACGGAAGCAGTGCGGCGCGCGCTACCGGCCTGGATCGCTGATCGTCTCACCACCTATGATCCCGAGAAGCATGGTGCCGGCGAGGCACACCGGAAAACCTCCGCCTCTGATGAGGACGGGGAGAAGGCCGCCGGAGAACCCCCTGCGTCCGACGTTTCGTCTGAAGCGGACGCGGACGACCCGCGGGCGGTTGTCGCTCCCGACCAGGAAACTGACGGGTCGGGTGAAGCTGCCGAAGCCGCTGCAGACGGACTGTCTGAGCAAGAACCCGGCGGCGAAGAGGCCGCCCGGGACGAGGCGAGCGAGGAGACCGCGGTCAAGGATGAGGGCGAGGTGCCCGAACCGGAACCCGAGCCGGCGCCCGTTGCCACGCTCACCCGGCCGGTCTCGGTGCGGTTTCTGTGGCAGAGCGATGCCTCGCACCGCATTCTTTTCGTCTCGCAGGGCCTGACCCAGCTCGTCGGCCGCAATTCGGAGGTCGTGGGCGAAACCTGGGACGATGTGGCCGCACGCCTGCGGCTGGATCCGACCGGGCGGGTGGGCAAAGCCTTTCACGCGCGCGACACCTGGAGCGGGCTCACCGCCTGGTGGCCGTCGGAGGCGGGCGACATTCGCATTCCGGCCGAGCTCACCGCTCTTCCGGTCTTCGATGCCGACCGGGCGTTTCAGGGTTTCCGCGGTTTTGGCGTCTTGCGCCCGGCCGAGGCCTTGAAGGCGGAAGCCTTCGACTTGCGTTTTCCGGAGGGAGCCGAAATGGATGAGGCGCCAACGGGCAAGCATGAGCGCGAAGGCGAGGCTCCGCCCAACGACAATGTCGTGCCGATCCGCTCAGACGTCGAACGCCTGCCGGAATGGTCGCGCCTGTCGACGCAGGAAAAGCGTGCCTTCGAGACGATCGCCTCCGCGCTCGGCGCCCGTGTGACGGATCTGCAGCCTTCGAGCGGCTCGCCGATCGAAGAGCGCCGCGACGGCCTCAAGGAGCAGCAGCGAGAGGCCCCTGACGAGGCTGAAGGAAGGGCTTCGGAAATCGAGACGTCCGAAGAGGCCGCACCGGCTGAGGGGGCGACCGAGGGGCCCGCCGAGGACGGCGGCGAAGGGCAGGACGACGATCTCGCATCGCCGGAGGCGAGGCAGGATCCGGAAAACCTGTCGAACGAAGCGCCCGGGACGGTTCGTGGGGGCGCGGCCGAAGACACGGGGGCCGAAGACACTGCGCCCGAAGACGGGGCGGCCGAATACACCGGGCCCATCGAGGCTCCCGTCACGCTTTCCAATGCGGTTCTGTCCTCCAAGGTCGGGGAGCTTCAGGCGATCCTCGACACCGCGCTCGATGGCGTCATCGTGCTCGATGCGGAGGGCCGCGTCGAAAGCCTCAACCGCAGCGCCGAGGCGCTTTTCGGCATCGAAGCGGATGCGGTGGTCGGCAATTCCTTCACCGAGCTTTTGGAGGAAGAAAGCCGGGTAGAGGCCGAAGCCTATCTGGAGAGCCTGAGGATGGCGGGCATCAAGAGCCTCCTCAACGAGGGTCGCGAGGTTCTGGGCCGCACCAAGGGCGGGCCGATCCCACTCTTCATGACGTTTGGCCAGGTGGGGAGCGGCGAGCGCCCCCGCTTCTGCGCGGTTCTGCGCGACATCACGCAGTGGAAGGAGACGGAGACGCGGCTTCAGGAGGCGCGCGCCGAAGCGGAGCGGGCCTCGAGCCAGAAATCCGATTTCCTCGCCCGCATCAGCCATGAGATCCGCACGCCGCTCAACGCCATCATCGGCTTTGCCGAATTGATGGTGGAGGAGCGTTTTGGCCCGATCGAGAACCAGCGCTACCGGGAATATCTGCGCGATATTCGCTCCTCGTCGGAGCATGTCGTCAGCCTCGTCAACGATCTCCTCGACATCGCGCGGGTCGAGGCGGGCAAGCTCGATCTCGATTTTTCCGCCGTCGATCTCAACACGCTGGCGCGTGAGACCGTGTCGCTGATGCAGCCGCAGGCCGGCCGCCATCGGGTAATCATCCGCACGAGCCTGGCGCCCGACCTGCCGTCCGTCGTCGCCGATGCCCGCACGCTGCGCCAGATCCTTTTGAACCTTCTGTCGAATTCGGTGAAATACACGGATGCGGGCGGGCAGGTGATCCTCTCCACCCGGCTGGAGGAGAACGGCGAGGTGGTCTTGCGCATGCGCGACAATGGCGGCGGCATGAGCGAGAGCGAGCTGGCGCGGGCGATGGAGCCGTTCCGCCAGATCATCACCTCGGCGATCGGCACGGGCACTGGCTCCGGTCTCGGTCTGCCGCTGACGAAGGCGCTGGTGGAGGCGAACCGCGCGCAGTTCGTTTTGAAGAGCGCGCGCGGCGAGGGTACGATCGCGGAAGTGGCGTTCCCGGCGACCCGCGTTCTCTTCGAGTAATGCCTCTCTCCCGAAGAGGGTGAGAGGATCGGCTCAAGCTCAGGCGAGACAGGTCTGTGAGGTCGGCGGCTCGGGCTTGTCGTTTGCGGCGAGCTCGATGCGATTGCGCCCGGCTTTCTTCGCCAGATAAAGCCCCTGATCGGCGAGAGCCAGAAGCTCTTCCAGGGACTGGCCATCACGGAGCGCCACGACGCCCCCGCTCATCGTGCTGTTGACGTCGCAGCCGTCGATCTTGCGTCCGACGCGCACCCAGCTTTGCCGGACCCGCTCGGCGAGCGAGAGGGCCGCGGGCGCATCGGCCCCAGGAAAGAGAGCCGCGAATTCCTCGCCGCCCACTCGGCCGAAGAGATCGTTGGCGCGCATGGAGCGCTGCGCTGTCGTGATGAAAGCCTTGAGTGCGTTGTCGCCCATAGCGTGGCCGTAGGTGTCGTTGATCTCTTTGAAGTAGTCGAGATCGAAGAGGGCGACGGCACAGGGCGTGCCGTCTTTCCGGCAACGCTTCAGGGTGCGCTCGGCCCGCTCCAGAAAACCTCGGCGGTTGAGAATGCCGGTGAGCTCGTCCGTCTCCGCCCTCACCCTCTGACACACCTCGCGCCTTTCCCGCATCGCAGCGGTCACGAAGATCGTACTGCCGAGAATGAAGAGCAGCGCCTCGAATTGCAGCGTCTCGGCGGCCGCGTGAACGGTCGATGGGGCGTCGGAGAGAAACGACAGAACCGGCAACGAAAACACCAGCGCCAAGGCATGCAGGATGCACAATCCGGCAAGCGGCCAGCGGGCCGGTACCGTTGGCTGGGCCGGATGAAAGACCATGCAATATGCGGTTGCGAGAAGATAGGCGCTGCTGACGAAGGCATGGGCGGTGCCGCTCATATGCATGCGGGTCTCGGGGGCGGCGAAGGCCGCAAGAGCGACGAACGCCGGCCCAGCGAAAATGACAAGCGAAGTCACGAGATACCCGCCGTTCATCCGCGTCGAAGCCCAGATCAACGCAGGATGAAGCGTCATCATTACAAAGGAGATCGGGTGGAGCAGGCCATGGTCGTAGCAGCGCGCGAGAAGCAGCGAGGCCATGACGAAAGCGACGTTCGCGGCAACCCACCACCAGATGTACTTCGTCTCGGGATAACGGCAGCGCGCGAGAACCAAAAGAATGCCACAGATCGCCGCGCAGAAAGCCGAGACAACGGAGATCGTGGTGAGATCGAGCTGCATGACAGTGGCTTTCGCCTCTATGCCTTTCTTTGGGGCAGGTGCCTGCGTCCTGGATGCTGTTGCCTGCCGATATGGGATAAGCTTCTGAGATAGCCCATGCAGCAAGCCCGAGGGCCCGCGCGGGATGGCCCCCGACGAGGTGCGATTTCGCCCTTCTTGTATTGAATGATTCCAGACAAACCTTGCCCCTGCCTTGCCTGGTGGCAGGGCGGCAGAAGGCCTATGCCTTAGCTTCTCAACGCCGAGACGAGGTGCAAAGCGCGCGAGCCGCCCATCGCACGAGCGGCGCCCGCCCGCCTCAATAGGCGTATTCGGAGAAGAGCGGCTCGACCGAATTGCCCCAGCGCGTGCGATATTGCGCGAGAAGTTCCTCGGCCGGCGTCCGCTTCAGGGCGAGCGTTTCTTCAAGCGGCGCCAGATATTCCGCCTCGTTGAAGCCGCCGGCGCTCATTTGATTGCGGTGTTTCAGGCCTGTTCGGGAGATGGCGACGGCGCGTTTGGCGATGTCGAGGACGGTCTCGCGACGGAAGGGCGTCGCAAGGCCGGTCTTCGGCACATGGTTGCGCAGCGCTTCTCGTTCCGCCTCGCTCCAGTCGTAAGTGAGAGATTCGGCGGCTGCGAGCGCGTCGTCATCGTAGAGGATGCCCGTCCAGAAGGCCGGCAGGGCGCAGATGCGCCGTGTCGGGCCGCCGTCGGCGCCGCGCATTTCAAGAAACGTCTTAAGCCGGACATCGGGGAAAAGCGTCGACAGATGATTGAACCAATCGCCCATCGAGGGGGTAACCTCACCGATGTCGTCGACTTTCGGTTCCTTCAGGAACTGCCGGAAGGTCGTGTGGGTCATGTCGATGTAACGGCCGCCGCGGATGATGAAATACATCGGCACGTCGAGCGCCCAATCGACATAGCGCTCGAAGCCGAAGCCTTTTTCGAATGCGAAAGGCAGGAGACCCGTGCGGTTGCGGTCCGTGTCGCGCCAGATTTCGGCGCGGTAGGAGAGAAAGCCGTTGGGCCGGCCCTCGGTGAACGGCGAATTGGCGAAGAGCGCGGTGGCGATGGGCTGCAGCGCGAGGCCGACGCGCATCTTGCGCACCATGTCGGCTTCCGACGAGAAGTCGAGATTGACCTGGATGGTGGTCGTTCTCAGCATCATGTCGAGGCCCTTGCCGCCCACCTTCGGCATGTAATTGGCCATGATCCGGTAGCGCTGCTTGGGCATGATCGGGGTTGCGTCGCGCGACCGTTTCGGGGCCATGCCGATGCCGAGAAAGCCGATGCCGAGGGGCTCTGCCACTTCGCGCACCTGGGCGAGATGTGCGTGCGTTTCCCGGCAGGTGCGATGGATGTTGGGAAGCGGGGCGCCGGAGAGTTCGAACTGGCCACCCGGCTCCAGCGAGATCGCTCCGCCGCCGGTCGGATCGCCAAGCCCGATGATGTTCTCGCCATCGTAGATGGGCTCCCAGCCGAGCAGGGTTTCCATCCCCTTGAGGACCGCCTCGATGCCCTTCTCGCCGTGATAGGGCACCGGCCGGTTGCCGTCGCGGTAGAACGGCACCTTCTCGTGTTCGGTGCCGATCTTCCATTGCTGGCGCGGCTTGACGCCCTTTTCGATCGAGGAGACCAGCTGGTCGCGGTTTTCAATCGGGTTGTCGTTCGCTGTGTCGCGGGCCATCGGATCTTTCTTTGAATGCGGCCGTCAGGCTGTCGGCGGCGCGACCATAGTAAGGCCAAAGGCGCCTTTCAAAGCCTTTTCCGCATGTCGGACGAGAGCCTGCTCTTGCCAATACCCAAAGCGTTCTAAATTGAGACGAAGGGGCGCATGACTGCCATGCCAGTCGGGAGTTCGATCATGATCCAGATGACGTCTCGCTTCATTCTCGGGGCCGCATTGCTCAGCGCGATGCTTGCCGCCCCCGCGGCCGGGGCCGCCGAATCCGATTTCATCGAGCGTTTCGACGGCACCTGGAAAGGTGGCGGCATGGTCATCCGCAACGAACGCTCGGGGCCCACCAACATCAACTGCTCGCTGGCCGGACAAGGCGCGGCCAACAAGATCAGCATCGCCGGCAAATGCCGCGCCTATGCGATCTTCACCCGCGATGTGCGCGTCAATGTCGCCTACGACCCCGAAAGCGGGCTTTATCGCGGCACCTATCAGGGCTCGAAGGTCGGCACCGCGGTCATGAGCGGCAAGCGCAGCGGCGACACGATCAAGTTCGCGCTCGTCTGGCCGAAGGACGTGATGGGCGACACCGAGGCCGCGATGACCATCACCAACAATGGCGCGGGCGAATTGCGCGTGCTCGTCAACGACAAGGTCGGCGCCGGCGGTCCGGTGCAGCCGGTGACGGATCTCGCGCTCATCGCCAATTGAGCTTTCTCGTCGACAATTCGGGGATGAGGGCGGCCGCTTATCGATCTGGTGAGGCCTGGCGCCAGTCGCCGGCCGCGGCCTGAACGAGCGCAAGGGCTGCAACCGCCGCGGTGTCGGCGCGCAGAATGCGCGGTCCGAGCGAGATCGTGAGCGTCTGCGGCCGCGCCGAAATCGCACTCCGCTCCGCGTCCGAAAACCCGCCTTCCGGCCCAATGAGAAGCGCAAGCCTCTCGCCTTTGAGTGCGGAAAGCGCTGCAAGCGGATCGCCCTCGTGGCGCTCGTCGCAGAAGATCAGCCGACGGTCGGGTTCCAGCGCTTCGATGGCCTCCGCCAGGCCTTTCGCCTCCTCCACCTCCGGCAGATTGAGGATGCCGCATTGTTCGGCGGCTTCCAGCGCATTGGCGGCAACCCGCGCGGTCTTGACCTGCCGCACCTGCGTGAACTGCGTGATCACAGGCACGAGCCGGCCGACGCCCATCTCCACGGCCTTCTGCGCCAGGTAATCGAGCCGCGCCTGTTTCAGCGGCGCGAAGAGATAGGTGAGGTCGCTTTTGGGCGTTTGCGGCCGTGTCTGCTCCTCCACCGTTAGATGGCCCTTTTTCTTGCCGTCCTTGACGACCTTCGAACGCCATTCGCCGTCCTGGCCGTTGAAGAGGAGCACGGGCGCTCCGTTGTCGAGGCGCAGGACGTTGAGGAGGTAATTGGCCTGCTCGGGGGAAAGAGAGATCGATCCGCCGGCTTGAAGCGGCTCTTCCACGAAAAGTCGCTTCGTGATGAAATCGTAGGCCATCGTCGCTCTCCCGGCGTTCTTTCGAAAACGCGCTTGAAGCGCGGCTCTCGCTCCGTCAAGACTGGGTTATGCCCGCATCCCCCGTCGAAGTCTCCAACGTCGCCGAATATACGGTCGCCGATCTCGCTTTCGCCCTGAAGCGCACGCTTGAGGAAAATTACGAGCATGTGCGCGTGCGCGGCGAGGTTTCCGGTTACCGTGGCCCGCACGGCTCGGGCCATTGCTATTTCACCCTCAAGGATCAAAGCGCCTCTCTCGACGTCGTCGTCTGGCGCACGACCTTCCAGCGGCTGAAGTTCAAGCCGGAGGAAGGCTTGGAGATGGTGGCGACCGGCAAGATCACCACCTATCCGCGCCGCTCCAATTACCAGCTCGTGGTGGAGAGCCTGGAGCCCGCCGGCGCCGGCGCGCTGATGGCGCTTCTGGAGGAGCGCAGGAAGGCGCTCGCCGCCGAGGGGCTGTTCGACGAGGCGAAGAAGCGGGCGCTCCCATATCTGCCGAAGGTGATCGGCGTCGTCACCTCGCCGACGGGCGCCGTGATCCGCGATATTCTGCACCGTCTGCGCGAGCGCTTTCCGCGCCACGTTCTGGTCTGGCCGGTGCGCGTTCAGGGCGAGGGCGCGGCCGAGGAAGTGGCGGCGGCCGTGCGCGGCTTCAACCGCATCGAAGACGGAGGTGCGGTTCCGCGGCCGGATCTGTTGATCGTCGCCCGCGGTGGCGGCTCGATCGAGGATCTGTGGGCCTTCAACGAGGAAATTGCCGTGCGGGCGGTCGCCGAGAGCGGCATTCCGGTGATTTCCGCAGTCGGCCATGAGACAGACTGGACGCTCATCGATCTCGCTTCCGACCGGCGCGCGCCGACGCCGACGGGTGCCGCCGAGATTGCCGTGCCCGTGCGTGCCGAACTCGTCGCCTGCGTCGCCGATTTCACAGCCCGCCAGGAAGGAGCCTGGCAGCGCCTCGCAGCTTCCCTCAGGCGCGATCTGACGGGCGCTGCCCGTGCCATGCCGTCGCTCAACGAGCTCCTCGCTCTGCCGCGCCACCGGCTCGACGAGACAGGCGGGCGTCTGCTGCGCGGGCTCGCCCAGCATCGCCGCTTCAAGGAGCAGGCTTATCTGCGTGTCGGTGCGCGCCTGACCGGCGACAGCCTGCGCGCCGATCTGCGCCGCCGGCGCGAACGGCTTGCCGATCTCGCGGGCCGTATGGAGCGCTCGGCGAGCGCCGTGCGCGCTTCGGCGCGGCGCGATCTCGTGCGTGCCGCGCGCCTCAGACCCGAAACGCTTCAGCGCATGCTGCGGGTGGAGCGTGAACGCCTCGCGGCGACCGCACGCCACGCGGAGGTGTTTCGCCGGGCCGCAACGGCGCGTCAGGAGCGCTACGACAATGCCTGCCGGCTGCTCGAGACGCTCTCCTATAAATCCGTTCTCGGACGCGGCTATGCCGTCATCCATGAGGCTTCCGGTCAGACGGTGACGCGGGCCGACGCGATGCGGACCGGCATGTCCTACGAGGTGGAGTTCCAGGATGGACGCCGTCCGGTCGTCGCCGGCGAAGGTGGCACGCCGACGCCTGCGACGGGGAGCCCATCCGAGAGTCCGCCGAGTGAGAAGCCGGCGGCAGCGAAGAAACCGGCGAAGGCGAAGCCCGCTCCCAAGGCGCAGGGCAGCCTCTTTTAGGCCGCGATATGGGGGGAGACAGGCCGCGTCGCCGGAACCGATCGGCCGCGGCGCCATTTTAGCCGTGAAACGAGCCGCAACGTCCCGCGGCGAACCTCCCGAGACCCATGCGCTTCTTTCTCGTTCTTGTCGTCATCCTTCTCGCCGTCGCCGCCTATTTCATGGTCGACATCCGCCAGACACAGGAAGGCCGGCTGCCTTCCGTGCAGGTCGAAGAAGGCCAGGCGCCAAAGTACGAGTTCAATCTCGGCGGTTTCGAACTCGTCTGGAAACAGGCGACGTTCTCTTATCCGACCATTCGTTTCCGCTCTCCGGAAGAGAAGGGGAGCATGCCGGCCTCAGAGCCGGATTCTGAGCCGGCCTCGGAGCCACAGGGCGAGGAGGAAGCGCCCGCACAATCTCCTGCAACCTCTGCTCCGGAGACGTCCCCGCAGATGAACGCGCCGTCCTCGACCGAGCCGGAGACCGCGCCTCCCGTGCCGGCTCCGTCTGAGACCGCGCCGGAGAATCCTGCGAACGGTTCGGTCGAGCCGCTGCCGGTTCCGGGTGATCTCGACACGAGCCCCGATGCGCGCGGACCCCGCGACCGCCAGGGCGAACCCGAAAGCTCGGAGTCCGACCGGAATCCTGGCGAGCCGGAGCCCGCCGAAATCATCAATCCCGACGTATCCCGGTAAGACGGAGGCGCTCAGGCGTCTTCGACGATGAGGATGTGGAGGGCGCGCGGCCCGTGGGCGCCGAGAAGCAGGGTCTGTTCGATATCGGCCGAGCGTGACGGTCCGGTGATGAGGTTGACCGTGCGCGGCAGAACGCCGTCGCCAGAGTGTTCCCGCAGGCGGTTCCACAAGGTTTCGTAGTCGCCGACGATGTCGGAGGCGCGCACCACGACGAGATGGTGATCCGGCAGGAAGTTGAGCGTCGTCGGATTGTCGGGCCCCGAGAGCAGGAAGAGCGTCCCGGTCTCCGCCGCCCCGCCGAAAGCGTGGCTGAGACCGACATGATCGCGCCCGTCGGAGGGCCCGTGTTTCACTTCAAGCTGCGGGACCTTGTCCCAGGGAAGATCGGCAAGACGCCGGTCGGCACCCATCCTGAGATCCGAGGGCAGGTTGCGGGCGCGCAGATATTCCGCAACCGTCTCTGGAAGATCGGAGGCCGAAGCGACCCGCTCCACCGTGGCGGAGACTTTTTCCGCCATCTTCGCAAAGAGATCGAGGCGCGCCTGCTGGTCGACATGGCCACGGGCCGGCACGGTGTTCGCAGGGTGCTGGCCGAGGCGCTGGGCGACGATCTCGCGGCGCGCTTCCGCCGACTTGCCGGAGGCAAGGCCGCGCCGGATCTTGCCGAGCACGGTTTCGCGCTGGCTCATGATGTCTCTCCCGCCGCCGTCAAGAGCGGGCCTTCCACTGATCGATGAAGCTTTTTTTCGCCGGTGCCGGCATGTCGCGATGGCTTGTCCAGCCGCCGGCGAGCGGCAGCGACGAGAAGCGCCCGCGGCGGCGCCCGAAGGGGTGAAGCGCCTTGAGCCCGATGCGGGTGGCGAGCCGGTAGAGTTTCGGGCGTTTGGCGATAAAGGCCCAGATGCGCAGGCCGTTTCGTTCCGTCGCCGGCTTCAGATGCCGCTCATATTCGCGCTCGCGCCAATGCCGCATCAGTTTCGGCAAGGGAATCTGGACCGGGCAGACGCTCTCGCAGCGCCCGCAGAAGGTCGAGGCATTGGGCAGATTCGCCGTGTTTTCGAGCCCGAAGAGGCCGGGCGCCAGCACCGCGCCCATCGGGCCGACATAGGTAGCGCCATAAGCGTGGCCGCCGATCGCATGATAGATCGGGCAATGGTTCATGCAGGCGCCGCAGCGGATGCAGCGCAGCATCTCGCGGAACTCGTTGGCGAGCATTTCGGAGCGGCCATTGTCGAGGAGGATGACATGCGTCTCCTCCGGGCCGTCCTCGTCGCCCGGCCGCTTCCGGCCGGTGGAGAACGTCGTGTAGACGGAGAGTTCCTGACCCGTGGCGGAGCGCGCCAGAACGCGCAGCAGCGTCGAGACGTCTTCGAGCGTCGGCACCACCTTCTCGATCGAGGCGAGCACGATATGCACCCGCGGCAGGATCTGAGTGAGGTCGCCATTGCCCTCATTGGTGACGATGATGGAGCTGCCCGTTTCCGCCACCAGGAAATTGGCCCCGGTGATGCCGACATCGGCCGCGAGGAACATGTCGCGCAAGGTGGCGCGCGCCTCCGAGAGCAGCGACACCGGATCGGCGAGATCGCGCTTCGGATCGAGATGCGTGTGCACGCGGCGGAAATCCGCTTCCACCTGGTCGCGGTTCACATGCACGGCGGGGGCGATGATGTGGGAAGGCGGCTCGCCGCGCAGCTGAATGATGTATTCGCCGAGATCGGTCTCGATCGGCTTGATCTCGCTCTTCTCCAGGAAGGCGTTGAGGCCGATCTCCTCGGAGATCATCGACTTGCCCTTGGTGACGGTCTTGGCGCCGACCCTGCGGCAGATGGAAAGCACCGCCTCGCGGGCGTCTGCCGCGGTCTCCGCCCAATGCACCTCCGCCCCGGCCTGGCGCGCTTTGCCCTCAAACGCCTCCAGATAGAGGTCGAGATGCGCAAGCGTGTGGTCCTTGATGGCGCGCGCTTCATGGCGCAGCGCATCGAATTCCGGCAGGGCGTCGACCGCCTTCTGGCGCTTCTGGATGAAGCCGCGTTCCACATGCCCGAGCGCGCGCTGCAGCTCGACATTGGCGAGCGCGTCGACGGCGTTTTCCTTGAACGCCTGGGAAAGAAAAGGTGCGCTCATTCCGCCTCGCCGATCGCCGGGCCGTCGGCCATGCCGGCGAGCACTTCGGCCACATGGCGCGCATGCACATGCTTGCCCTCGCGCTGCAGCTTGCCGGCCATGTTCATGAGACAGCCGAGATCGCCGGCCACCAGCGTATCGGCCTCGGACCCCGCGATCGCGGCCGTCTTTTTCGTCACGATGGCGTTGGAGATCTCGGGATATTTGACGCAGAAGGTGCCGCCGAAGCCGCAGCACACATCGGCGTCCTTGAGTTCGGTGAAGGCGAGGCCGTCGACGGATTTCAACAGCTCACGCGGCTGGTCGCGCACATTGAGTTCGCGCAGGCCCGAGCAGGCGTCGTGATAGGTGACGTTGCCTGCGAATGCCGCCTCGACGTCGCGCAATCCCATGACGTCATAGAGGAAGGCGGTGAGCTCAAAAGTCTTGGCAGAAAGCGCGGTCGCGCGCCGCGCCCAATCGGCGTCGTCGAAGAGCTCGGGATAGTGGCGGGCGATCATCGCGGCGCAGGAGCCGGACGGAACGACGACGTAATCGTAATCCTCGAAGGTCGCGATGACCTGTTGGGCGATGGCTGCGGCATCGCCGCGGTCGCCGGAATTGTAGGCGGGCTGGCCGCAGCAGGTCTGGTTCTCCGGGACTTCAACGCGGCAGCCGGATGCCTCGATCAGCTTGATCGCGGCAAAGCCGACTTGCGGGCGGAAGAGATCGACGAGGCAGGTGGCGAATAGACCGACGCGCGGCTTCGAAGCTGTCGTATTTTCGGTGTTTTCTGGCGACAAGCGCTCAATCCTCTGCGGCCGAGCGTTATGCGTCATGCCCTCGGCTGGCTCCGATGGCTCCAGGTCTGGCGGCAAGGGCCGGTCAGTCGGGAGCCCGAACACGCAACTTAGGTCCGCTGCTGCGGCGAGATCAACAACCTTGTGGCGCAGGCTTCTGGTGTCAGCATTACGAGCTCATGCCGAGGCAACGGGCTTTGCCGAAGTTCCTGCGCGCCAGCCGCTCAAACCGCCACGAAGAATGGCCGCGGCACGGAAATCTCCGCGAGCGAAAAACGGACCTCGAAAAAAATCCCGCCGCCCTTTCGAGCGGCGGGTCGTCATGAAACAGGCGCTTGCGCCCGATTAGCCGTTGGGCGGCGTGTACGTGCTGGCGTCCGGATCCGGCATACCATCCGTATCGAACGTCTTCAGATAGGCAACCACCGCGTCGATGTCTTCGGGCTTCTTGAGGCCGGCGAAGATCATCTTTGTCTTCGGCACATAAGCGCGCGGGTTCTTCAGGTACTCGTGCAGGGACTTTTCGGTCCAGACGAGGCCGTTCTCGCCGGCGCTCTTCATAGCGTCGGAATAACGGAAGTCAGGCAACGAGCCAGCGACACGTCCGAACAGGTTGTTCTGCTCGGGACCGACGCGGTTTTTGGCGCCTTCACCAACCGAGTGGCAGGCGTGGCACTGCTTGTAGACCTTCTCACCGGCCGCGACGAGGTCGTCCTGAGCATACGCACTGCCCGCGGCAAGGATGGCAGCAATGCCAAGGGCAGCAGCCGAAATCCTAATCATTGGACACTCCTTGTTATGTCAAAGCTTGACTCATTCCAAGGTGGCGGAATGGAGCACAGGGCTTCGCGCCACACAAGGGGGAGGATTTTCTGGTTTGGCAATGCGACATCGCGCTATGGTTGCCTGAGATGAAACGCTGAACGATAATCGGCGGGCCTCGGAAGAAGGCCAAAGACAAAAGAGCAGGGAGGCTCAATGAGTGTGGCGATGCCCGGCCCGAAGGCCGAAATTCTGGCGCGCCGTGAGGAAATCGCCAAGGCGCTTTCGGCCATCGTTCCGGGTGAGGGGGTCATCACGGATCCTGATGGCATGCGGCCGTTTGAGACAGATGGTCTCACCGCCTATCGTCAGCTGCCGATGATTGTCGTCCTGCCGGAGACGGTGGAACAGGTGCAGCGCGTGCTGCGCTATTGTTACGACAATGAGATCCGCGTCGTGCCGCGCGGCTCGGGCACCTCGCTCTCCGGCGGCGCCCTGCCGCTGGCAGACGGCGTCCTTCTTGTCATGTCGAAGTTCAACAAGGTTCTCGACGTCGATTTCGATAACCGCGCGGCGATCGTGCAGCCGGGCGTCACCAATCTCGCCGTCACCCGGGCCGTGGAACATCGCGGGTTTTATTATGCCCCCGATCCTTCCTCGCAGATCGCCTGTTCCATCGGGGGCAATGTCGCGGAAAATTCCGGCGGCGTGCATTGCTTGAAATACGGGCTCACCACGAACAACGTGCTCGGGCTGGAGATGGTGCTGATAACCGGCGAGGTCATTCGGCTCGGCGGCAAGCATCTCGACAGCGAAGGCTACGATTTCCTCGGCCTGATGACGGGCTCGGAAGGGCTTCTCGGTGTCGTCACGGAGGTGACGGTTCGAATTCTGCGCTTGCCGGAGACGGCGCGGGCGCTTCTCCTCGGCTTTCCGACGAACGAGGATGCGGGCCGCTGCGTCGGCGACATCATCGGCGCCGGGATCATTCCGGGCGGCATGGAGATGATGGATAGCCTGGCGATCCAGGCTGCGGAAGATTTCGTCCATGCCGGCTATCCCCTCGATGTCGAGGCGCTCCTGATCGTCGAGCTCGACGGCCCGGGCGAGGAGGTGCACGAGTTGATCGAACGGGTCGAGGCGATCGCGCGCGACAACAATGCCGCCAATATCCGCGTCTCGCAGTCGGAAGAGGAGCGCGCCAATTTCTGGGCGGGACGCAAGGCGGCCTTTCCCGCCGTCGGCCGCATCTCGCCGGATTATTACTGCATGGACGGCACGATCCCGCGCAAAGCCCTGCCGAAGGTTCTGCACCGCATGAAGGAGATGGAGACAGAATTCGGCCTGCGGGTCGCCAATGTCTTCCATGCCGGCGACGGCAATCTCCATCCGCTCATTCTCTATGACGCCAACGATACCGATCAGCTGGAACGGGCCGAGGCGTTCGGCTCGGCGATCCTGAAGCTCTGCGTGGAGGTGGGCGGCGTTCTGACCGGCGAGCACGGCGTCGGCGTGGAAAAGCGCGACCTCATGGGCGAGATGTTCAGCGAGGACGATCTCGCCCAGCAGGAACGGGTGAAATGCGCCTTCGATGCCCGCCAGCTCCTCAATCCCGGCAAGGTGTTTCCGGAGCTGCACCAATGCGCCGAGCTCAGCCGCATGCATGTGCATAAGGGCCAGCTTCCTTTCCCCGACATTCCCCGCTTCTGAGATTTTCTCGCCCCATGGCCGAAACGCTTCGCCCCGAGACTGCCGAATCCGTGCTCGATGTCGTCCGCTGGGCGGCCGCCGAACAGGTGCCGCTCGAAATCCTGGGACACGGGTCGAAGCGCGGCATCGGCCGCCCGGTTCAGGCGGAATACACGCTCAATCTCTCCGCTTTGTCCGGCGTCACCCTGTACGAGCCGGACGAGCTCGTCTTCTCCGCCAAAGCCGGCACGCCGCTTGCCGAGATCGAAAAGCTCCTGGCGGATGCCAATCAGGAACTCGCCTTCGAGCCGATGGATTACGGCCCGATTTTCGGGCAGGAGCCTGGGACGGGAACGCTGGGCGGTGTGCTCGCGGCCAATCTCGCCGGTCCGCGCCGCATCAAGGCGGGCGCCGCGCGCGACCATATTCTCGGGCTGTCGGCCGTCTCGGGCCGCGGTGAGGCCTTCAAGGCTGGCGGGCGCGTGGTCAAGAACGTGACGGGCTATGATCTTTCCAAGGGGCTTGCCGGCTCCTGGGGGACGCTCGCGCTCGTCACCGATCTCACTTTCAAAGTGCTGCCGCGGCCGGAGCGCATCGCCACCGTGCTCGTCCTCGGCCTCTCAGATGAGGCGGCCTGCGCGGCGATGGCCGAAGCCATGGGCTCTTCGCACGAAGTCTCGGGCGCGGCGCATCTGCCGAAAGGGATGGCGCAGGCCTGTGGTCTTAGCGTCGAAAGCTCCGTGACCGCGCTCAGGCTGGAAGGCTTTCCCTCATCCGTCTCTTATCGCAGCGAGGCGCTCAACGGCATGATGCACGACCGCGGCGCGGTGGAGATCCTCGACGTGCCGCAATCGGAAAACTTCTGGCGCGCCGTCCGCGACTGCCTGCCTTTTGCCGGCCGCAGCGATCCGCTCTGGCGCGTCAGCATTGCGCCGCGCGCCGGTGCGGCGCTGATGGCGAGGCTCGCGAACGAGCCGCTCAATTTCTTTTTCGATTGGGCCGGCGGCCGCGTCTGGATCGAGGTTGCGAGCGGCGCGGAAGATGCCGCCGAAGGCGCCATCCGGCGGGCGATCAGGGCGGTTGGCGGCGGCCACGCGACGCTGATCCGAGGCTCTGCGGCCTTGCGCACCGGCATCTCGCCCTTCGAACCGCAGCCGGCCCCGCTCGCCGCTTTGTCGCGGCGATTGAAAGAGAATTTCGATCCGCAGGGGATATTGAATCCCGGCCGGATGGGGAGCTGATCTTGCAAACATCCTTCACCCTTCAGCAGCTCGCCGATCCGCGCATCGAGGAAGCCGATGCCATTCTGCGCAAATGCGTGCATTGCGGCTTCTGCCTCGCCACCTGCCCGACCTATGTCGAACTCGGCAACGAGCTCGATAGTCCGCGCGGGCGCATCTATCTCATCAAGGATATGCTGGAAGCAGAGAAGCCGGCGACGGCGGAGGTCGCGCTCCATATCGATCGCTGTCTCTCCTGCTTCTCCTGCATGACGACCTGTCCGTCCGGGGTCGATTACATGCACCTCCTCGATCAGGGGCGGCGGCATATCGAAGAGACCTATCGCAGGCCCTGGCACGACCGGGCGCTGCGGGCCGTTCTGGCGCATGTCATGCCTTATCCGGCGAGGATGCGGGCTGCCCTCGTCACCGCCCGATACGGCCGGCCCCTGGCGCCGTTGCTCGCCCGCATGGGGCGGCCATTCGACCGGCTTGCCATGATGCTGCGCCTGGCGCCCAAGCGGCTGCCCGCGAAAATCCAGGCATCGGAGACGGGTCACGCCTTTCCGGCCAATGGTGCCAGAAAGGGCCGTGTGGCGCTTTTGACGGGCTGCGCGCAATCGGTGCTCGATCCGGGTATCAACGCCGCCACGATCCGGCTTCTCACCCGCCTCGGCATCGAAGTCGTGCTGCCGAAGGGCGAGGGCTGCTGCGGCGGCCTCGTCCACCATATGGGGCAGGACGAAAAGGCCCTGCCGATGGCGCGCGCCAATATCGACGCCTGGCTGAAAGAGATCGACGGCGAGGGGCTCGATGCCATCCTCGTGACGACCTCGGGCTGCGGCACGACGATCAAGGATTATGCGCATCTGTTGAAGGGGGAGCCCGCCTATCGCGAGAAGGCGGAGCGCGCATCGTCGCTTGCCCTCGACATCAGCGAATATCTCGCTCGTCTCGATCTGCCCGCACCCCGCCGCCGAACCGGCCTCAAGGTCGCCTACCACGCCGCCTGCTCGCTTCAGCATGGCCAGAAGGTGGTGAAGGAGCCGCGCACGCTCCTGGCGGAGGCGGGATTTGAGGTTCTGGGCATCCCCGAAGGCCATCTGTGCTGCGGCTCGGCCGGCACCTACAACATTCTGGAGCCGGAGATCGCGGCGAGGCTGCGCGACCGCAAGGCGGCGAATATCGAAAGCGTGGCGCCGGAGGTGGTGGCGACCGGCAATATCGGCTGCATCACGCAGATCGGCTCCGCGATGGAGATCCCGGTCCTCCATACCGTCGAGCTCCTCGACTGGGCGCATGGTGGCCCGCCGCCGGAAGCCTTTGCCGGGCACGCGCTGGAACCAACGCGGAGCAAAGCCGCTTCGTCTTCTGAAAGGCCGCTTGCCGTCTCCTGACGGCGGTCGCAAGGAGGACGCAATGACGTTCCACCGAAAAGCCGCGGGCGCCACTCTTGCTCTCGGTCTCGTGCTCGCTATGCCGCTTCTGCCGACAGGGCTAGCCCATGGGCAGAGCGCGCCGACTGAAGCTGAGCCGAGCACGCCGGGGGAGGACATGCCCGCGCCGACGCCGCCCGAAGACATCGTTCCCGATGCGCAGCCTTCCCCGCAAAGTGAGACGAACGATCCCGAGCGGGCGATGAGCCTGCTCATGCGGCTGACCGGCCGTTGGGCGCCGACCGACGAAAGCTGTCAGGCGCAGGACGGCGCCGACGTGCCTTTGCGCATCGAGCGGGGCGGCCTGACGGATGGAGGCCGCTCCTGCCGGTTCCTCGATCTCAGAAGTCCTTCCGAGGATCGTCTCGACGCGACGGCGGCCTGCGGCGAAGCTGAGGGGGCGGAGAGTTCCGAGGAATTCGGGCTGGAGCTCGATGAGACGGGAGCGCTGACCCTGACGCGTCCCGACGGTGAGACGGCACGCTTTTTCCGTTGTCTCGACGAGGCCTAGCCGCCGCGTCGCCGCGTGTGAGCCCTGCATCCCTCTGCCGGCTGATATGTGCCGCGAAACCAAAGGAAGCCCGGGTCCGTTCCCCGAGTGAATTCCATGAACACTCGACGGAAGGGAGCAAGCATCCTGATGGATCTTCAAATCTCAGATCGTGTCGCGCTGATCACTGGCGCAAGTGGCGGCATCGGCTTCGAAACGGCGCGGCTCCTGGCGGAGGAGGGCGCGAAGCTCGTTCTTTCCGACCTTCGCATCGACGAGCTCGAAGAGGAGGCGAAGCGCCTGCCGACCGACGCCCTGTGCATGGCAGCCGACGTCACCGACCAGGAAGCCGTCGATGCTGTCGCCGCCGCCGGGCGCGAGCGCTTCGGCAGGATCGATATCGTCGTGCATGCCGCAGGCGTGACGGGGGCCAAGGGTGATCCCATCGACATGAGCGATGAGGATTACCGGGAGGCCTGGGACATCGATTTCATGTCGGCGGTGCGTGTGGCGCGGGCGACTTTGCCCGGCATGCGCGACGCGAAATGGGGGCGCTTCATCTGTGTGACCTCGGAAAACGCCGTGCAGCCCTATTGGGAAGAAGCCACGTACAATGCCGCGAAGGCTGCGCTCTCCGCATTCGTCAAGAACATCTCCTATCGGGAGGCGAAGAACGGCATCCTCTGCAACACCGTAGCGCCCGCCTTCATCGAGACGCCGATGACGGATGAGATGATGAAGCAGCGCGCCGAGAAGCTCGGCGTCTCTTTCGAAGAGGCGATCCAGAGCTTCCTCGATGAGGAACGGCCAGGGATCGCCTTGAAACGGCGCGGGCAGGCTTCGGAGGTTGCCGCGGCGATCGCGCTTCTTGCCTCCGAGCGCGGCTCCTTCATCAACGGCTCAAACCTGCGCGTCGACGGCGGTTCGGTGCAATCCGTGCAGACGTAAGGGGGCGCTATTCGCTGCGGCTGGCGCTGTCGTGCAGCCGGCCAAGACGCTCTGCGGCCTCCGACAGGCGGCGCGACAGAAGGAGAGCTTCGCTTGAGAGATGCGCAATCTCCGTGCGCAGCATCGCCGCTTCCTGAGCCATCGGATCCTCGTCGGCGGGCGCCACGCCGCGGCCGATCAGAAGCCACATCGGGCTGACGCCGAGGATGCCGGCGAGCATGTTGAGGCGGTTCGCCCGCGGCTCGGCACGATCGTTTTCCCACTGCGACAGCGTCGAGGTTTTGACGCCGAGACGGCGGGCGAGCTGCGCGGTGGAGAGGCCGATGGCGTCACGGGCGCGGACGATGCGGCCGCCGAGTGTGTCGCCGTCATCGGCATCAAAATCGGTCGGGCTGCTTGTCGTGGCGGCTTCCATGCTTAATTCCCCCAGGGACTGGCGCGGTAGAGCATGCCGGGCGGCACACTATTGATCATCTGATCGAACGATCACACGGGGCCTGCGATCGCAACGGGTGCGTAGTCGCGCGGCAGCGCTCGCGTTTTGCCCCGCACTCTCATCGTTTGGAGAAAACATATTGCACGAAGACGGCAAAGAATCCACCGGCCGCATCGTCTCCCGCACCGCGATTTTCCTTGCTGGTGTCGTGGTTCTCTTCGTTTTGTGGAAGGCGACGTCGGCTCTTCTTCTGGTCTTCGCCGGTCTCGTGCTGGCGGCGGCTTTGAGCTTTGCCTCCGACGGCCTGCACCGGCTGACGCGGTTGCCGACGCGCCTTGCGAAGATTTTCATCTATCTGGCGGCTTTCGGGGCGATCTTTGCGGTGATCGGCTGGGGCGGAGCGACGCTCGCGGCACAGGCGAGCGATCTCCTGGCGCGGACCGACAGTTTGATGCGCAATTGGGGCGACCAGCTCTCGCAGCTCGGTTTCAGCTTCATCAAGCCGAACGGCGACGTTCAGCTCTCTGAGATGACGCCGAACCTGAAGGCAATGATGGGCGATGTGGGACGCGTCGTCAGCCTTATGTTCGGCAGTCTCGCCAATGCGCTGATCGTCGTGTTCCTCGGCATTTTTCTGTCCTGGTCGCCGACGACCTATCGCGACGGGGTTTTGCATCTCGTCCCCGTCAAGCGGCGCGAACGTTTTCGCGAGGTGATCGAGGCGGCCGCGGAAAATCTCGGCTGGTGGATGGCTGGCCAGGCGATCAGCATGACGATCATCTTTTCGGCGAGCTGGATCGTGCTCTGGCTGATCGACATGCCCTATGCGTTCCTGCTGGCGTTGCAGGCGGGGCTTCTTGCCTTCATTCCGACGCTCGGTCCCGCGATCGCAGGTGTGGTGATCATCCTGGCCGGTCTGTCGGTTTCGGGGACGATGGCTCTTTGGGGGGTGGGCGCCTACGTCCTGATCCAGGGGCTCGAGAGCAATATCACGCAGCCGCTGGTGCAGCAGCGCACAACGTCGCTGCCGCCGGCGCTGACCCTTTCCACGCAGCTCGTCTTTGCCGCCGTTCTGGGCGGGCTGGGGATGGCGCTCGCCGTGCCTCTCCTGGCCGTCTCCATCGTCTTCGTGCGCGAGCTTTACGTGAAGGACGAGCTCGAAGGCGGAGAACTGCTCGCAGATGATGACCGGGATCCCGTTTAGTGGCGATCGAGCGGCGCCTGCCTGCGCGGTTTGGCGTTCCAAAGCGTGTCTGACGGTGGCAAAAAAAACGCCCCGGTCCGCAAGAAGCGGGCCGGGGCGTTTCGGTGCAGCGTTCGAGGGTAAACGCTTAGCGAACGATAACCTTGGTGCCGACCTTGGCGAGATAGTGCAGCTCGATCACGTCATGGTTCATCATGCGGATGCAGCCGGAGGAGACGTTGTGCCCGATCGTCCACGGCTCGTTGGTGCCATGGATGCGGTACATCGTGTCCTTGTTGCCGTCGTAGAGGTAGAGGGCGCGGGCGCCGAGCGGGTTGTCCGGGCCGCCTGGCATGCCGCTGGAATATTCGACGAGCCGCGGCTCGCGCTCGATCATCTCCTTGGGAGGTGTCCAGGTCGGCCAGTCGGCCTTGGCGCCGACATGCACCTCGCCGGTCCAGCCGAAGCCTTCGCGCCCGACGCCGACGCCGTAGCGGATCGCCTCGCCGTTGGGCAGCGTGTAGTAGAGAAACTTGCTCTGGGAATCGATGATGATCGTGCCCGGCGCTTCCGGTCCGTCATAGGCCACAATGTGGCGGCGATACTCAGGCGCCGGCCCACGCTGATGGCTTTGATGCGGCTGAATCGTGACGAGCTGCCGCTGCACGGGATCGAAGTAGCGCAGCGTCTGCGCCTGAGCCGTGACTGGCGCGAGAGTGGCAAGGACCACCGCCAGAGCGGCCGATGAAGCAAGGGTTCGGGCAAGAACGTTGCGCATGAGTGCCTCCGATTTCGCAGCGCGGGGAAGGTGGGGCGCTCCCCACCGCTGCGTCATTTCGGCACATAAATGCGCGACACATTCGAATCGTTCCATGCGGACGAAAAGTGACGCGAATGCGTCACTTTTGCGCCGATGGACACGTCAAAGGACGATGACTTTCGCCCCCGGCTTTACGCGATTGTAGAGGTCGATGATGTCGTCGTTGACGAGACGAATGCAGCCTGACGAGACGTTGAGGCCGATCGTCCAGGGCTCGTTGGTGCCGTGGATGCGGTAGAGCGTGTCGCGGCCGCCGTCGAAGAGATAAAGCGCGCGGGCGCCGAGCGGATTGCTCGGACCGCCAGGCATGCCGTTGGCGTATTTCTTCAGGCGCGGCTCGCGGGCGATCATTTCCTGCGGCGGAAACCAGCGCGGCCACTCGCTCTTGCGCGCGACATGCACTTCGCCGTCCCAGCCGAAGCCCTCTCGTCCGACGCCGATGCCGTAGCGCACGGCCCGATTGTGCGACAGGACATAATAGAGGAAGTGCTTGTTGGTATCGATGATGATCGTGCCGGGTGCCTCCCTCGTGGAGAAGCGCACCGTCTGCCGGTGATATTTTGCCGGCGGCTTGCGGTTCTTCGAGTAGCGCTGATCGACTTCCACGAAGCCGCCGCTCACGGGATCGAAGAATGTGAGCGCCTGGGCGCTGCCGAAAAGTCCCAAGACGAGAATGGCGATGGCCGGCAGGCCCGCGCGGATCAGTCTGCGATGAAACATGCGATCAACCTCTTACTCCTTGCAAACTTTCTAGAAAGCCGGTCACGCGCCCACAAGTCGCGCATGACGGTGCAACGCACATGCGGTCAGAGGTGTGGCGCATCTGCCATTGTCGCACGCCACTTGCCGCGTGCTCCGAGACGGGCTCGGAGCACCACGGCAGACAGCTCTCTTGTGGGATTTGAGACGAGTGGCCGGGTGCGCTCGGTTAAAGCACGACGACTTCGGTGCCGACGCCGACCTGATTGTAGAGCTCGATCACGTCCTCATTGCGCATGCGGATGCAGCCGGAGGAGACGGCATGGCCGATCGTCCAGGGCTGGTTGGACCCGTGGATGCGGTAAAGCGTCGAGCCGAGATAAAGCGCACGGGCGCCGAGCGGATTGTCCGGCCCGCCTTCCATATGGTCGGGAAGACCCGGCTGGCGCGCTTTCATCTCTTCAGGCGGATACCAGGAGGGCCATTCCGCCTTGCGCGTCACCTTATGCTTGCCGGCCCATTGAAAGCCCGGCCGGCCGACGCCGACGCCATAGCGTTTCGCCTTGCCGCCCGCCTGGACGAGATAGAGGTAGCGATTGTTGGTATCGATGACGATCGTGCCGGGTGCCTGGCTCGTGTCGTAATCGACGATCGTCGGAAGATAGGCGGGGTCGATCGAACGCGCGGCCGGACGGGCCGCAACCTGCGGCGCTGCAGGGGCGGCACGTGGTGCATTCACCGGGGTGACGGGGCGCATCTGACGCGGCGCGGGGCGCGCGACGGCGCGCGGCTCCTGGCGCAGATAGACGGGCGTCGGATAGCCTGCGGGATTGGCGCGCGACGGCATCTGCCGTTGCGTCGGGGGCGGCGCGATAAAGCGGGCCGGTTGATTGCGGGAACGATAAACCGCGCGCGGCTGAGGCTGCGGCGCCTGTGGCCCGGCATAGAGGCGGCGCTGCGGCTGCGCATAAAGCTGGCGCTGCGGCTGCGCGTAATACTGCGCCCGCGGCTGCGGATCGAAGAGAACCTGGAGAAGACCGCGCTTTTCGACGACGACCTGAGGGCGGCGGGAATCGGCCAGCATGATCGGGCGCGCAGCGGCTCCCTGGGCCGGTCCGGCCGCCAATTGCGACAGCCATTCCTGCTGCAATTCGGCTTTGAGCGGCACGGACGGTTTGCCGCCCGACCCGGCCATCGTCGCCTGAGGTGTGAGCGCGCCAAGGCTCAGCACTGCAAGCGTGAGAAGAACCTGCTTCATAGAAACCCTCGTCACCCAGCGTCGCAGTCGGTTGAGATTGCGGCAGTTTTTAAGAGATGCAGACGACGCTAGTGCGAGGCTGACAAATGCGGGTAAACGCCGCCCCGAAACCCGAAAATGCAGTGAATTTCGGGTTGCCGAAGAGGCTTAAGGAAGGGTGAATGGGGTCGGCGGGGCGCGGAAATGGCGGCAGAGCGATGATAACTCATGCGAGACGAGGAGGCGAAGGCCTGTGAGCGAAAGTGACGAGACAGGCGAGACGAAGGGCCTGGTGCGCGAGGATGACGGCCAGAGCCGCTGTTTCTGGTGCGCGGGCGATCCTCTCTACCGCGCCTATCACGACCGCGAATGGGGCCGGCCTGTCGAGGACGATATCCGGCTTTTCGAAAAGATCTGTCTGGAAGGCTTTCAGGCCGGCCTCTCGTGGCTGACGATCTTGCGGAAGCGGGAGAATTTCCGCGCCGCCTTCGCCGGCTTCGATTTTCGCGAAGTCGCGCGCTTCGGCGAGCCGGAGGTCGAGCGTCTTCTCAAGGATGCCGGCATCATCCGCCATCGCGGCAAGATCGTTTCCACGATCAACAATGCCAAACGGGCGATCGAGATCGTGGAAGAGACGGGCTCTCTCGCGTCGTTCTTCTGGAGTTTCGAACCTCATGAGCACGCAAGGCCCGAACGCCTCGACCATGCAACGCTCGTGAAACTCGCCCACACGGAGGAATCGGCCGCCCTCTCCAAAACGCTGAAGAAGCGCGGCTGGTCGTTTGTCGGGCCGACGACCGTTTATGCGTTCATGCAGGCGATGGGCCTCGTCAACGATCACATCGAAGGCTGTTTCTGCCGCGACGAGGTGGAAGAGGCGCGCCGGGCTTTCACGCGGCCGCTCCCGAAAGGGGCGTAGGACATCCAATCGAAAGGGACGGTGTCTTCCCATTTAGCCGAAAAGCCTAGGCGCCCCGTGTCGAGCCGACGCTGCCCGCCCGGTTGCCGCTCCATCCTGCTTCGGCTAGGAGAAGCCCGGCTCTGATGCCGAAAACCCAAGCGAAACGATCTGAAATGGCCTCCAAGGACAAGAAGAACAGGCTCCCCGCGCGCCTGCCGCGCGGCTTTATCGACCGCGAGGCCGGCGATATCCGCGCGACCGAAGAGATGCTCGCCGCGATCAAGCGCGTCTATGAACGCTATGGCTTCGAGCCGGTCGAGACACCCTTCTTTGAATACACCGAAGCGCTCGGCAAATTCCTGCCCGATCAGGACCGGCCGAACGAAGGTGTGTTCTCGCTGCAGGACGACGACGAGGCCTGGCTGTCGCTGCGCTACGACCTGACGGCGCCCTTGGCGCGCTACGTGGCGGAGAATTACGAGCGGCTTCCCAAGCCCTATCGCAGCTATCGCGCCGGCTGGGTGTTCCGCAACGAAAAGCCGGGCCCGGGCCGGTTCCGGCAGTTCATGCAGTTCGACGCCGATACGGTCGGCGCGCCCTCCGTCGCGGCGGATGCGGAAATCTGCATGATGGCCGCCGATGTGATGGAAGCGCTCGGCGTTGCGCGCGGCGACTACGTCATCAAGGTCAACAACCGCAAAGTTCTCGACGGCGTCATGGAGGCGATCGGCATCGGCGGCGAGGAGAATGCCGGACGCCGCCTGACGGTGTTGCGCGCGATCGACAAGCTCGACCGCCTCGGCATCGATGGTGTGCGCGAGTTGCTCGGCGAAGGCCGCGAGGACGAGAGCGGCGATTTTACGAAGGGCGCTGGTCTCTCGAAGGAGGGGGCCGAAGCGGTCCTGTCGCTGTTTAATCTTATCGGCTCGAACGAGCGCTCAGGAACGAGCAACGCGCCGGTGATCGAGAAGCTGAGAACATCGACATTTTCCGAAACGCCCGTCTATGCGGAAGGCGTCGGAGAACTCGCCGAAATTGCCGATCTGGTCGAAGCCGCAGGCTATCCGACCGACCGGATCGAAATCGATCCTTCGATCGTCCGAGGCCTGGAGTATTACACTGGCCCGGTCTTCGAGGCGCAGCTCACCTTCGAGGTGCCGAACGAAAAGGGCGAAAAGGTCGTCTTCGGCTCCGTCGGCGGTGGCGGGCGCTATGACGGGCTCGTCGGCCGCTTCCGCGGCGAGGACGTGCCCTCGACCGGCTTTTCGATCGGTGTGTCGCGCCTCGCCGCGGCCTTGAAGAATCTTGGGAAGCTCGGCTCCGAGGACGAGACCGGACCGGTCGTCGTCACGGTCATGGATAAGTCGCGTCTCGCCGATTATCAGGCGATCACCGCGGAGCTTCGCGCCGGCCTCAACGCCGATCTCGGCCCTGCCGAGCGCCCGGTCCCGGTTGAGATGTATCTCGGCGGCTCCGGCATGAAGGCGCAGCTCAAATACGCCGATCGCCGCAACGCGCCCTGCGCCATCATCGCCGGCTCCGACGAATTCGACAGCGGCCGCCTGCAGGTGAAGGATCTTCTGGAGGGCAAGCGGCAGGCTTCGGCGATCGCAAGCCACGAGGAATACAAGGAAGAGCGGCCGGGCCAGTTCGACGTGGCGCGCACCAACCTCGTCGAAGAGGTGAAGGCGCTCCTGAAGCGGCAGCGCGGCGAGGCCTGAGATGGGGGTGACGCCGGCAGGGAAAGGCGCGGGGAGTTTAAGCCGATGAGCCTCTCCTTATGAGTGCCTCCCTATGAGCTTGCGGCCGCTTTTCGAAGGGGCGGGCGGACGCCTGCTCGACCTGCCGGTGCTGCATGCCGCCGATCCGTTTCTGGAGACGGCGGGCGAGGACATTCGCCGGCGCATGTTCGTGACGGAAGGGCCGAGCGGCGAGCGCCTGGCTCTGCGTCCGGATTTCACCATCCCCGTCTGCCTGCATCATCTGCGCTCCGGCGTTGAGGCGGGGCGCTATTTCTATGAAGGTGTCGTCTTCCGCCGCCACGACCGCGGTTCGGCGGAACGCGCCGAGACGGGGTTTGAGGTGATCGGCGAGGCGGAGCGCGCCAATGTCGATGCCGAGCTTCTGGCGCTTGCCGTCGAAGGGGTCAGGCGCACGGGTCTTGCCGGGATGCGCCTCAGGATCGGCGATATCGGCCTCTTCACGGCACTTCTCGCCGCCCTTGAATTGCCGCAGGCCTGGCGCCAGCGTTTCCGGCGCGCCTTCGGTGCCGATCGCCGTATCGAGGCGCTGATTGCGCGTTTCGAAGAGACAGCTTCGGCGAGTGTGCCTTCAAGGCTCGAACCGGACCTGGAGAAGGCTGCCGGCGATCAGGACGAGGAGGCGTTGACGACGCTTCTTGCCGAGCGTTTCGAGGCGCAGGGCTATCAGGCTTATGCGAGCCGGGCGCCGGAAGAGATCGCCGCGCGCTTTCTTGAACAGCGCGCCCTCTACGAGACCGAGATCGCGCCAGAAAAAGTGGCGGTCCTGAAGGCGTTCCTGGCGATCGAGGCCACGCCGCAGGATTTGCCCGAGCGTCTCGCCGAATTCGGCCTACGTTTCGGCATCGATCTTAAAGAGCCGGGGGCACGTCTCGAACGGCGCATGCAGAAGCTCGAGCGCCGCAGCTCGGGCCTCGAAGTCGTCTTCGAAGCAGGCTTCGGCCGCGCGCTCGATTATTACACCGGCCTCGTCTTCGAGATCCGCGATGCCGCGACGGGACGCACGGCCGCCGGCGGTGGACGCTACGACCGGCTTCTGGAAATGCTCGGCGCCGACCGGCCGATCCCGGCCGCCGGATTCACCATCGATCTCGGCGAGGCGAGAACCTTCGCTGGCGCACTCGGAGAAGTGTCGTGAGCGAGACCATCACTCTGGCGATCCCCTCCAAGGGCCGGCTGATGGAGGAGACGGAGCGACGTCTGGCGGCGGCCGGCTACAAGGTCGCGCGCATCGGCGGGGCGCGGCGTTACCGTGGCGAGGTCGAAGGCTGTCCGGAAATCGAGATCGCCTTTCTGTCGGCATCGGAGATTTCGCGCGAGCTCGGGCTCGGCCGCGTCCATGTCGGCGTCACCGGGCTCGATCTCATTCAGGAGACGGTGCCGGCCTGGCAGGAGAAGATCGGCCGCATTCTGCCGCTCGGCTTCGGCCATGCGGATGTCGTCATCGCCGTGCCGGAATTGTGGATCGACGTCGCCACGATGGAAGATCTCGACGATGTGGCGGCGGGCTTTCTACAGCGCCATGGAAGGCGTCTGCGTATCGCCACCAAATACTGGAACCTGACTCAGCGCTTTCTGGAAAGCCACGGCATTGCGCTCTACCGGATCGTTGAAAGCCTCGGGGCCACCGAAGGCGCGCCCGCCGGCGGCATGGCGGATGTCATCGTCGACATCACCTCGACCGGATCGACCTTGAAGGCGAACCACCTGAAGATCTTGGACGACGGCGTCATCCTGCGCTCGGAGGCGTGCCTCGTCATGTCGCGCCGGGCGCCCTGGTCGGATGCGACACGCCATGTGGCCGAGAAACTGGTCGATGCCGTTGCGCAAGAGCTTGAGCGCAATCCTGCCGCCGAGGTCGGTGAGGCCGCCGGAAGCCGGTAACCCTTTGGGAACGCGTCTTCTTTAGAGTTCATCCGGTTTCACTCTCGAAGATCGGGCGGGCCCGCGATCATGGCTGCCAAGGCCGAAGACGCCGACGACCGGCGCACACGCGCGGTCGCGCTGCAAGGCAAGGTGATGGGCGCGATTGCCATCGCCTGTTCCCTCGGTCTGATCTCCGGCCTCTACGTCCTGTTCAAATCCGACGCCATGGAAACGTTTCGCAAGATCGATGCGGCGACCGCGAGCTTTCCAGGGGCGTCCGAGAGGCCCCGGCCGAATGGCGACATCTCTGTCTCCGTGCCTCGCGCAGTCGTCTCCAGGCCTTTCCGCTCGGGTGATGCGGAGGCACGCCGGGTTGCGCCAGAGGTCGCGCCGCGCGAGCGGATGCCGGAGCCGGCGGGCAATCCGCTTCCCTCAGACGTGAGCTTGCGCCCGGGGCTTTGAGCCGATGTTTTTGGCGAGCGGCCTTCCGCTGAAAGGCCGAGTGCGAAACGATGGCTTTCTTTCAGGCAAAAAGAAAGGGCGGCCGAAGCCGCCCTTTCCGAAAAGCGAGGGTCGTGGACCTTAGAAGTCCATGCCGCCCATGCCGCCCATACCGCCGCCCGGCATGGCCGGAGCAGCGCCTTCCTTCTTCGGAAGCTCGGCGATCATGGCCTCGGTGGTGACCAGAAGGCCGCCGATCGACGCCGCGTCCTGGAGAGCGGTGCGAACGACCTTGGTCGGGTCGATGATGCCGGCCTGGACGAGGTTCTTGTACTCTTCCATCTGGGCATCGAAGCCCCAATCGGCCTCACCCTTGTCGAGAATGCGGCCAACGACCACGGAAGCATCGACACCGGCGTTCGAGGCGATCTGGCGGATCGGAGCCTCAAGAGCCTTGAGGATGATCTTGATGCCGGCCTGGACGTCCGGATTGTCGGAGCTGAGGCCGGTGACGGCCTGCTTGGCGTGCAGGAGAGCGACGCCGCCGCCCGGAACGATGCCTTCTTCAACCGCCGCACGGGTGGCGTTGAGGGCGTCGTCGACGCGGTCCTTCTTCTCCTTCACCTCGGTCTCGGTCGCACCGCCGACGCGAATGACCGCAACACCGCCGGCGAGCTTCGCCAGGCGTTCCTGCAGCTTCTCACGGTCGTAATCGGAGGTGGTCTCCTCGACCTGCGCCTTGATCTGGGAAACGCGAGCTTCGATGTCGGCCTTGTCGCCAGCACCGTCGACGATCGTGGTCTCTTCCTTCGTGATCGTCACCTTCTTGGCGGTGCCGAGCTCGTTGAGGGTGATGTTCTCAAGCTTGATGCCGAGATCTTCAGAGATGACCGTGCCGCCCGTGAGCGTCGCGATGTCCTGCAGCATGGCCTTGCGGCGATCGCCGAAGCCAGGCGCCTTGACGGCCGCGACCTTGAGGCCGCCGCGCAGCTTGTTGACGACGAGCGTGGCAAGAGCCTCGCCTTCGACGTCTTCAGCGATGATCAGGAGCGGACGGGAAGACTGAACCACGGCCTCGAGGACCGGCAGCATTGCCTGCAGGTTCGAGAGCTTCTTCTCGTGCAGGAGGATGTACGGATCCTCAAGCTCGGTGACCATCTTCTCGGGGTTGGTGATGAAGTACGGCGAGAGATAGCCGCGGTCGAACTGCATGCCTTCGACGACTTCGAGCTCGGTCTCGAGGCTCTTCGCCTCTTCGACCGTGATGACACCCTCGTTGCCGACCTTCTGCATCGCCTCGGCGATCATCTGGCCGACTTCCTTGTCGCCATTGGCCGAGATCGTGCCGACCTGAGCGACTTCCGCAGACGTGTCGATCGTCTTGGAGCGGCTCTCGAGATCCTTGATGACCGCGGCGACGGCCATGTCGATGCCGCGCTTCAGGTCCATCGGGTTCATGCCGGCGGCAACCGACTTGGCGCCTTCCTTGACGATGGACTGGGCGAGAACGGTCGCGGTCGTGGTGCCGTCACCGGCGATGTCGTTCGTCTTCGAAGCGACTTCGCGCACCATCTGCGCGCCCATGTTCTCGAACTTGTCGTCAAGCTCGATTTCCTTGGCGACGGTAACGCCGTCCTTGGTGATGCGCGGAGCGCCGAACGACTTCTCGATCACCACATTGCGGCCCTTCGGGCCGAGCGTTACGCGCACGGCGTTGGCGAGAATATCGACGCCACGCAGCATTTTCTCACGCGCATCAGCGGAGAATTTCACGTCCTTGGCTGCCATATTGCGAACCTCTGTTTTTTGAATTGCGGGAAATTAGAAAGCGCGATCGGCGATTAGGCCGCCTGCGCCACACTCTCGCTGTCGATGACGCCCATAATGTCGGACTCCTTCATGATGAGGAGATCTTCGCCATCGATTTTGACTTCCGTGCCGGACCACTTACCGAACAGGATCCGGTCGCCGACCTTCACGTCGAGGGCCTGCACCTGGCCGTTATCGTCACGCGCGCCAGGGCCGACGGCGATGACTTCGCCTTCCTGCGGCTTTTCCTTGGCGGTGTCCGGAATGATGATGCCACCCTTGGTCTTTTCTTCAGACTCAAGCCGGCGGACCACAACACGGTCATGCAGAGGGCGGAACTTCATGTTTCTTCCTCGCGTCCTTTATGCGGGCGCGCTGCGCCCAATGAGGGGATTTGCTGTTGTTAGCACTCTCTACGAGTGAGTGCTAAGCGAGCGGGAGATAGGTGCTGGCCTCGGGCTTGTCAACTGGCGAGAACGCATCGAAGTGCGAAAGCCTTTTGCCTCAAATCCGGCGCACATCCGGTGCGGATGTGGGCCAGATCGCGCGCGACGCAGAGGCGCTATGCGGGCCAGAAATCGTGTCTGGCGAAAGGAGCGTCGCCCCCTAGTTAGGGGCCTACCGTGCAATTGCCAAACGGAGATTGAGATATGGCGAAGATTCTCGTGCTTTATTATTCGAGCTGGGGCCACGTGATGCAGATGGCCGAGGCGGTTGCCGAGGGCGCCACGAGCGCCGGCGCCAACGTGACCGTCAAGCGTGTGCCCGAGCTCGTGCCGCAGGAGATCGCGGAAAAGTCCGGTTATCTTCTGGATCAGCCATACCCGATCGCCGAACCCGGCGAACTCACAGACTACGACGCGGTCATCGTCGGTACGCCGACGCGTTACGGTGTCATGTGTTCGCAGATGAAAAATTTCTGGGACCAGACCGGCGCCTTGTGGGCGTCGGGTGCGCTCGTCGGCAAGGTCGGCGCCGTCTTTACGTCTACGGGCACCCAGCATGGCGGCCAGGAGACGACCATCACCTCCACGCAGGTGATGCTGCTGCACCAGGGCTTCGTCATCGTCGGCCTGCCTTATTCGTTCCAGGGCCTGACGAAGATGGACGAGATCACCGGCGGTTCGCCCTATGGCGCCTCGACCTTGTCCGATGCGGACGGTTCGCGTCAGCCGAGCGCCAACGAGCTGGAAGGTGCGCGCTTCCAGGGCCGTCACGTGGCCGAGATCGCAACCAAGCTTTCCGCGTAATGTCCTGAGTTCAGCTTCTGGACTAACTCTAAACTTACGACTCTTGGCGGGCGGTGAATGGTGCATCGCCCGCCATTTTTCTCGATCAAAACAGAATTGAATAAGATTCTACTTGAATTTGTGCGGTTGAACGGATTACGAGCCGGCTCGGGGGAACACCGATGCCGCAAAAAGAGCATCCGATCGTCTTCACGATCTATTCTGGCCTCGTGAGGGTTCGCCTCGGTGATCTGCTGCTGGCGCGCTCGTCCCGGGCAGTTGTCGCGTCTGAGGCGGGCCGCCCGGACGTCATCTATATTCCACGCCACAATGTCCGCATGACCCATATGCAGCGTTCGGAAAGACTCACGACTTGTCCGTATAAGGGTGCTGCGAGCTATTACTCGCTCATGACGGAAAAAATGGTCGTGCCGGATATCGCCTGGTCTTACGAGAATGCCTATCCCGCCATCTCACGCATTGCGCATTATCTCGCTTTCGATCCCAAGAAGGTCGAAATCGAGCTGAGCGAATCCTCTGCGGGAGAGCCGGATTCAGAAGCTCTCAAGCCAGGGCCGTAGCTCCACCTCGAAGCTCCATGCGGAGCGTTCCTGGTCGAGGACGCCGAGATAGGCGCGGGCGATCGCATCCGGATCGAGGAGCGATTGCGGCTTGTCTGCGGGTTCGCTGCGGCCCGGCGTGCGGATGGCGCCGTCGATGATGAAATGCGCCACATGAATGTTCTGCGGCTGCAATTCGCGGGCGATGGATTGCGCAAGGCCTCGGAGGGCAAATTTGCCCATGGCGAAGGGCGCCGATTGGGCGAAGCCCTTGACGCTGGCCGAAGCGCCCGTGAAGAAAATGGCGCCGCCGCCGGCCTCGATCATCCGCTTCGCCGCCTGCTGCGCGACGAGGAAGCCGCCATAAGCCGTTACCTTGAGCGAGGTCTCGACGTCCTGAGGCCTGAGCTCGACGAGCGGCCCCTTGCTGCGATAGCTCGGATTGAAGAGCACGAAATCGGGCGCCGCGAGATCCCGCTCGACCGCCTGAAAGAGGTCCGCCACCTGGTCTTCCTCGGCGACGTCGCAGCGATAGGCGCGTGCGTCGAGCTCCTTCGCGAGATCCTCATGGCTCGCCATCGAGCGCGAGGCGAGGGCGATCCTGGTGCCGCGTTCGGCAAGACGGCGCGCGACCGCCGCCGACAATCCAGGGCCTGCACCGACGATGAGCGCTGTTTTCGGTGTCATTGCGGGGTCTCCTGGTCGGTTTCGATGATTTCGAGCGGGATAGAAAACCCCGCCGTCTTGGCCTTCTCCGTGTCGTGAAACGTGAACTCGGCCCGATAGTTGCCGGGCTGTAGCGCAGGGACGGGGCAGGACAGAACGACGTTGAAGTCGCGCTTCGGCGCCTTCACGGTAGTTTTGACCGCAAACACCTTCGAGCCTTCGGCGATCACCTGTCCCGTCAGATTGCTGATCGTGAGATCGACATCGAGCGCCACCCGATACGCGCCGTCCTGCGGCACGTAGCTGAAGGCAACCGGTTCGGCATAGACGCGCATCGTCTCGCCGGGCCGGTAGCGGTCGTCGGGACGGGGAATATAATCGCCGAAGCCTTCGGCAGAGCTCACCGCAAGCGCCTTGCGGAAGGCGAGCGGCCCCTCGCGCCAGACGATGTCTGAGGCCTCCTCGAGCAGATCGAGCGCGGCAACTGTCTCGCCCTTTTCAAGCGCTGCGGCGGCTTTCTCGCCGAGAGCGGTGAGACGCGGGTCCTGCGCCAGCGCCGCATTCTGGGCCGCTCCCACAAATACGGCTGCGGCCAGCAGCATCAAGCCCGCCCTGTGACGGAGCTCTCTCCAAGACATGACGCCCCCTTTTCTCTGCGAGGCTGAAATTCGCAGAGGGGCTCTTGCAGGGCAAGGGAGGGGAGTGGCGCGGGTGAAAGGCGGAGGAGGAGAGGCCGGGGCGAAGCCAGATCGCCCCGGCGGAGGTTATGAAAGGAGTATCAG
This sequence comes from Afifella aestuarii, assembly GCF_004023665.1. NCBI lineage: Bacteria > Pseudomonadati > Pseudomonadota > Alphaproteobacteria > Hyphomicrobiales > Afifellaceae > Afifella > Afifella aestuarii. The sequence continues at coordinate 548,160 of NZ_SAUF01000002.1, forward strand.
CTCGCTGCCGGTCCGACGGTGATCACCGAAGGAGGCTCGCCATAGACCCGCTTGGCTGCGCGCTGCACGTCCTCGCGCGTCACGGCATTGATGAGCTCGTTGCGCTTGTCGACGTAATCGATGCCGAGATGGTCGAGCTGGATGGCGAGAAGCTGCTTGGCGATCTTGCCGGAGGAATCAAAGCGCAGGGCGTAATTGCCGGTGAGGTAGGACTTCGCATCGGCGAGCTCCTCGTCCGTCGGCCCGTTCTCCGCCATGTCTTTGACTTCCTTCACCATCAAATCGACGGCCTCCTGGGCGGCATCGGCGCGGGTCGCGGCAGCTCCCACCCAGACGCCCGCATGATCGAAGGGCACGAGGCTCGTTCCGACCGAATAGGCCAGTCCGCGCTCCTCGCGGATTTCGCGGTAAAACCTGGAGGAGAAGGTCCCGCCGCCGAGGATGTGGTCGGCGATATAGGCCGGGATGAAATCCGGATCGTCGCGCTTGATGCCGGGGCCGCCGAGGCGGATGGAGGTCTGCGGCACGGGAAGATCGACATGCGCCGTCTTGCCTGCGGCCGCAGTGACGTCGGCGATCGGCTTGAGGTCGGCTTTCTCCGGCAGATCGCCGAAGACTTCGTCGAGCCGGCCTTTCAGCGTTTCCGCATCGATCGCGCCCACGACGGCGACGACGAGGTTATCACGCGCGAGGTTTCTGTCGGCGAAGCCCTTGAGGTCGGCCCCAGTCAGCTCTTCCACGCTTTCCTCCGTCCCATCGCCGGTGCGGGCATAGGGATGGTCGCCGAACAAGGTCTTCGCCCAGGCGCGACGGGCGAGCTCATTCGGATCGGTCTCGTCGCTTCTGAGCTTCGACAGGATCTGCGCTTTGATGCGGGCGACCGGCTCGTCGTCGAAGCGCGGCTCGGTCAAGGCGAGTTTCGTCAGATTGAAAGCCTCGTCGGCATTGGCGGCAAGCGTCTTCATACTCCCGTAAAAAGCGTCGCGGCCGGTGTCGAAGGAGAGCTTGATGTTGAGATTGTCGAGGCGCGTCTGGAACGCCTTGGAATCGAGGTCGCCCGCGCCTTCGTCGAGAAGCCCCGAGGCGAGATTGGCGAGACCGGATTTGTTCTCCGGGTCCTGCACCGAGCCGCCGCGGAAGGCGAATTGCATGTTCACGATCGGCACCGTGTCATCTTCGACGAGCCAGGCCGTGATCCCCTTGGGCGAGGTCACTTCCTGGATTTCGATCGCGCGGGCGCGGCTCGGCATGGCAACGGCAAGGCTCATTATGGCTCCGAAGGATAAGGCAAGCGAGAGGGTGCGCAGCATCAGTTCTGCTCCATCGCTGCGGCCGGATCGGCGGTCTCCGGCGCGGGTGAGGCGGCGGGCATGTTGCCGGGAGCCTCAGACATGTCGGCCTGATGGTCGAGGGCCGGTTTGAGATAGCCGGTCGCGGCTTTCTCGGGATCGAGATAGCGCTGCGCCACCTCCTGCACGTCCTTTGCCGTCACTTTCTGGATGCGCGCCGGCCAGGTCTGAACGTCTTCAAGCGTGCGACCGACCGCGAGTGCCGAACCGACGATGCGGGCGAGCGATTGCTGGCTGTCCTGCGAATAGACGGCATCGGCGACGACGGAGTTCTTCGCCCGTGTCAATTCCTCATCGCTGACGCCTTCTTCGGCGAGCTTGCGGATGGAGGCCTCCATATCGGCCTGCAGCGTCTCCAGATCGACACCGTCGCGCGGGATGCCGACGACGATCAGGCGGGAATCGTCGACCGCCGTGGGGCTGTAATAGGCCCCGGCATAGGTCGCGGGTCCGTTGTCGCGCACGAGCTCGTCATAAAAACGGCTCGTCGCACCGGTGCCGAGAATGTCGGCGAGAACCGAAAGCGCTTCGGCCTCGCCGGGCTTGGCGGTGACAGCCGAGGGAACGGCATAAAACTGCATCAGATTGGGCTCGCGCACCTTCTCGTCGCGCACGGTGATGGTGCGCGGACCGGGCGAGGGCGGCTCGGCCGGACGCGCGGGCCGCGCGCTGTCGGGCTTTGATTCAATCTGACCGTAGGTTTCCTCGGCGAGCTCCTTCACCTCGTCCGGCGTGACGTCGCCGGCGACGACCAGGATCGCATTCGAAGGCGTATAGAACTCATGGTAGAAATCGAGCGCGGTCTTAGCGTTGAGCGCCTTGATCTCGTTCTCCCAGCCGATCGTCGGCCGACCATAGGGATGATTGAGATAGAAGATCCGGTTGAGCGCTTCGTTCATGAGAGAGCCAGGATCGTTGTCGACCCGCATGCGCCGCTCTTCCAGGATGACGTCGCGTTCCGGTGCGACGACCTCGTCGGTGAGGACGAGATTGCTCATCCGGTCCGCTTCGAGCTCCATCACGTCCTTGAGGTGGTCCTTCGAGACGCGCTGGTAATAGGCGGTGTAATCGTTGCTGGTGAAGGCGTTCTCCTCACCGCCGATCTTCGACACATAGGTGGAGAACTCACCCTCCGGGTGCTTCTTCGTTCCTTTGAACATGAGGTGTTCGAGGAAATGCGCGTTGCCCGACTGACCGGGCCGCTCGTCGGCGGAACCGACGCGGTACCAGACCATATGCGTGACGACGGGGGCGCGCTTGTCGGGAATGACCACCACGTCCATGCCGTTCTTGAGCGTGAAATGTTCGGCATTGGGGGCGATGCGTGCGACTTGTGGGGTGCTCTGCACCTCGTCGGGTGTCGCATCTTCTGCATAAGCAGGGGCCCGATCGAGGGCTGGGGAAAGGATAAGGCTGACCATGAACGCTCCGACTAGGGTCGGCACTTTGAACGGGAAATGCTTCAAGGTGAAGTCTCCGATTTGGAGTCTCTCGCAACCGGCTGCGGTTTAGGTGCTGGACATAGCCGCACATATAGGGCGGCAGAGATGATGCCCAATGAACATCTCTTCATGTTGGCCACATGTTGGCGGACCGGCCAATTGACGTTCTGCGCGCAAGCCTTTACCCGCGGCTCGTGCCGGTTTTCCGGTCCCAGCATAAATGGGCTCATGCAAGCGGAAGAGATATCAGGTCTGGCTGAGATCGCCGGCGATTACGAGGCGATCTTGTGCGACGTCTGGGGCGTCATCCATAACGGTGTCGCCGCACATCCCGGCGCCGTGGAGGCGCTGTGCCGTTTCCGCGAGAAGGGCGGACGCGTGGCGCTCATCACCAATGCGCCGCGTCCGAACGGTCCGGTCCGCGAGCAGCTTCTGGCGCTCGGCTGCCCCGATGACGCCTATGACGCGATCGTCACCTCCGGCGACGTGACCCGCCAGGCGATCTCCGGATACGCCAAGAAGGGCGGCATCTGCCATATCGGTCCCGACCGGGATCTGTCGCTCTATGACGGGCTCGACGTGACCTTGGTGGGCCCCGACGAGGCGGTCGCCATCAGCTGCACGGGCCTGTCGGAAGACGACGTCGAAACGCCCGACGATTATCGCCCGCTCCTGGAAAGACTTGCCGGGCGTGGCATTCCGATGGTCTGCGCCAATCCCGACGTCGTTGTTGAACGCGGCGGCACCCTCGTCTGGTGCGCCGGTGCGCTCGCCGAGCTTTATGAAGAACTCGGCTGCGAGGTGATCCTCGTCGGCAAGCCCTTTGCGCCGATGTACGATGCGGCCTTGGCGACCCTCGGCCATCCGTCCCGCGAAAAAGTTCTGGCGATCGGCGACGCCTTCAACACCGATATCCGCGGAGCCAACCAGGCGGGCATCGACTGCCTGATGGTGACGGCCGGCATTCATGCCCATGAATTCGGCCATCCCGAAAAGCCGGATCTCGACAAGGTGCGCAGCCGCCTCATCGAGGAAGAGCGCCATGTCGTGGCGTTCCTGCCGCGCCTCGTCTGGTCCGCCGGCGGTGCAGGCGCGACTTCGTCCGATCCTCTCCGCTGATCTCTCGTCCGATGCCGTCTTCGCCCGTTTCCATTGCGACCTTCGATTGCCTGCCAGACGAATGGCGAAATGCCGTCGTCGCGATCGGCAATTTCGACGGCATGCATCGCGGTCACCAGGCCGTGCTCGCAGCCGCCCAGGCGGAAGCGGAGCATCTCGGCGCGCCCTGCATCCTTCTCACCTTCGAGCCGCATCCGCGCTCCTTCTTCGCGCCCGACAAGCCGCTCTTCCGTCTGACGGAGCCTGTGATGCGGGCAAGTGTCGCCTCCGCCCTCGGCCTCAACGGTGTCGTCGTCGCGCATTTCGATGCGGCCTTCGCCGAAACCTCGGCGGAAGATTTCGTGCGTCGCTTCCTCATCGAGAAGCTTCAGCTGCGCCATGCCGTCACCGGCTATGATTTCCATTTCGGCCATCGTCGCCAGGGCACGCCGGAATTCCTGCAGCGTCAGGGTGTGCTTTCCTCTTTCGGCGTGACCGTCGTCGACAAGCACGGCGATGAAGAAGGGGCCGTCTCATCGAGCCGAATCCGCGCAGCTCTCGAGGAAGGTCGGGTCGAGGAGGCGCGTCAGCTTCTGGGCTGGACCTGGTCGGTGGCGGCGAAAGTCGTCCACGGCGACCGGCGTGGCCGCGATCTGGGCTTTCCGACAGCCAATATGGTCCTGCCGACCTCCTGCGATCTGCGTCAGGGCATCTATGCGGTGCGCTACACCCGGCCGGACGGTCGGGTGCATGATGGCGTCGCGAGTTTCGGCCGCCGCCCGACCTTCGACGACGGCGCCCCCAAGCTCGAGACGTTCCTGTTCGATTTCGAAGGCGATCTCTATGGCGAGATGGGCCTCGTCTCGCTCGTCGATTGGATCCGCGCCGAGGAGCGCTTCGATTCCATCGAGGCTCTGGTGGCGCAGATGAACGAGGACGCGTCGACCGCGCGCAGGATTTTGGCAAACCACCCCCTCGCTGATTTCGATCGCCGCATCGCCGCGGACTGGCCGCGCATCGAGGGGGAAGCTGAAGCTCTCGGGCTCGCCTGACCCCTATTCGCTGAGCACGTTTCCCTTCAGCGTATCTTCGACGCGTCATAATCCTCGCAATCGGCTGGGCGGTCCTTATGGTGAACCGCTCATATGTCTGCCGCTGCGGAGGTTTGATGATGCGTTTCTGGCATTTGGTCCTCGTGACCGCTTCGCTCCTTCTGGCTCCGCTGGCCGTCGGCGCCGGTCCCGCGGACGCCGGTCCCTCGAGCGATCCGGATCTCTACGAGGCGCAAACGATCGTCACCGGGGAGCGCGAGGAGACGCGGCTTCCGGCGTTCGAGGAGTGCCTTCTGAAGGTTCTCGTCAAAGTCTCCGGCGCGCCCATCGCGCGCGGCGATCCTCGCGTTCCAGAACTCCTCGCCACAGCGCCCTCCTTCGTCCGTGCCTACCGCTATCACGACCGCATGGAAGGAATCCCGCATCACGACGAGCAGGGCTCGCGCGACCGCCCCTATGATCTCACGGTCAGCTTCGATGCGGCGAAGATCGACGCCGCGCTCAACGGCCTTGGCTATGAAGCCTGGCTTGACCGGCCGACGCTTGCTGTTCTGGTCGCGGTTCTTACCGAAGGCCGGCGGTATCTTCTGACGCGCGACGGCAAGCGAGGCATCGATCAGAAGGACGCGCTGGAAGCTGCGGCGCACCAATACGGGCTTGCGATCGTTCTGCCCGCGCAATCCATCCTGGAGGAAAAGGACGCTGTCTCCGTGCCTTCGGGGGAGGGCGAGATGGAAGATCTCCGCCCGTTTGCGAGCGCGCTCGAGACGGAGGTCGCCCTTGGCGGGTCGATCGCCTGGGACGCGACGGCGCTCGGCTGGAAGGCCAAGTGGCATCTCCAAACTGCCGAGGGCGCGACGGCCGACTGGCAGGTCGCTGGCGTGAGCTTCGACGATGCGTTTCGCAATGCCATGGCGGGAGCCGCCGCGATGCTGTCCGGCCATGCCGATGAAGCGGCGGGCCTGGAAAGGAAGTGAACTCCCGCTCCGGCGCAAGCGTCTCCGCCTCTCGTTCTTCCACTGTCGCGCACGGGCTGCGCCAGCGGCTTTTCATCGCCGCGGCTCTCGGTTACAAGCCGCCCCATGCGAGCCGAGATCATAGCCCTTCTGCGAATTAGCCGCCCGGCCTCTGTCTGAGAGGTCGGGAAGCGCATTGCCGGGCCGCGATCGCATTCGATCGACGCGCTTTTTCATAGAATTCTGAGCTCAGGATATGACGATGAGCGACCAAAAAGCCGCCGCGAACGAGGCGGAGCGAGATTATTCGAAGACCCTGTTTCTGCCGAAGACCGACTTCCCCATGCGCGCCGGCCTCCCCAAGAAGGAGCCGGAAATCCTCGCGCGCTGGGAGAAGATGGATCTCTATAAGCGCCAGCGCGAGGAGGCCTCGGGGCGGGAGAAATACGTCCTGCATGACGGCCCTCCCTACGCCAACGGCAACATCCATATCGGCACGGGTCTCAACAAGATCCTGAAGGACGTCATCGTGCGCTCGCGCCAGATGATGGGCTTCGACGCCAATTACGTGCCCGGCTGGGACTGCCACGGCCTGCCGATCGAGTGGAAGGTCGAGGAAAACCTGCGCGCCAAGGGCCAGTCGAAGGATTCCGTCGACAAAGTCGAATTGCGCCGGATGTGCCGCGACTTCGCCACCCACTGGGTCGGCGTCCAGTCCGAGGAGTTTCAGCGGCTCGGCGTCATCGGCGACTTCAAGGATCCGTATCTGACGATGAGCTTCGATGCCGAGGCGGTCATCGCCGAGGAATTGCTGAAGTTCGCCGGCTCCGGTCAGCTTTACCGTGGCTCCAAGCCGGTGATGTGGTCGGTTGTGGAGAAGACGGCGCTCGCCGAGGCCGAGGTCGAGTATCACGATTACGAATCCGACACGATCTGGGTGAAGTTCCCAGTGCTTGGGGACGGGCCGCTTGCCGGCGCTTCCGTCGTCATCTGGACGACGACGCCCTGGACGATGCCCGGCAACCGTGCCGTCGCCTATTCGCCGCGCATCTCTTACGGCCTCTATGAGGTGACGCAGGCGCCGGAAGAGAACTGGGCGAAGGTCGGCGACCGCCTGGTGCTGGCCGACGTTCTGGCGGCCGACGTCTTCAAGAATGCGCGCGTCGAGGCCTATGAGCGCCGCGGCGATGTCGACCCGGCGTCGATCGCGCGCTGCGCCCATCCGTTCCGCGATTCCGGCCTCGGCGGCTATCAGTTCGACGTGCCGATGATGGCCGGCGAGCATGTGACGGAGGATACGGGTACGGGCTTCGTCCACACCGCCCCCGGTCACGGCCGCGAAGACTTCGACGTGTGGATGGAAAAGGCGAGCGAGCTCCGCCGCGAGGGCATCGACACCACGATCCCCTATACGGTCGACGAGAACGGCGCCTTCACACCCGATGCGCCGGGTTTCGAAGGCGTGCGCGTCATCGACGACAAGGGCAAGAAGGGCGACGCCAACAAGGTTGTCATCGAGGCACTCGTGAAGGCGGGGCGGCTTCTCGCCCGCGGCCGACTGAAGCACCAATATCCGCATTCCTGGCGCTCCAAGAAGCCGGTCATCTTCCGCAACACGCCGCAATGGTTCGTCTATATGGACGAGCCGATCGAAGGCAGCGAAACGTTGCGTGCGCGCGCTCTCGAGGCGATCGAGGCGACGCGCTTCTATCCGGCCGCCGGCAAGAACCGCCTCAAGGGCATGATCGAGCATCGCCCGGACTGGGTCCTGTCGCGTCAGCGCGCCTGGGGCGTGCCGATCGCCGTCTTCGTGAACAAGGAGACGGGTGCCCTGTTGCGCAACGACGAGGTCGATGCCCGCATCGTCTCCGTCTTCCGCGAGGAAGGGGCCGACGCCTGGTTCAAGGAAGGCGCAAAAGCACGCTTCCTCGACGGCCTGGTGGAGGATGCGGAGGCCTGGGAGAAGGTCGACGACATCCTCGACGTGTGGTTCGATTCCGGCTCCACCCATGCGTTCGTCCTGCGCAAGCGGGCGGATCTCAAATGGCCGGCAGATGTCTATCTCGAAGGCTCCGACCAGCATCGCGGCTGGTTCCATTCCTCGCTCCTGGAGAGCTGCGGCACCAATGGCCGTGCGCCCTACGACGCCGTGGTGACGCATGGCTTCGTCATGGCCGAGGACGGCCGCAAAATGTCGAAGTCTCTCGGCAATCAGGTGACGCCGCAGCAGGTGATCGAGCAATCGGGCGCCGACATTCTGCGCCTGTGGGTCGTCTCCTCGGATTATTCGGAGGATTTGAGGATCGGTCCGGAAATCCTGAAGACGAACGCCGATTCCTACCGCAAGCTGCGCAACACCATCCGCTGGATGCTGGGCTCGCTCGCCCATTTCCGCCCGGAGGAGCGGGTTGAACCCGCCGACATGCCGGAGCTGGAGCGGCTCATCCTGTCGGAGCTCGTGCGTCTGGAGAAGACGGTGACGAGCGCCTACGAGGTCTTCGACTTCAAGCGCGCCTTCTTCGCCATCTTCAACTTCATGACCATCGACCTGTCGTCGGAATATTTCGATATCCGCAAGGATGCGCTCTATTGCGATCCGGCGTCGTCACTCCGCCGCCGCGCGGCGCTGACGGTCATCGACCGGCTCTTCGATGCGCTCGTCAAATGGCTGGCGCCGCTGCTGCCGTTCACGGCGGAGGAGGCCTGGATGGCCCGCTTCGGCGAGGATGCCTGTGTCCATCTCGAACTCTTCCCGCAGATCCCGGCCCAATGGCGCAACGAGGCGCTCGAAGAGCGCTGGGAGCGGATCTGGACGGTGCGTCGCGTCGTCATGGGCGCGCTCGAAGTGGAGCGGCGCGAGAAGCGTATCGGCTCGTCTCTGGAGGCGGCGCCGATCGTCCATGTCGCCGACGAAGAGCTGCTTGCGATCTTGAAGGAGATCGATCTCGCCGAGATCGCCATCACCTCGGGAGCCGTCCTGGAACTCGGAGACGGGCCGGCGGAAGCCTTCCGGCTCGCCGATATCCCGGGTGTCGCCGTCGTCCCGGCGAAGGCGGAAGGGCGCAAATGCGCCCGCTCCTGGAAGATCACGCCGGAGGTCGGCGCCGATCCCGAATATCCCGACATCACGCCGCGCGATGCGGCCGCGATGCGCGAATGGGAAAAGGCACAGGCCGCGTGACGCTGGCACAGCCGATCACTTTGGCGGCGACGGGACTTGGGGTTCCGGTCGCCGCCGAAAACCCGGTTGCCGAAGGCCCGGTTGCTGGAAGGAAGGCCGCATGACGCCCTTCCGCTTCGGCGTTCTTGTTGCCGTGCTCGCGGCCATTCTCGATCAGGCGCACAAGGCTTTCATGCTCGGGCCCTATGCGATTGCCGAGAAGGGGCGCGTGGCGCTGACGCCGTTCCTCGATCTCATCCTCGTCTGGAACCGCGGCGTCAGCTACGGCCTCTTCACGCAGGAAAGCGACATCGGACGCTGGCTGCTCGTCGGTGTCGGATTGATCGGGGCGGCGGTGTTTTTCTACTGGCTGACGAAACTCGATCGGTTTCTGTCCGCGATTTCCGTGGGCCTCATCATCGGTGGGGCGATCGGCAACGTCATCGACCGCCTGCGCTTCGGTGCGGTGGCCGATTTCTTCCTGTTCCATATCGGCAGTTTTCAATGGTACGTCTTCAACCTCGCCGATGTGTGGATCGTCGCGGGGGTGATCGGCATGCTTCTCGCATGGGCGACCGAGCGCCCTGAAAATGCCAAACAAACGTGAAAGGCGGGCTCCTGTCGACGGATAGGGGCCTTATGCTATAAGCCGCGTCCATCTTGGCCGGCAAAGATTCCTGTCGAGCGATGGGGCAAGGGGTAGAGTTGATGGCGAATTCAGCGGCGGAAACCGCAAAGCGGCTCGTGCCGGCATCCATCGCCCTGGCAATGGGCGCGATGCTGCTGGGCGGCTGTCCGGGCAGGACCTACGGCACCGGCGAGGCGCCCGAAATGGCGATCTTTTCCGAAGTGGCTGCCGTCGGCAACCTTGGCGGCAAGGACAAGAAGCCGATCGATTATCGGCCGCGCTCGCCGCTCGTCATGCCGCCGAGCGCCGAGTTGCGGCCACCCGAGCCCGAGGCCGGGGTGCGTACAGCGAATTGGCCGACGGGCCCGCAGCCCAATGCCTCCGCGGTTGCCCTCAACCCGGCCGATCCCGACAACAATATCGCCCGGGACGACATGTCTCCGGAATATGTGTCGAGCCTGAAGCCGTTGAGCGGGATGGCCCGCAAGCGTCAGCCGGGTGAGCGCGAAGACGATGCCGAGATCGGCGTCAAATACGATCTCGTTCGCAACCGGCAGGCCGCCAAGGACGTCAAGGAAAAGATGGCCGAGGCCAAAGGCGTCGGCATCACCGAGCGGCGCTATCTGACGGATCCGCCCGAGGCCTATCGCGAGCCCGCCGAGACCGCCCCGGTCGATCCGGAGGCGACGGGCGGAAAGAAGAAGGGCAACTTCTTCACCCGGATGTTCAAGTAGCGCCATTCCGGCCTCAGCCGCCTTTTCAAACCGGACGGCCTTCGTCAGACTCGCTTTGGATTCGAAAGCGGAAACAGATCTTGGCCGTTCGCGCTCTTCCTGAGCATATCGTCAACCGCATCGCCGCCGGCGAGGTGATCGAGCGTCCTGCGAGCGTCGTCAAAGAGCTCGTAGAGAACGCCATCGACGCCGGTGCGCGGGCCGTCGAGGTTGTGACGAGCGCCGGCGGCAAGAGCCTCATCCGCGTCACCGACGACGGCGAGGGGATGTGCCGCGACGATCTCGTCGCCGCAGTCGACCGCCATTGCACCTCGAAGCTGCCGGACGACGACCTCGCCCACATCACCTCGCTCGGTTTCCGCGGCGAAGCGCTCGCCTCGATCGGCTCTGTTGCAAGGCTCTCGCTCGAAAGCCGGCACAAGAGCGAGGAGCATGGCTGGTCGATCCTCGTCGACGGTGGCCGCAAGGCCGAGCCGGTGCCGGCGGCCCGTGCGGCGGGGACGCAGGTTGAGGTGCGCGAGCTCTTTTTCGCGACACCCGCGCGGCTGAAATTCCTGCGCTCCGACCGCGCGGAGACCTCGGCCGTCACAGATCAGCTGCGCCGTATCGCGCTCGCCCATCCCGACATTCGTTTCACGCTCGCGGGCGGGGACCGCAAGACGCTCGACTGGGCGCCGCGCAAATCGCTGCTGCCGCGGCTCGGCGATATTCTGGGCGAGGAATTCGCCGACAACGCCGTCCCGGTCGCGGCCGAAAAGGAGGGTGTGCGCCTGTCGGGCTTCATCGCCCTGCCGACCTACAACCGCGCCAATTCCCTGTCGCAATTCGTCGTCGTCAACGGCCGCTCTCTGCGCGACCGGCTGCTCGCCGGTGCAATCCGTGCCGCTTATGCCGACGTTCTCGCGCGCGACCGGCATGCGGTTCTGGCGCTCTTCCTGGAGCTGTCTCCGGAAGATCTCGACGTCAACGTGCATCCCGCGAAGGCTGAGGTGCGCTTCCGCGATTCAGGTCTCGTCCGGGGTCTCATCATCCGCGCCGTGCGCGAGGCTCTGGCCGAGCACGGCTTCCGTGCCGCTTCGACCGGCGGGGTGGAGACGCTTGAAGCGCTGCGCCGCTCGTCGGCGCGGCCGCAAGGCTGGTCGGGCGGCGCACAGCGTCCGTTCGGCTATGCGCCGAGTGCTCCCGCCGGCTGGCAGGGCTGGGCCGCGCCGGATCCGAGGGGCGAGGCTGAGGCCGCTTCGCCGACTTTCGCGATGGGCGAGGCCGAGCAGCCCGCGACCTTCACCTCGGGCTTTGGCGAAGGGACACAAGCCGCCTTCGTCGATGACCGTCCGAGCGCGGAATTCCGGCAGGTCGAGACGGGCGAGGCCGTGTCCTATCCGCTCGGAGCCGCGCGGGCGCAGATCCACGAGAATTACATTGTTACCCAGACGGAAGACGGTCTCGTCATCGTCGACCAGCACGCCGCCCACGAGCGCATCGTCTATGAGCGTTTGAAAGAGGCACTCGGCGGGCGCCAGGTCCCGCGGCAGATGCTGCTCATCCCTGAAATCGTCGATCTGCCGCATGAGGATGTGGAGCGGCTCGCCGCCCGTGCCGATGAGCTTGCCGAGCTCGGCCTGGTGGTGGAGCCGTTCGGGCCGGGCGCGATCTCCGTCACCGAAACGCCGGCGCTCCTGGGCGAGGTCGATGCGGCATCGCTCGTGCGCGATATCGCCGACGATCTGGCCGAATTCGATGCGTCGACGCGCCTGCGCGAAAAGCTCGACCATGTCGCCGCCACCATGGCGTGTCACGGCTCGGTCAGATCTGGCCGGCGGATGAAGCCCGACGAGATGAACGCGCTTCTGCGCCAGATGGAAAAGACGCCCAATTCCGGCCAGTGCAACCATGGCCGGCCGACTTATGTGGCTCTGAAGCTCTCCGATATCGAGCGGCTGTTCGGCCGGCGCTGAGAGCGCCGTTCAGCTGGAGGTCGGAACGCTCTCGGGTGCGTCTGCCGCCTGCAGGAAAATGAGCTGCGTGTCGCTGCTCTCGCGCTTGTCGACGAGCGCAAAACCCTCCGGCAGGGAAATCTCCGCCCGGTCGCTTTCTTCGAGCACGATGAGCGCATCGGGCTTCAGCCAGCCGCCCGCAAGGGCTGCTTCAAGCGCCTGTTCGCCGAGCCCCTTGCCGTAGGGTGGATCGCAGAAGACGAGGTCGAAGGGCGCCATCGTGCCGACGACGCCGAGCCTCGTCGCATCGCGGCGGAAGATGCGGGTCGCACCGGTCAGCGCCAAGGTCTCGATATTCTTGCGAATGAGGCTGCGGCCTTCCACGCCCTGTTCGACGAAAAGCGCGTAGCCGGCGCCGCGGGAAATCGCCTCGAGCCCGAGTGCGCCCGTGCCGGCAAAAAGGTCGAGGACGCGGCTGCCCTTCGCCGGCAGTCCGTGGCGATGCTCCAGGATGGAGAACAGGCTCTCGCGCAGGCGATCCGTCGTCGGCCGCACAGCCTGGGTTTTCGGCGCCGCGAGCGGCCGCCCCTTAAGGCTTCCGCCGACGATGCGCATGGCCGCCCTTCCTGTCGCCGGTCTTCGCGTCGGCAGGCCCGGCGCGTCCGGCCCCCCCGTTTCCGGCCCCCCCGTTTCCGGCCCCCATGTTTCCGGGCCTTGCGTTGCCAGACTTGGCGGTGTTGGGCCGGCCCTTGCCGAAGGTTTTCTCTGGCGCTCTCTTGTCGTCGCCTTTCCGGTCCCGGCTTTTCTTGTCGCTGCGGCCGGTGACGGCGCGCTCGCCGGACGTGGCCTGCCGCTCGGGATATGGAGTTTTGGCGCCGGAGGAGCGCGGTGACCGCGCTTCGCTCTCGCTCGCGCCTCTGCCGGACTTGGCCGCGCCTCGACGCGGGGCCTGATCAGGGCCCGCTGAAGGCCCGGCGCCGCGTCGGCCGCCTTTGCGGCCCGCGGGCGCGCCGTCCTTGCCGCCCGCCTGCGACTTGTCGCCCGCTGGGTTTGTCGGGCGGGGAGGGGCGGTGAAATCCGCCCCGGAGGCCTCAGCCAGACGCTCGCCGAGCTGGTCGCGCAACGTCCGCCCTGGCACTTCCTTGACGGTGCCGACCGGCAGATCGCCGAGCTGGAACGGACCGTAGGAGACGCGGATGAGGCGGTTCACGACGAGGCCGAGATGTTCGAGCACCCGCTTCACCTCGCGGTTCTTGCCCTCGCGAAGTCCGAGGAGAAGCCAGACATTGTCGCCCTGCTGTCGTTCCAGGACGGCATCGATCGGCCCGTAGAGCATGCCGCCGACGGCGATGCCGCGCTTCAGCCGATCGAGCGTCTCCTGGTCGATGCGGCCATGCGCCCGCACCCGGTAGCGTCTCAGCCAGCCGGTCGACGGGAGCTCCAGCACACGCGCCAGCCCGCCATCGTTGGTGAGAAGGAGAAGACCTTCGGTGTTGATGTCGAGCCGGCCGACGCTCATCACCCGCGGCAGATCGGGCGGCAGGGCGGCGAAGACCGTCGGCCGCCCTTCCGGATCGCGCTGCGTGCACACGAGGCCTTTCGGCTTGTGATAGAGAAAAAGACGGCTTCTTTCGCGCGCCTGCAGCGGCTGGCCGTCGACGACGATCTTGTCGCGCTCGGTGACTGTGATGGCTGGTGTCGTCAAGACCCGGCCGTTGAGGCTGACGCGGCCTGCCGCAATCCAGCTTTCTGCTTCGCGGCGCGAGCATAGCCCGGCGCGCGCCATCACTTTCGCGATGCGCTCGCCCTTGTCCGGCCCGTCTTGCGCTTCTGAGGTTTTCTGCCCACTCATGCGGCAAGCTCTAGCAGAGGCGTCGCGACCAGGCGAGATGAGACGAAGCCCCTTTATGACAGAAGCGCTCGCAGAGGCGGAAGCGGCCGCCGCACGTGGTGAGGTGCCCGTTGGTGCGGTGCTGGTGCGAAACGGCGAGATCATCGCGCGCGCCGGCAACCGCACGCTCGCCGACCGGGATCCGAGTGCGCACGCGGAAATGCTGGTTCTTCGCGCCGGTGCCGCGACGCTGAACTCCGAAAGGCTGACGGGCTGCGACCTCTATGTGACGCTTGAGCCCTGCACCATGTGTGCGGCGGCGATCAGCTTCGCGCGCATTCGACGGCTCTATTATGCCGCGGAGGATGTGAAGGGCGGCGCGGTCGACAACGGTGTGCGCTTCTTCTCTGCGCCGACCTGCCATCATGCGCCCGAGGTCTATTCCGGCATCGCGGAGGGCGCGGCCTCCGAGCTTTTGCGGAGCTTTTTCAAAGACCGGCGCGGGTCTTAGTGCGTTAATGCGCCAGGCCGATCTCCGCCTTGAGCTTGGAAGCGGCGGGAGCATCGCTGCGCTCGAAGGGCGAATCGATGATGTGTTCGAGGCGCCGCTTCAAATCGTCCTTGAGCGGCTCGTTGAGCGAGATGATCTGCTCGCTCTTCAGGAAGTCGAGGATGAAGAAGCCATTGATTTCCGGCCTGAACAGGATGTCCGGCCGCCGCCGCTTCAGCTTTTCCGCCTGCACCGACTGCATGGAGATCTGGGCGGCGCCGATGATCGTCTCCAGCAGCCCCGGAACCTTGTCCGGGTCGCCGTTCGGCCCGCCGGCCACGTCGGAGGCCACGATCAGGGATTTGTCGAGACAGAGATCTATGGGCAGCGGATTGACGGCGCCGCCGTCGATCTGGATGCGCCCGTTGATCGACACGGGCTTGAAGACGGAGGGAATGGCGATCGAGGCGGCGATTGCCGGCCGGAGTTCGCCCGTCTCCATCACCGTCTCGCACCAGCCGTAGAAGTCGCAGGAGACGACCTTGAGCGGGATCTTCAGCTCTTCGAAGGTTTCCGGCACCACTTCGATGCCGGGCACGAAGTTCTCCAGCACCCGCAGCGTATCGAACTGCGCCTGCAACAGACGGCCGCGGAGGATGTCGCCGAAGCCGATCGGACGCGTCTGCCACAGGCGGGAATAGAGCTCTCGTCTCTGGCCGAAGAATTCGATCGCCCGCTCGCGCATCTCCCGACCGGACAGGCCGCTCGCATAACCCGCGCCGATGATGGCGCCGATCGAGGTGCCTGCGATCAAAGCGGGCTTCAGCCCGAGCTCGTCGAAGACTTCGCAGACGAGAATATGCGCCATTCCGCGGGCGCCGCCCCCGCCGAGCGCCAGACCGATATCGTGATTCAAGCTCATCCTTTAGCTCCCGGGCCTTCTCGCCCGCATCGGCCTCCCGCCTGCCTCTCCTCCCCGGTCTCTTTTTCGCTCCAACGGTTCGTGAGGAAGTTATCGTCTTCGTGAACCGTAGAGGCGCTGCATGAAGGTTTTACAACCAACGCGCGACAGCTGTTTTGGTGCCGCTTTTGGTCCTGCGGCCTGCAAAGCCATCATGACGTCTTGTTATTTGGTGCGCCTGAAGAGCACCTGAAAGCGCGTTCAGCCCCGGCGGCTCGCTGCCTCTCCGATGTCGGAACGGCAGAAGCCTTCGGGCCAGTCGATGCGGCCGACGGCTTCATAGGCCCTCTTGCGCGCCTCAGTGAGATCGGCCCCAATTGCGCCGACATTGAGGACGCGCCCGCCGGCGGCAAGAATGTCGTCATCGACGCGACGTGTGCCGGCGTGAAAGACGGTTGCTCCTTCGATCGCCGCGGCGTCCTCCAGCCCCTTGATGATGCTGCCCTTCTCGTAAGGGCCGGGATAACCCTTGGCGGCCATGACGACAGTGAGTGCCGGCTCTTTGCGCCAGGCGATGGAGGTGCGGTCGAGCGTGCCGGCGACTGCCGCATCGAGAAGCGCCAGGAGATCGCTTTCAAGCCGCATCATCAGAACCTGGCATTCCGGATCTCCGAAGCGGACATTGTATTCGATGAGTTTCGGGCCGTCGGCTGTGATCATCAGCCCGGCATAGAGAACGCCGCAGAACGGCATGTCTCGCTTCGCCATCGCGGCAAGTGTCGGCTCGATGATCTCCCGCATCGTCCGCGCCTGGGTGGCGACATCCATGACGGGGGCGGGCGAATAGGCGCCCATGCCGCCGGTATTGGGGCCCTCGTCGCCGTCATAGGCGCGCTTGAAATCCTGTGCCGTCGTCAGCGGACGTGCCGTCTTGCCGTCGCACAAGACGAAGAAGCTCGCCTCTTCCCCGACGAGATGCTCTTCGATGACGACCTGGGCGCCGTCCTCCAGAAAGACCGCTTCCACCGCCTTGCGCGCGTCTTCCGGCGTCGTGGCGATGGTGACGCCCTTGCCGGCGGCGAGGCCATCGGCCTTCACTACGACGGGCATGACGTGTTTTTCGACATAGGCGAGCGCGCTCTTGCGGTCGCTGAAGGCCTCGTAGCCGGCGGTCGGGATATTCTCCTGTGCACACAAGGCCTTGGTGAAGACCTTCGAGCCCTCGAGCTGTGCTGCCGCTGCACTCGGCCCGAAGGCGCGGATCTTCGCCTCCTTGAGCCGATCGACGAGGCCTGCCACGAGCGGGCCTTCCGGACCGACCACGACGAGGTCGATCGCTTCCTTGCGGCAGAAATCGACGACGGCGCGGTTGTCTGAAGAATCAAGTGGGACGCAGTCCGCCACATTCGCGATGCCGGCATTCCCCGGCGCGGCAAACAATTTGCTCAAGCGCGGCGAAGCCGCCAGCGCTCCGGCGAGCGCATGCTCGCGGCCGCCTCCTCCGATCAACAAAACCCGCACGTTTCAAGCCTCCTGAAGCGCTAAACCCCTCGCGCCTTATAGGTCGGGGTGATAAGCCGCAGCAGCCCATTCTTAAAGGGGCTTGACCTTCTCTCCCACTTTCGGTGAGCAAACGTCATGACAGACAATGCCGCACAGGGCGGAGCGCTCCCGGATTCCGTCTCCCGCCATTGGCTCGATCGGCTCGCTCCGGACTGGTTGAAGCCCTACGGACGGCTGGCCCGCTGGGACCGGCCGATCGGCTGGTGGCTGCTTCTGTGGCCGTGCTGGTGGTCGTCCGCGCTCGCATCGATTGCCGATGGCCGCGCGTTCCCCCCGATCTGGCAGCTCATCCTGTTCCTCATCGGCGCCGTCGCGATGCGCGGGGCAGGCTGCACCTACAACGATCTCGTCGACCAGGATATCGATGCCAAGGTAGCGCGCACGCGCGCCCGGCCGATCCCGTCGGGGGCCGTCAGCCTCAAGCGGGCACTTCTGTTTCTCTTCCTGCAATGCCTGGTTGGGCTTCTCGTCCTCATTCAGTTCAACGCCTTCACCATCGGCCTTGGCTTCGCCTCGCTCGTCTTTGTGGCGGTCTATCCGTTCATGAAGCGGGTCACGAACTGGCCGCAGGTCGTGCTCGGCATCTCGTTTTCCTGGGGCGCGCTCGTCGGCTGGGCGGCAATCTTCGGCTCGCTCGGCTGGGCGCCGGTGCTGCTTTATGCCGCCGCGATTTCCTGGACCGTCGCCTACGACACGATCTACGCGCATCAGGACAAGGAAGACGACGCCTTGATCGGCATCGGCTCGACGGCTCAGTTCTTCGGCGCCCATACGCGCCGGGCTCTCGTCGGCTTCTTCGGTCTCGCTGTGGCGCTGCTTTTAGGCGCGGTGATGCTCGCCGGCGGCGGCTACTTTGCCTATCTCGGGCTCTTGGGCGTTGCTGCGCATTTTGCCTGGCAGGTGGCGACGCTCGACACCGAGGATGCCGACAATTGCCTGCTGCGCTTCCGCTCAAACCGGGATGCCGGGGCCATCATCTTTGCGGGCCTCTGCCTGGACGCGCTGTTCAAGGCTCTTTTCGGCTGACATCCAGATCGCCCGGCCAAGGCCGGGCACGGGTTCTTGCAAAAATCTGCCGGGGGTGGGATCAGGTGCGCGCGATCAACTCGTCGCCGTTGATCGGCTCCTGCTCGTCCAACCCGCCGATCCGGCGACGCGCCAGAAAGCGTGGGCGTTTCGTGTTGCGCAGGGGGCGCCGGGTGCGCAGCTTCGAGCGGCCTCCGTCGAGACGCTTCGAGACGTGAACGTCGCCGGCAAAGCTGCTCTTCAAATGCGCGCTCAGGGCGTCACGGAAGGTCTTGGCCTCCTCCAGTGGCAAGGTCTGAGCGAGGGTGAGCGTCAGCCCAGGGTCGTCATGCTCGACGACGATGCAATAGCCCCCGATCTCGCGCACGAGGCGGACGCCGTTGAAGGCGCTGTGGGCGACATCGAGGAGGCAGCGCATGCCAGCGACGGTGCGCTCGACCACGACGCGTTCGCTGGCGAAAAGCGCCACCGCCCGTCCGCCTTCAGCCGTCGTCGCCGCATACCATCCAAAGGTCTCGAAGACGGCGGGCCGCCGCGTTTGGCAACCCGTTGTCTTGTCTTCGACCAGTTTCTGTTCTGTTTGACGCATGTTTTTTTGCCCGGCCTGTTTGGCTCTTTCCTCGGCTTTTGCCGATTTGATAGCCGAGAGGATCGCGCCTCGCATCTGCGGATTGCTTAAAGGGCTTGGTTAAGACTGTGTCTCTGTCTGTGAGGGTAAGCGAACTCTGAACATTGCGCTTTTGCGACGGCGCACGATATGGCAGTGCGATGGATCAATCTGACACTCAAATTCCGGCCGACGAGACGGAGCGCAATCGCGCCGATCGGACGCTTCTGGCAGATGCCGCGCGCCGCGCCGGCACGCTTGCGATGCGCCATTTCCGGCACGATCCGGAGAACTGGAGCAAGGCCGGCGGCTCGCCGGTCTGCGTGGCCGACATGGAGGTCGATGCCTTTCTGCGCGAGGCGCTTCTGGCCGCTCGGCCGGATTATGGTTGGCTTTCCGAAGAGACGGCGGACAATCCGCGCCGGCTTGAATGTCGCAGCGTATTCGTGGTCGATCCGATCGACGGAACCCGAGGTTTCCTCGCCGGCGATCCGCATTGGTGCATTTCGATCGCCGTCGTGCGCGACGGCCGCCCGGGCGCGGCGGTGCTTTTTGCCCCCGCCCTCGATCGCCTGATGACGGCGACGCTGGGCGATGGGGCGAGCGAAGACGGTGAAAAAATCACGGTGGCGGACCGTCACACTTTGAGCGACTGCGCCATTGCCGGGCCGAATTCTTGGTTCAAAAGCGAGGTCTGGCGCGAGCATTCTGTTAGGCCTTCGCGGTATTTGCCCTCGCTCGCCTGGCGCTTTGCCAACGTGGCTGACGCATCTTTCGATGCGGCCTTCGCGCGCCCTCGGGCACATGACTGGGATCTTGCGGCGTGTGATCTTTTGGTGCACGAAGCCGGTGGCCGGCTGACCGCGTTGGACGGACGGCCGCCCGTCTACAACCGGGCGGAGCTGCGGCATGGAACGCTTGCTGCCGCCAATCCGGGACTGCAGGACAAATTGCTTGCCGTTCTGCGCCGGGTCGAAGAGGAGCGCGCGGCGCGCGCCGGGATCTCTCACTGATCAAGGGCCATATATGACCTCTGAACCTCGCGAAACGAAAAGCGGACAGCTTCTCCACCTCGTTTTCGGTGGCGAACTGAGCGATCTGCGCGGTCTTCATTTCACCGATCTCGAAGCGCTCGACATCGTCGGCGTCTATCCGAACTACGCCGAGGCCTACAAAGCCTGGAAGGAAAAGGCGCAGATGACGGTGGACAATGCGCATATGCGCTATTTCATCGTGCATCTGCACCGATTGCTCGATCCTGAACATGACCCAAAGCGGTAGTTCCGGCGAAATCAGCCGGGACGGTGGCAGCGATACTCTGACGGTCGAGGACATCTCGGCCTATGCCGTCATGCGGCGGCTTCTGGTCGACATTCTCTGGCCGCATCGTCGCGTCCTTTTCGTCGCGCTGATCAGCATGGTTGTCGGCGCGGCGACGTCTGGCGCCGTGCCGTTCCTGATTCAGGTCGTCGCGGACGAGGTGTTCGTCGCCAAGAACGAAATGCTTCTCTATCTGCTGCCGGTGGCGATCATCCTCGTCATGGGCGTGCGCGGCGTTGCCGATTGGACGTCCAAGGTCACCGATGCGTGGCTCGGCAACAAGGTCGTCTCCGAATTGCGCATCCGCATGTTCGAGACGCTGACGAAGGCCGATCTCGCCTGGGTGGAGCGCACGCATTCGGGCCGCTTCGTCTCCGCTTTCGTCAACGACGCCGATATCGTCCAGCGCGCGGCCGCCAAAACCATGACAGCGCTCGTCAAGGATTCGCTGACGGTGCTCTTTCTGACGGCGTCGATGTTCTACATGGACTGGCGGCTGGCGCTCCTCGTCTGCGCGGGCATGCCGTTCGCCTATTTGTATCTGACGCGCCAGCGCAAGCGCATTTCCGGCTCCGTGCGGCGCTCGCTCAAGGAAGCGGGCGATCTCGGCAGCATGCTGACGCAGACGCTGCAATCCCTGCGCGTCGTCAAGGCCTATCGCCAGGAGCAGCGCGAGGCCGAGCGCTTCCACGTCATCGTCGACAATATCGTCCGCTATCTGATGAAGACGGCGCGCTCACGTGCTGCCGTCGGCCCGGTCACCGAGACGCTTTCGGGGGTCGGCATCGCCGCCGCGATCTTCTATGGCGGCTGGCAGGGGATTTACGGCAACGTCTCGCTTGGCCACTTCGCCGGCTTTTTGACGGCTGCGATGCTGACCTATCCGCCGATGCGCACTCTGGCCCAGACCCAGGCGCAGCTTTCTGAGGGCGTGACCGCGGCAAGCCGCATCTTTGCCGTGATCGATCATTCCGCGATCGTCGCGGAAAAGCCCGGCGCCAAGCCGCTCAATGTGCGCGAAGCACGCATCCGCTTCGAGCATGTCGATTTTTCCTATGACAACGGCACGCCGGTCCTGCGCGATTTCGACCTGTCGATCGAACCGGGCCAGAAAGTCGCTTTGGTCGGGCCAAGCGGCGCCGGCAAGAGCACCGTTCTCAATCTCGCCTTGCGCTTTTTCGATCCGAGCGGCGGACGCATTCTCATCGACGGTCAGGATGTTCGCGACGTCACCTTGCCGAGCGTGCGTGGTGCATCTGCGCTCCTGACGCAGGACCCTGTTCTGTTCGACGAGACGATCCGGACCAACATCGCCTATGGATCGGAAGAGGCGTCGCAGGAGCAGATCATCGAAGCGGCCAAAGCCGCTGCGGCGCATGATTTCATTTCCCGTCTGCCGAACGGCTATGAGACGCATGTGGGCGAAGCCGGGGGGCGGTTGTCGGGCGGCGAACGGCAGCGTGTGGCTTTTGCGCGCGCCATGCTGCGCGATGCCCCGATCCTGCTTCTCGACGAGCCGACGAGCGCGCTCGATGCGGAAGCCGAAGCCAAGGTGCAGACCGCTCTCGACGGATTGCTGAAAGGGCGCACGGTTCTGATGATCGCGCATCGCCTGTCGACGGTGAAACGGGCCGATCTCATCTGCGTCATGGTCGAAGGACGCATCGTCGAGCGTGGCAGCCACCACGAGCTGATCGCCAAGAACGGCGCCTATGCGCGCATGTTTCACACGCAGTTCGTTGGCGAGGCACCAGCCTTGGCGGCTGCCGGACGCTGAGCATGTTGAAGACACTTGCGCGGAACCCCAAAGTGTCCCGGTTCGTGGGACGCGCGGCCGGCGCCTATCTGAGATTCGTGCGCCGTACGACGCGTTTTGCGACCGACCCCGCGGAGCCTTATTCCAAGATCGAGGGCAAGCTGCCGATCATCGGTGCCTGCTGGCACGGGCAGCATTTCCTGGTGCCGCTGATGCGGCGCGAGGGGCACGACTTCGCCGTGCTCGTCTCCCGCTCCGCCGATGGAGCGATCAATGCCGCCGCGGTCGAGGCGATGGGACTCAAGGTGGTGCGAGGTTCCGGCGGTCGCGACCGTTTGAAGGCCGCCAAGAAGGGCGGCGTCGCAGGATTTCTCGGAATGCTCGATGCTTTGGAGCATGGCCTGTCGGTGGCACAGACCGCCGATGTGCCGCGGGGCACCCCGAGGCGTTGCGGCGAGGGCGTGGTCAAACTCGCACAGCATTCCGGGCGTCCGATCGTGCCGCTTGGCGTCGCCACGAAGTGGCGCATCGATCTTGGCAGCTGGGACCGGGCCCGCATTCCGCTTCCCTTCGGGCGCGGCGGCTTTGCGCTCGGCGATCCGATCTTCGTTCCCGCAAAGGCGACGCCGGAAGAGCTGGAAGCCCTTCGGCTGTCGGCCGAGGAGGGCTTGAATCAAGTTCTGGCAAAGGCGGAAGAGCTCGCGGGGATCGCCCATGCGTGAAATCGACGGCCCCCCGATGCAGGAAATCGACGGACGTGGTTTCTGGGACCGTGTCGCCTTTGCCGCCTGGCGCAGCGCCGGCCGGCTCGTCGAGCCCGCTGCGGCCCTGCTTCTGCGCGAGCGCGAGCGACGCGGCAAGGAAGAGGGCGAACGACTGGCGGAGCGCCGCGGCATTCCCGGTCGCAAGCGGCCGGCAGGGCCGCTCGTCTGGGTGCATGCAGCGAGTGTCGGCGAGACGAATGCTGTCCTCGCTTTGATTTCGGCCATGCAGGAGGAGGGGCTCGGCATCCTTTTGACGACCGGCACGGTGACCTCGGCAAAGATCGCCCGCGCCCGGCTGAAGGGCAACGCCATCCACCAATATGTGCCGCTCGACGTGCCGCGCTATTGCGCCCGCTTCGTCCAGCATTGGCGGCCGGGACTGGCGATCTTCGTGGAATCGGAGCTGTGGCCCGTCGCCATGGACGAGCTGTCGCGGCATGGCGTGCCGCTCGTCGTCGTCAATGGCCGCATGTCCCCGCGCTCTTTCCGACGCTGGCGGCAAAGCGGCCCGCTCGGACGGTCGATCATGCGGCGCATCTCGCTGTGTCTCGCGCAGACGGGCGATGACGCAGCCCGCTTCAAGGCGCTCGGCATGGACAAGGTCATGGTCAGCGGCAATCTCAAATTCGATGCGCCGGAACCGTCCGCGCCGGCGGCGGAGCTTGCCGCCTTCCGTGAAACCATCAAGGGACGGCCCGTCTTTCTGGGCGCGAGCCTGCATCCGGGAGAGGACGAGCAGGTTCTGGCCGCTGCGGAGAAGCTGCGCGCCGTGCGTCCCGATCTTCTAACGATATTGGCGCCGCGCCACCCGGAACGGGCCCCGGCGCTGGCTGATCTTTGCCGCAATGCGGGGCTGACACCCGCTTTGCGCTCGGCCGGCGATATGCCCGACATGACGAAACCGGTCTTCATCGCCGACACGATCGGCGAGATGGGGCTGTGGTACCGGCTGGCGGACGTGACTTTTCTCGGCGGCACCCTCATTCCGCATGGCGGGCAGAACCCGATCGAGCCGGCGAAACTCGCAGTGCCGATCCTGCACGGACCGCATACGGCGAATTTCGCCGAAATCTTCGCGGCGTTGCGCACGGCCGACGCCGTCGGCGAAGTGAGCGGGGCGGATGATCTCGCCGCCCAGGCCGAAGCGCTGTTCGCCAATCCCGAGCACCGGCGCCAGCGCGTCGACGCAGCCACGCATTGCATCGAAAGCCTGACGGGCGCGCTGGAGCGGAGCCTCGACGCGTTGCGTCCCTATCTGCCGGTAAAACCGGCCGTCGCCCGGGTCGGCGAGGTGGGCTGAGCCATGCATGCGCCGTCCTTTTGGTGGCGGAAGGGCGCAGCTCTCGGCCGGGCGCTCGCCCCGGCAGGCTGGTTATATGGCTGGTTCACGGCCCGGCGGATGCGCCAACCCGGTGAGGCGGCGACATGCCCAGTTCTGTGCGTGGGCAATTTCACACTCGGCGGTTCCGGCAAGACCCCGCTTGCCCTGAGGCTCGGCCGCCTGGCGATCGAGAAGGGGCACAAGCCCGGATATCTGTCACGCGGTTATGGGGGCTCGACCAAGGGTCCGCTCGCAGTCGATCGCAGCCGTCATTCGGCGAACGAGGTGGGCGACGAGCCGCTGCTTCTGGCTTCCGTTGCGCCGACCGTCGTGGCGCGCGACCGTGTCGCCGGCGCAAGACTTCTCGCAGAAAAAGGTGCGGACCTCGTCATCATGGATGACGGCTTTCAAAATCCGAGCCTTACGAAGACGGTCTCGCTCGTCGTCGTCGATGGGGCGAGGGGGACGGGCAACGGCTTCGTCTTTCCGGCGGGACCGCTGCGCGCGCCCATGAGGTCGCAGCTTCCGCTCGCCGACGGCGTCTTCATCATGGGCGAAGGTGAGCCGGGCGATGCCGTGGCGGCGACGGCCGAAGCGGAAGGCCTGCCGGTCTTCCGCGGCATGCTGCGCCCAAGCGGCCGCGGCGCATGGCAGAATGAAAGGTTTCTCGCTTTCGCGGGGATCGGCGCGCCGGAGCGCTTTTTTCGCTCGCTTGAAGACGTGGGGGCCGTGGTTGCGATACGGCAGCCATTTCCCGATCACCACCCCTACAGCGAAGAGGATTGTCGGAGGCTCGTCGCAGACGCCGAGCGCGCCGGCCTGAAGCTCGTGACAACGGAAAAGGACGCCGCGCGTCTCACCGGACAAGGAGGGGCGCGGCAGGCGCTCTATGAGAGGCTCACCGTGTTTCCGGTCGAGGCCGATATTCCCGAAAGGGAAGCTCTGTGGGCCTGGCTCGCCGAGCGCCTCTTCTGAGGCGACGTGTGCCTGCGGGCTATCCGGCCGCCTTGGCGTCGCGCAGCTCGAGCTCGCGCTTCAAGGACGCCGCCGCATCGGCATAGGGCTCCTGCCGGTCGACGCTCCAATAGCGCAGCTCCGAAAGCGGTATGTGCGTGCCCGTGACGGCACATGTCACGAACGTGCCGGGAACCGTCACCTGGAAATCTCCATCGAGATAGCGGATTTTGGCCTCGCCGCCGGGGCCTATGCCTTCATATCTGTTCATGATCTCTAACTAATGGCTTTTGGACGGGAATTGAAGCCGCATCAGGCCCGCTCGGTTTCACGCGCGGGCGGTGGCGGAACGTGGTCGTCGTCTTCTTCCTCGTCGCGCGCGCGGTGTTTTTCCGGCGGGACGAGAGGTTCGGGCTCGACCTTCTGCGGATGCATCAGGTGACGGCCGGAGGAGAAGTCGCCGCTCCTCTGCCAGGAGAGCCTCTCCGCATCGCGCCGCCGCACATCTTCGAGCGTCGCCTGGACTTCTTCGCGATCGAAGCCGATCGCCATCAGCGCTTCGCCGCCGAAGACGAGGCCCGATTCGTAGGTCTCTCGCAGCTCGTAATCGACGCCCTTTTCGATGAGTTCGAGCGTGTGCGCCCGGTCCCAGGCGCGCGCATAGATCTCCGCCTGGTCGAACTCCGCGACGAGAATGTCGACGATCCGGTTGGTGGTTTCCCGCTGGTCGACGCAGACGCAAATGAGCTTGGCTTCCTCGGCGCCGGCGGCGCGCAACACGTCGATGCGGGTGCCGTCGCCAAAATAGATGCGGAAGCCGAAGCGGGCGGCCTGGCGGATGCGTTCCGCATTCGCCTCGATGATCGTCACATTGACGTTGCGGGCGAGCAGCACCTGACTGACGATCTGTCCGAAGCGGCCGAAGCCGATCACCAGCACCTCGCCGCCGGCTCCCTCGAAATCCTCTTCCATGGCGTCTTCGTCCTCTTCGATGAGGAGGAATTTGCTGAGCCAGAGCGACAGTGGCGTGAGCGCCATGGAGAAGGTGACGATCGCTGCGACGAAGGAGGTCTCGGACGGCCAGAGCGCCCGTGTGGCGGCCGCCGAGGCGAAGAGAACGAAGGCGAATTCACCGGCCTGAGGCAACAGGGTGGCGGTGCGGACCGCATTGTTGTGGCTGGCACCGAAGAGCCGGTTGAGCCCGTAGAGGATCGCGCCCTTGAGGAGCATGACGATCGGCACGACGAGGAGGATGCGCCACCAGGCCACGAGCACGCTCGACAGATTGATCGACATGCCGACGGCGATGAAGAAAAGGCCGAGAAGGAGCCCGCGAAAGGGCTCGATATTGGCCTCCAGCTCGTGGCGAAACGAGGAATCGGCAAGCATCACACCGGCGATGAAGGCGCCCATGGCCATCGACATGCCGGCCATGTCCATGATGGCCGCGGCTGCGAGCACGACCAGAAGTGCCGCGGCGGTCATGATTTCGCGCGCCTTGGTGGCTGCGAGGAGGCGGAACATCGGATTGAGCAGAAAGCGGCCCGCGAGAAGCAGGAGGCCGGTGGCGACAACGAGCTTGATCACCTCCACCAGCCCGCTCGAGGCCGCATTCTCCGTATTGCCTGGCGACATCAGCGGCACCAGAGCCAGAAGCGGCACGATGGCGATGTCCTGAAAGAGCAGGATGGAAAAGCTCTTCTGCCCATAGGGCGTCTTCAGATCGTTCCTTTCCGCCAGATCCTGCATGCCGTAGGCGGTCGACGACATGGCGAGACCGAAGCCGATGATCAACGCCGGCTCCAGGCGCCAGCCGAACAGAAAGAAGCCGAGGCTGAGGACGATGCCGGTGATGCCGACCTGGGCCGCGCCCATGCCGAAAATATCGCGCCGCATCGTCCAGAGCTTCGAGGGCTTGAGCTCGAGGCCGATGATGAACAGGAACATGACGACGCCGAGCTCGGAGACGTGCAGGATCTGTTCCGGCTCGCTGATGAGGCGCGCCAGCGGGCCGATGATGACGCCGGCCGCCAGATATCCGAGAACGGAGCCGAGGCCGAGACGCTTGGCGAGCGGCACCATCAGCACGGCTGCTCCAAGCAGGATCAGCGGCTCGGCAAAGAGCACAGCATTGGTGGCGCCGGCGGCTTCCGCGACGGCTTCCGCTGTTGAAGCGGCCATTCCAGTCAGCCTCGAAGGATTTGTATGAGACGATACAGTCTTAATGCCGCCGCTTGAAGAGGGCGAAAGTGTAAGAGGGCCAAGACTTGCGGCAGTATCTTAAAAAAAGCCGTGATCGAGGGGCGTCGTTGGCGCTGCGGCTTGAGGTGAGCGGACGCATCAACCTCTATTTCCGCCGCGCGAGGCCGTCGCGCGGCAGGTTGTCGTGTTGCAGGAAGCGCGGCCCGTCATAACGGACCGCGCGAAAGTCCTGGATTAGAGTGCTTCGAGAACTGCAGCTGCCGTCGACTTCTCCGCATCTGACGGCGCGTCTTCGACGTAGATCGATTTCACCACACCATCTTCCACAATGGCGGCAAAGCGTGCGAGCCGGGTCCCGAGGCCCGCGCCCGACCCGTCGATGGCAAGGCCCGCCGCCTTCGCAAATTCGGCATTCCCATCGGAAAGGAAGGGGATTTTGCCGGTGGCGCCGGTCGTCTCGGACCAGGCCTTGAGCACGAAGGGATCGTTGACGGCGACGAGCGCGATCGTGTCGACGCCGCGCTCCTTGATCGCGTCGTAATGCTCCAAAAAGCCGGGCAGATGCTTGTTCTGGCAGGTCGGCGTGAAGGCGCCGGGCACGCCGAACAGAACGACCTTCTTGCCGGGAAAGATCTCGTCCGTGGTGCGCTTTTCCGGGCCGTTTTCGCCGGAGACGAAGAAGGTGGTCCCTGGGATGCGATCGCCGGCGGAAAGGGTCATGAAGATCTCCTGATGGTAGAAACACGCAAAATCGAGGGGCGCCGCGCTGTTTGCGGGCGGCGTAGCTCCGATTTAGGGCGGCGCCGGGACGTTTGAAGTCGTGAGCGCGAAGAGAGTGTTTCGTTAAGGAAGCTTCATCGACTGCTCGATCGCCTCTCCGCCGGACACGAGGGTGAAGTGGATTTCCTTGCCGGAGAGAGCTGCAGCCTCCTCGGCGTTCGAAAAGCGCAGGTGATAGATGAAATTGGCGCCCTCATGTGTGCCAAGCTCGGGGACCGGCAGATAAGCTCCGTCCGGCGCTTCCGCGAAAAGAACCGGCGCTTGCTTTGGCGCCCCCTCCGCCACCACCAGGATCGTCACCTCGCTGCCTTCGAGCTGCGGGCTCTCGATCGCGAGGCCGGCCGCGGGACCCTGCTGCGGCAGTTCGGTGAGAGCCTCTTTGAGGGCGATACGAGAGCGCGGATCGTCCTTTGGCTGCGGATCGACGGTGAGCGTGGCCGCGCCGTCGGCGGGAATGCAGACGTCCTTGCACACCCCGTAGAAAGCCGAGAGTTTGAGGACGACGGGTTTGGCCGGATCGTCCGCCGTCACGAGGACCGGAAGAGCCGCCCGATCGAAATAGACTGCCGATATGCTGGTGCCGTCGTCATAGCGTTCGGGCGCGGGATAGAGCACCTGCGCGGAGCGCAGGTTTTCGGATCCGGAAAAATCGAAACGCGGGGGAATGCCGACATCGCCGGGGCTGCGCCAATAGGTGTGCCAGCCGGGTTCGAGCTCGATTTCGATCCCCGCCATCACCTCGCCGTCGACGGGCGACGCGATCAGGCGGAGACGAGAGCGCTCCCCCTCCGACCAGTCGGATTGTGCGGCTGTGGCCTGGCCGGCAAAGATGGCGAGGGCCAGGGAGATGATTAGGGGGGTAAGAAGAAAACGTCGCTGCATACGACCACCTTGCATATGACCCAGACGGGCGGCCAATCTCTTCCGCGCTCTTATGGTCATTTCTTGGTGAGGCAAAACCCCGCCGAGCCTGTTCAAGCGCTGCGCCGGTTGCTACCATCCGGGTATGACAACAGCGACGCCGGATAGCGGCTTCTTGGACGGCCAGTTTCTAATCGCGATGCCGACGATGGGCGACAAGCGGTTCGAAAGGACGGTCATCTATCTCTGCGCGCACTCTGATCAGGGCGCGATGGGGATCGTCATCAACAAGCTCGCGCCTGAAATCAATTTTCGCGATCTCCTTGCCCAGCTCGAAATCGGGCATGAAGAGGACGTGGTGGTGGGCGATCCGCGCCATCTCGACGAGATCCGCGTGCATCGCGGCGGTCCCGTCGAAACGGGCCGCGGCTTCGTCCTGCATTCCTGCGATTTTTTCCTCGAAGAAGCGACGCTGCCGATTTCCGACGAAGTCTGCCTGACCGCGACGCTCGATGTGCTGCGGGCAATTGCAGACGGAGAGGGGCCTGCCGAGGCGCTTCTGGCGCTTGGCTATGCAGGCTGGGCGCCGGGACAGCTCGAGCTCGAGATCCAGGCGAATGGCTGGCTGAACGGCCCCGCCGACAGGGCGATCCTCTTCGATGCCGATCTGGAGACGAAATACGATCGCGCTTTGTCGAAGATCGGCGTTGCCCAGGACCGGCTGTCGTCCCTCTCAGGCCACGCCTGATCTCTTTTTAAGCGGAACGCGCCAGCGATTGCTCCGGCTGCTGGCTGCGGCGTGCCATCTGGTTCGCCATCTGCGACGACATCGGCCGTCCGTAGAGATATCCCTGCACGTATTCGCAACCGAGCTGCATGAGCTCCAGCGTATCGGATTCCGTCTCCGCCCCCTCCGCCACGACATCCATGCCGAGATCATGCGCGAGCGTGATGATCGAACGCAGAATGACGGGGCGCGCCGTGGAGCCGTTGTTGGCGACGAAGGACCGGTCGACCTTGATGGTGTCAAAGGGAAAGCGCTGCAGGTAGGAGAGCGCCGAATAGCCTGTGCCGAAATCGTCGAGGGCCAGGCTGGCGCCGAGATTGCGGATTTCCTCAAGCATCTTGGCGGCGAATTCGGGGTTCTGCATCACCAGCGATTCGGTGATTTCGAGCTTCAGCGTTTCCGGCGCGACGCCGCTTCGTGCGAGCACCGCCTTGACGTCGTTGATGAGGTCGTAGCGTAGGAGCTGCTGACTTGAGACGTTGACGGAGACGAAAAGCGGCGGACCTTCGCGCAGGACTGTCTGCCAGAGAGCCAGATCGCGCGCCGCGCGCTCCAGCGTGAAGAGACCGAGCTGAACGATGAGACCGCTTTCTTCCGCGACCGGAATGAATTCGCTCGGTGGCACCGAGCCGCGGCGCGGATGCTCCCAGCGCACCAAGGCTTCAAAGCCGGCGATCGTGTTGTCGGAAAGCCGGATGATCGGCTGATAGACGAGCTCGATCTCGCCGCCTTCGAGGGCCGCGGCAAGGTCGGACTGCAGATCGTCGCTGTCGCGCCGCACGATTTCGCCCGGCCGGTAAAGGGAGGTGCGGTCGCCGCCCTGGCGCTTGGCATGGAAGCTTGCCGTCTCCGCATCCTTCAGAGTTTCGGCAGTCGCCGCGCCCTTCGTGGCAATCGCCACGCCGGCCGAAGCGGTGACGCGAATGTCCTGATCGCCGATTGGGATCGCCGCGCGCACGGCGATGCGCAGGGAATCGGCGAATTCCTGCACCACATCCACTTCGCCCGGCGCCCCGAGCAGGATTGCGAAACCGTCGCCGCCGATACGGGCGAGCGTGTCGGCCGGCGACAAAAGCCGGGAGAGGCGGCGGGCGATGGCGAGAAGCACCGAATCCCCGACGGAGATGCCGTTCTCGTCGTTGATGCGCTGGAAGCCGTCGAGGTCGAGATAGATGACCGACGGCATGACTGTTGCCGCGGCTTCCGCGCGCAGGAGCGCCTGTTCGAGCCGGTCGAGGAACAATTGCCGGTTGGGCAGGCCGGTGAGGTTGTCGAAGATCGCGTCGTGCAGGAGACGGTCCTCGGCGGTGCGCGATTCCGTGACGTCCGCCAGCGTGCCGGAACAGCGCATCACCTCGCCGTCGGCACCGACGATCGGGCGTGCCTTGAGATGGAACCACAGGAAACGCCCGTCTGCGGCGCGCATGCGGAAGATCTGATTGATGCGTCCGCGGCGCTGCACGATCACGGCGTCGAGCACGGCGCGGAAGCGGTCGCGATCGGTCGGATGCAGCGTGCCGAGCCAGTTGCGCGCCGGCCCTTCGAGAGCCCCGCGCTTCAACCCGAGCACGGTTTCGATTTCGTGGCCGATCTCGATGCGATCCCGCGCCACGTCCCAGTCCCAGATGGCGTGCCCGGCGCCGACGAGGGCCAGCGCCTTCTGCTCCGCATCGCTGACGATGCCCTGGGCAAGGCCGCCGCCGGCAAAGGCGTGCTGCATGATGGTGAAGGCGACCAGCATGACGAGGAGAACAAGGCCGCCGGCAAGGGCGGGCTGGATCGACGGATTGTCGATGCGTCCCGAAACGGCGAGCCAGGCCATGGCAAGCCAGAAGACGAGGATCGTCCAGGACGGCACCAGCATGATGGCGCGGTCGAAGCCCCGGAAGGCCAGATAGACGATGACGGCGAGCCCGAGCATCACCGTGATCGGCAGCGAGATGCGGGCAATGCCGGCAGCCGTCGTCGGATCGATGAGGATGATGCCGAAGAGGGCCGTCAGAACGACGAGCCAGATGCCGGTGAGATGCGCGTAGCGAATGTGCCAGCGGTGCAGGTGCAGATAGGTCGCGAGGAAGACCGTCAGCGCCAAAGACAGGAGCACTTCCGTGGCCGCGCGCCAAGCCTGCAGCGCTTCCGGCCCGAGCCCGAAAACCTTGCCGATGATGCCGAAATCGATGGCGATATAGCCGAAGACGGCCCAGGCCAGGATCGCCGATGCGGGGAACATTGCCGTGCCGCGAACGACGAAGAGGACGGTGAGGAAGAGCGCAAGCAGCGCCGAAATGCCGAGGACGATGCCGCGGTAGAGCGTGAAGGAATTGACGCTCTCCTCATAGGCTTCCGGCTGCCAGAGATGCAGTTCCGTGAGTTTGGGCGAGGAGAGCTGCGCGATGTACGTGACGATGGCGCCGGGATCGAGCGTGATGCGGAAGACATCGGAGCCCGGCTCGTCGAGATGTTCCGGTGCGAAACCTTCCGACGGCGTGACGGCGACGATCCGCACCGAGCCCAGGTCGGGGGTCAGAACACCGGAGCCGACCAGCCGGTAATGCGGGGCGACGAGGAGGCGGTCGATCTGCTCGTCGGAGGTGTTGGCGAGCGCGAAGACGACCCAGTCGGAGCTGCCGCCGTCGTTTTGTGCCCGCACCTCGATGCGGCGGACGATGCCGTCGGCGCCGGCCGCGGTCGAAACCTGCAAGCGGTCCGTATCGCTGGAATAACGTTCGACCGCGTCGGTGAGATCGAGGGTTGCGGCTCCGAGCGGCACCTCGATGGCTTCAAGCGCCGCAGCTGGCCGCACGAGCACGAAAAAGGCCGCCAGGACGAGCAGAATCCTCAGTGGGAAAGGCGATACGCGCAAGCCCTCAAGCCTCATCTTTTCCGGCAAATCGACGTCATCGTCTAACCCTCGTCTGGCTTGCACACAACCTTTGGCCGACAAGGGGTGGTGTTCATCCCCGGCCGGATCAGTCCTCGGCGAGCCGTGCAAAGCGGATATGGTCCTGCCAGCGCCCGGCGATGCAGACGAGACCGCGGGCAAGACCTTCTCTCTGGAAACCGCATCTTTCCAGGAGCGTGATCGACGCCCGGTTGTGCGGCAGGCAGGCTGCCTCGAGCCGGTGCAGACGCAGCGGACCGAAGGCGTAGGGAATAATCGCCCGCAAAGCGGCGCTCATATGGCCCTGGCCCGCAAAAGGTTCGCCCATCCAATATCCTATCGTCGCCGACTGGGTCATGCCGCGCGTGACGTTGGACAGGGTGAGGCCGCCGACGAGGACGTTCCCCGACATCCGGAAGATGAAGAAGGGATAGGCCAGATCGTCCCGGATCTCGTTGCGGTATCGCCGGATGCGCCGCCGAAACGACATGCGCGTGAGATCGTCGGAAGGCCAGATCGGCTCCCATGGCGCCAGGAAGGCGCGGCTTTCTTCCC
This sequence comes from Afifella aestuarii, assembly GCF_004023665.1. Taxonomy (NCBI): domain Bacteria; kingdom Pseudomonadati; phylum Pseudomonadota; class Alphaproteobacteria; order Hyphomicrobiales; family Afifellaceae; genus Afifella; species Afifella aestuarii. Next base: position 581,112 of record NZ_SAUF01000002.1, read on the forward strand.
GCAAGGCCGCCCATTCCGCGAAGTCGGCGAATTGTGGCGCACGCAACAACACGCCCTCACCGGTGAGGCTCGGCCCGACTTCGGCGGATGAGACGGAGCGCAGGAACGCCATGGTCGTCGGCCGTTACACCATGCTGCCGCGCAGACGCTTGGTCATGCTCCCGGCATCGGGAAGGTTGCCCACCGGTCCGATCGCAGCGAGCGTCAGCGGCGAGGCCAGCGCATCCTTCGCCATTTCGGCGATGTCGTTCGAGGTGACGCTTTCGAGATCGGCGAGAAGCTCGTCGAGGGCGAGCGGGCGACCGAGGATCATGATCTGGCGGGCGAGCTGGCCGGCACGCGCCGCCGGGCTTTCGAGCGCCATCAGGAGGCCCGCCTTGATCTGGGCGCGACCGCGGGAGATCTCCTCCTCGTTCACGCCGTCGGTGATCCTCAAAAGCTCGTCGAGAATGAGGGCCGAGGCCGCCTTGACGTCCCCCTTCGAGGTGGCGCTGTGAATGCCGAGGACGCCGCTGTCGGCGAAAGCCCAGTGAAAGGCCGAGATCGAATAGCACAAGCCTTCTTCCTCGCGCACACGCTGGAAGAGCCTGGAGGCCATGCCGTCGCCGAGGATGGTGCCGAGCATGCGCGCCGCGAAATAGCGGTCGGAACGCCGCGACGGGGCTTCGAAGCCGAAAATGATCTGCGCTTCCTGCAGACGCCGCTTTTGCCGATGGTCGCCGCCGAGATAGCGCGCCGGCGCAAGCTCGCCGTTGCCGTTCTTTTCGACGTCGCCGAACTTCTCTTTGGCGAGCGCCACCACCTCGTCGTGTTCGATGCCGCCGGCGGCCGCAAGAACCAAGGCGTCGCCGCGGTAATGACGGGCGAGATAGGCTTTGAGGTCGTCCGGGGTGATCCGCGTGATCGAGGCTTCCTCGCCGAGGATGGTGCGTCCGATCGGCTGATCGGGATAGGCCGCGGCCTGGAAGTAATCGAAAACGAGATCGTCGGGCGTATCCATCACCGCGCCGATCTCCTGCAGGATCACGTGACGCTCGCGCGCCAGTTCCACAGGATCGAAGGTGGAATGGATGACGATGTCGGAGAGGACGTCGATGGCGAGCGGCAGATCCTCGTTGAGAACCCGCGCGTAATAGGCCGTGTGATCGATCGACGTTGCGGCGTTGATCTCGCCGCCGACGGCTTCGATCGCCTCGGCGATGTCGCGTGCGCTCCGCCGCGTCGTCCCCTTGAAGGCCATATGCTCCAGAAGGTGCGAGATGCCGTGCTCGGCCTCGCTTTCCGAGCGTGTGCCGGCATTGACCCAAACGCCGATCGCGGCCGTCTTGAGATGCGGCATGGTTTCGGTGACGACCGTGAGGCCGTTTTCAAGTTTGCTGAGCTGCATGATTATAACGCCTCGACCTGCGCGGCGCGCGAGCGAGATCGTATCTGTCGTTCCACCGCTTCCAATTCTGCCGGCACCACCGTGAAGTGCTCCTTACGCTCCATCAGGCCGGCGAGCCGCTCCGGCAGTGCCGGGCGGATGCCGCTGGCCTTTTCCACCGCATCGGGAAATTTCGCCGGATGGGCGGTGGCGAGCGTCACCATTGGCGAGGACGGCCGCAGATGGCGCTCGGCGACGCTGACGGCGACCGCCGTATGCGGGTCGATGACGAGCCCGGTCTGAGCGTGGACGCGGCGAATGGTGGCCGCCGTTTCCGCTTCGTCGGTCCGTCCTGACGCAAAATCCGTCTTGATGGCGCTCAGACTTTTCTCCTCCAGCGTGAACGATCCGGATTGCTTCAAGCCGTTCATATGCCGCCGTGTCGCCGTGTCGTCGCGCCCTTCGGCGGAGAAGAGAAGACGCTCGAAATTCGAGGAAACCTGAATGTCCATCGACGGGGATGCCGTCGGCACCACCTCGCCCACTTCATAGCGGCCGCTTTCGAGCGTGCGGTGCAGGATGTCGTTGACGTTGGTCGCGATGACAAGCTTGTCGATCGGCAGGCCCATTTGCGCGGCGACGTAGCCTGCAAAAATATTGCCGAAATTGCCGGTCGGCACAGTGAAAGAGACTTTTCGGGCCGGCGCGCCGAGCGCCGTGGCGGCGACGAAATAGTAGACGGTCTGGGCGGCGATGCGGCCCCAATTGATGGAGTTGACGCCCGACAGCGACACCTCTTCGCGGAAGCCCTTGTCGGCGAACATGGCTTTGACGAGGGCCTGGGCATCGTCGAAATGGCCCTTGATGGCGATCGCCTGAACGTTGTCCTCCGACAGGGTCGTCATCTGCCGTCGCTGCACCTCGGAAACGCGCCCTTCGGGGAAGAGAACGGCGACATCGACGCGGGCGCGTCCGCGAAAAGCCTCGACGGCCGCGCCGCCCGTATCGCCCGAGGTGGCGCCGACGACGGTCGCCCGCTCACCACGTTCGGCCAGGATATCGTCCATCAGGGCGGCGAGAAACTGCATCGCCACGTCCTTGAAGGCGAGGGTGGGGCCGTGGAAGAGCTCCAGAAGGAAATGGTTGGGCGCGATCTGGACGAGCGGCGTGACCGCCGGGTGCGGAAAACTGCGATAGGCGTCCGCGATGAGAGACTTGAGCTTGGCCTCGCCGATCTCGTCGCCGACGAAACGACGCATGACGGCAAGGGCGATCTCCTGATAGGGGCGCCCCGCAAAGGCTGCGATCTCTGAGGGGGAGAAGGCCGGCCATTCTTCCGGCACGTAGAGGCCGCCATCAGAGGCGAGCCCGGTCAAAACGACGTCACGAAAGCCTAGAGCCGGAGCCTGGCCGCGCGTGGATACATAACGCAAAAGCGTCTCCTCGTTTCCCGACCGAAGTCGGGCACATCATCTCGAACGGCCTTTTTGAGCCATCAAGCCCTTTGCCGCAAGCAGCCGGTGCCCTAAAGCCTCAGGGCATGCTAGTTATATTCGATTGCGACGGCGTCCTGGTCGATTCTGAGATCATCGCCTCGCGCGTCACGGCCCGCCTTCTCGGCGAAGCCGGGATGGAAATCACCCCAGAAGAGGTTTCGCTGCGTTTCGCAGGCCTGACCGCAGATCAGATCTTCGCCGAGGCGGAGGCTGAGCTCGGCAAGAACCTGCCCGACACCATCCGGGCACGTTCGGAAAGTGAACTCGACAACGCCCTGGAGACGGAACTGCAAATGGTCCCGGGGGCGCACGAAATGCTCGACCGGCTCGATGCCGCGCGCTGCATCTGCTCCAATTCGACGTCTGAACGCCTGGAGATGGAGCTTCGCCGCACCGAGCTCTATGACCGCTTTCGCCCGTACATCTATTCGGCGGTCGAGGTGCGCCAGCACCGGCAGAAGCCGGCCCCGGACGTGTTTTTGCACGCAGCCGAGGAGTTCAGCGTCGAACCGGCGGACGTGCTCGTCATCGAGGATTCGGTCCATGGCGTCAGCGGAGCGGTCGCCGCCGGCATGCGCGTGATCGGTTTCACCGGCGCGTCGCACACCTGGCCGGGTCATGCCGAAGCGCTGATGGATGCGGGTGCGACGACGGTGGTCAACCGGCTCCGCGATGTGCCGGCGACGGTTGAAGCGCTCGCAGATTGGAGCCTCGTTTAAGGGCTCTCACATCCGGAGTGTCGTGGTGGCGCAGCCCCTCGTTCTGACGCTGAAACTCGATGATGCCACGTTCGCGCGCCTCGACGCGTTGCGGCGTGCGCATTATCCGCCGGAGCGCAATCAGGTTCCCGCGCATCTGACGCTGTTTCACGCTCTGCCGGGCGAGCGCAAGAGCCTTCTGCGTCCAGTGCTCGAGGAGGCAGCACGGCGACAGCGGAAGATCCCGCTCGCCTTCAAAGGGGTGAAATCCCTCGGCGGCGGCGTTGCGCTTGCCGTCGAAGCGCCGGCCTTGTCGGCGCTGCGGCGCGATCTCGCCGATGAATTTGCGCCCTTCCTGACGGCTCAGGACAGTGCCGGCTTCCGCCCGCATGTCACTCTGCAGAACAAGGTCACGACGGCGGAGGCGGAAACCTTGCGCCGCGAGTTGAACATTGCGCTGCGGCCCTTCGAAGGTCGCGGCGAGGGGCTCATCCTGTGGCGCTATCTCGGCGGGCCGTGGCAGCGCGAGGCCATCTTTCCGTTTCGAGGTTAGGTCGGGCTCCGGCCGGAAACGGGCGATGCGAAAAGCCCCCGGCCAAAGACCGGGGGCAGGATCATTCGTCAGCGTTTGCGGCGATCAGTTGTATGGGCTGTCGCAGCGATGCTTCCGTCCGTCATAGCCCGTATACGTATCCGTCCGCGGATTGTAGGAGCGATAGTGATCGTTGCACCAGGCGACGTGCGAACGCGCATTGGCGTTGCCGCTATTGCCCATCTTGCTGCCGATAATGGCGCCGACAGCGGCAGCAGCCCACCACGGCGTCGAGTAGTAATAGCCGTCATGGTAATGGGTGTAGCCGGGACGGCGGTGCCGGTAGCGCGGGCCGTGCCGGCGTTTGTCCCAATGGCGCCGGTCGTGGCGCCGGTCGACGCGGTGATGCCGCCTATCGTGCCGGTCCCAACGGTGGTCGCGGCGATCCCACTGCACTTGCTGGATCTGGCTTGAACTCTGATCGGCGATGACGAGGCTCGGAAGCGCCGGTGCTGCGGTCGCGATTGGCGCGGCCGTGAGCACAAACGTTGCCGCAACGATCGCGCATGTCGCGCGAAGGCTCCTCTTAAACATCCAATTTCTCCTGGCTTATGGGAAAGCCCCCTTCGCGAGCGGAAATCTCGATGTCTGTGAATTTGTTCCTTCGCCGCCGTCATTTTTGCAGGCAAGTCAGGCAGATGCCAGAGTTTGCGCGATTTTGGAAACGAGGCCGGCCCTAAACCTCGCGGCAGGTTCGTTCCGGGTCATGAGTCCGGTGTAGCTCCCAAAGCCGCGCCTATTCTGACGCGATGATCACCTCGGCCTCGGCTTTGGCCTTCTCGCTCGGCTCCACATGAATGGCGATGTGGATGTCGCCGAGCCTGTGCCGGAGCCCGTCTTCGATCGCATCGCAGATCTTATGCGCTTCAGCGACCGTCATGGCGCGCGGAACGACGAGATGAAACTCCAGGAACGTCCGCTGGCCCGCGACGCGCGTGCGCAGGTCATGGGCCTGCAGCGAGCCCGCTCCGTGTTCCTGGATGAGCTCCTGGATCTCGGCGCGGATTTCGGCAGGAGCGGCTTCGTCCATGAGGCCGCCGACGGAGCCGCGGACGAGATGCCAGCCCGACCACAAGACATTGATCGCGACCAGCGCGGCGAGAAGCGGATCGAGAATGAGATAGCCGGTGAGGCCAGCCGCCAGCACGCCGCCGATGACGCCGACGGAGGTCGCCACATCGGCGAACAGGTGCTTCGCATCCGCGATGAGGGCGGGGGAGCGGAAATGGCGGCCCTGGCGCAAAAGATGCGCCGCCCAGGCGGCGTTGAGGACGCCGGCGAGAGCGTTGACGGCAAGTCCGATCCCGAGATCGTCGAGGACGCGAGGACCGAAAAGAGCCTGCCACGCCTCATTCAGGATGACGAGAGCTGCGCCGATGATGAGGATGCCTTCGGCGACGGCTGAAAAGTACTCCGCCTTATGGTGCCCGAAAGGGTGTCCCGCATCGGGTGGGCGCGCGGCCTGCCGCAGCGCGATGAAGGCTCCGGCGGCCGCGGCGAGGTTTACGAGGCTCTCGAGCGCATCGGAAAAGAGGGCGACGGAGCCCGTCAGCTTCCAGGCGAGAAGCTTTAGCGCAATCCCGGCCAATGCGACGACAATGGAGCCGAGCGCATAGGTCGCCGGTGCAGCCTTCGGCGCAGTCTGCGGCGATGTGTTTGGCACTGCTCGAACCTATTGCCGGCGAAGGCGCTCGAGTAGGGCGCGCGTCGGATAGCCGTCCGCGGGGAGGCCGAAGGCAAGCTGGGCCGCACGCACGCCTGCGCGCGTCTTCTGGCCGAGCCGCCCGTCCGGCGGCCCCGCGTCATAGCCCAGGCGATTGAGACGCGTCTGCACTTCGAGGAGCTCCTTTGAGGACAGCATAGCGGCCGGATTTCCCCGCCGCATCGGCGGTGCTCCGGCGAGGCGCGTGGCGAAATAGGCGGCCGCCAGCGAATAATTCGAGGAATTGTTCCATTCCCAGAAAATGTCGAAGTTCCGATAGGCGAGAAATGCCGGCCCGTCACGCCCCATCGGCAAAACAAGGGCTGCATCCACACGATCTGCGGGCAGGCGATCGCCACCACGGCGCCTCACCCCGTCTCGCGCCCAGTCTGCGCGGCTGCGGTAACGGCCCCGTCCCGCCTCGTCCCAGGGGACGTTCGGGCCGACCTCCACCTCCTCGATCCAGGGTGCGTTGGCGCGCCAGCCGAGATGGCGCAGAAACTTCGCCGCCGAGGCGAGCGCGTCGGGCACACTCTTGACGAGATCGCGGCGTCCGTCGCCGTCATAATCGACGCCGAACTTCAGATAGTTCGAGGGCGTGAATTGCACCTGTCCGATCTCTCCCGCCCACGCTCCGCGCATTTCCTCCGGCGTCAGGTCGCCGCGTTCGAGAAGCACGAGGGCTGCGAAGAGTTCTTCACGAAAAAGCTCCGAACGGCGGCAATCATAGGCGAGGGTGGCGAGCGAACGGAGCGAGGAGAACTCGCCCATATAGCCGCCGAAATCCGTCTCAAGGCCCCAGAAGGCTGCAAGCACAGGGCCCTGCACACCGAAATCGCGTTCGATCGCCGCAAAGGTCGAGGCATAGCGATCGAGCATGGCGCGCCCGCGCGACAGCCGGTTCTGCGAGATGAGGCGGTCGGCGAAATCCGTGAAACTCAAGGAAAGGCTCGGCTGGCCACGGTCGCGTGACAGGACTTTGCTGTCGGGGCTCAGCCCCTGGAGCTGCGCAAGGCTTCGCCGCGTCAGTCCCTTCCTGGCGCCCTCCGCGGCGAAGTCCGCGAGCCAGGCATCAAAACTCTGTCCGTTTCGGCAGGAGGTGTCGGCTGCGCTCTCTTCGGCAGAGAAAACGAGGCAGAGACAGATCAGGAGCGCCAGCGGGAGGACCCGACGCGGTGCGCGGCCGCCGCGGGCGGCTGTGAGGATCGAGAGATTTCGCATGGCGCGATGAGATCATGTCCCTTGTGAAACGGAAACCCCTTCCTGCGGGCAACCGTAAGGCCACCGACGCGTTCCCATTCCACGAACCGTGCGGCAGGCGCTGCCGCTCACCCGAACAAGGAGAATGCTATGCCGAACGCTCTTTCCCGCAGCTACGCCGAACTCCGCGATACGCTCGGAAAACTCCAGGACAATCTCGAAGAGCGAGGACGTTCGGTCGCCGATACGGGCCATGACGTCACGCGCCGAGCGCGCCGTGCCAATCCGTGGCGACGCCCCGAACCGAATTGGTATGATCGACCCGCGCAATGGTATCATCACGGCACCGATTACGTGCGGGAGCGCCCGGGCGTTGCCGGGCTCGTCGCAGCCGGCGCGGCGCTCGTCCTCGTCGGCGGTGCGATCTACGCCGCGCGCCGCACGAGCCTTTACATCGAAGAGCCCGATTACGACGTCGTCGATCACAAGAGCGAGTTCGAGGTTCGTGAATATGGCAAGCAGGTGGTAGCGGAGGCCCACGCCACGGGGCGCCGCGACCAGGCCTTGAAGGCCGGCTTCCACAAGCTCGCCGATTACATTTTCGCCCGCCAGCGGCCGGGTAAGAAGATCGCCATGACCGCCCCCGTCGTGCAGGCACCGGTGGTCGGCGAGAATGGCCGGCGGCGCGGCTGGGCCGTGCGCTTCATTATGCCGGCGAAATGGAATTTGGCGGATCTGCCGAAGCCGGCGCAGGACGATGTGGTCTTGAAGGAGATGTCGCCGCGTCGCGTGGCCGCCGTCAGGTTCTCCGGCCAGATGAACGATCGGCTGGCGCTGGAGAATTTGGAGGCCCTTCGCCTCTTCATCGAAGATCACGGTTTGAAGGCGATCGGTGAGCCGATCTACGCCTATTACAATCCGCCGATGACTCCGGGCTTCATGCGCCGCAACGAGATCATGGTGGAGGTCAGCGAGGCGTGAGGACGGACCTCTCCCGAGGGGCTCGTAGCGAGCCCCCGTCCGGGGAACGAGCGGGGTCCGGCAAGGCCGGGCCCGCTTTGATCTTGGGGGCGGCGCTTGTGGGTCTCAGCCTCGGCGCCTATGCAATCGAGCGCATCGTCCCGCGGCGTCCGGTGCTGCGCGGGCGCGCCATTTACCGCGACGGCGATTATGAAATTCGCGACTATTCGGCTTTTCACGCCTTGGAGATGTCTCTCTACGGTGGTCGCGAAGACGCGCTTCAGCGGGCCTTCGAACGTCTGAGCGCGGTGGATGGAGACGGGCAGGGGCGGGCCGCGCTTCTCGATCCCGTGATGCAATCCCTGCGTTCAAACGGAGCCGATGGGGACGGTGCCGATTTCGCCCATGGGCGCTGGTCCGTCCGTCTGCCTCTCATTGCGGCACGGGGAGCTGATTGTGGCTTCGAAAGCGCCGATCCGCGCCTGCGGGTCATCTCGGTGCCGGCGCAGCGCGTCGCCGTTCTTCGTTTCTCTTCGACGGAGCCCGCTGCCTTCGGCATCAATCGCGTGATGCTGGAAGATTTCGTGGAGGATGAAGGACTTGAAGCCGAGGGGGCGGTTTTCTACGCCTATTACGGGCTTTCTCGCGCCCTTCCTTTCGGCCGTCAGCACGAGGTCATTCTCCCTATTTCCACCTGAGCCGGGGGCACATTGCCCCAAAATCCGGATTCGTGAGCCTTGTCCGAAGCTTAAGCCCGTCCGGAAATCTCCCCATCCGTTCCGCATTGTCGCCCAACTTCTCCGCGAAGCGCGTCTCCGGGAAGAGAGCGGGGCTTTGACCCCGCCCATGCGGCAAAGGGAAAATGATGGGATATATCGGGCGCGCCTTCGAAGGCGCGGCACGGGGTGCGGCTGCGCTTCTGTTTGGTGCAACGCTGCTCGCCGCGGGCCATGCGCATGCGGCGGAGATTTACGAGGGCCCGTTGCCTCAACCGAGGCCGGTTTCGGTGGGCCCTGCGGGCAAGCATGCGGATGCGTCGGAGATGCCGTCAAAGGCGGCGAGCGAATGTCTCGCCAAGGCGCTCTATTTCGAAGCGCGTGGCGAGACCGCCAAGGGACAGCTCGCGGTGGGGCGTGTGATCCTCAACCGGGTCAAGGACAAGCATTATCCCGACACGATCTGTGGCGTGGTCTTTCAGAACGCCGAGAAGCGCAATCGCTGCCAATTCTCTTTCGCCTGTGACGGCAAGCCCGATCTTGTCGCCGACAAGGAGAGCTGGCGCGAGGTCCGGCGTCGCGCCAAATGGTTGTTGGCGTGCAGGAAGGGCTGCGGCTCCAAGGGCCTCTGGAAAGGGCCTCTCTGGCAGTCCACGCACTATCACGCAGATTACGTGGCACCCGGCTGGGCGAACCGGCTGAAGCAGACCGGCCAGATCGGCACGCATCTGTTCTATCTGGAGGCGCGGGCCTGAGGCGCGATCAGGGGTAGAGCCGTTGCTTCTGCCAGCCGTTCTCGTGCGGGGTGAACCGAATCCGGTCGTGCAGACGGAAAGCGCCATTATTCCAGAACTCGATCTGGACGGGCACCAGCCGAAAGCCGCTCCAGAAGGGGGGCCGCGGCACCTTGCCGGTGCCGAAGCGGGCGGTCTCGGTCGCCACGGCCTTTTCCAGCGCAAAGCGGCTTTCGAGCGGGCGCGACTGGCGGCTTGCCCAGGCACCGATCCGGCTCATGCGGGGCCGGCTGTCATAATAGGCGTCGGCCTCTTCGTCGGACACGGCCTCGACATTGCCGCGGATGCGGATTTGACGGGCGAGCGACTTCCAGTGGAAACACATCGCCGCCTTGGGATTGGCCGCGAGCTGTTCGCCCTTGCGGCTTTCAAGGTTGGTGTAGAACACGAAACCGCGCTCGTCCCAGCTCTTCAGAAGCACCATTCGCACATCCGGCAGCCCCGTCTCGTCGGCGGTTGCCACGGCGACGGCATTGGGATCGCTCGGCTCCGAAGCGGTCGCCTCGCGCATCCAATCTCCGAAGAGGGAAAAGGGATCGCCGTAGGCGGTAAAGTCACCGCTTGTTAACTCTGAGGGGGCATCTTTTCGCGGAAGAGTCATTTTGGTGTCGGTTAATCAGTGTCGCGTATCAGCCCCTACCACGGTGAAGGCCCGCTCCTCCAGAAGCAAACGGTGCTGGCTGCCTTGCTTTCGGTCAGTCTCGCAGGATGCGGCTCCATTACGATACCCTTCGGCGGTCGCGCCGATGAAAGCCCAGCGATCACCACCGGTTCGATCGGACCTGCCGTCGTCGTGCAGGAGCCGCTGCCGGAGGCGTTGTCTTATTCCGATGCTGCACGAATTGGCCAGACGGCCGGGATCGCCGGCATCGACACCCTGCCGAAGGACGGCATCGACTGGATCAACGAGGTCACCGGTTCGGCCGGCAAGGTGCGGCCGCTGTCGCATATCCAGCAAAACGCCACCCGCACCTGTCGCGACATCGAAGCCACGGTGACGAGCGTCGGCGGGGTCCACCGATTCGGCGGCACATTGTGCAAGGACCAGACAAGCGGCGTCGTGCAAATGGAGGCTCTCGCGACCGAGCCGAGTTAGGCGTGCGGGCGACAGTGGCATTTTCAACGTGCCGTTCCCATATTTTGGCCGTACGTTATGCCAAATCGGGAAAGGAGATCCATGCGCGACCCCTATGATGTCTTGGGTCTGTCACGCACGGCGAGCGCCGCCGAGATCAAGCGCGCCTACCGCAAGCTGGCCAAGGCCAACCATCCGGACCACAACGCTGGCGATCCGACGTCGGCCGAGAGGTTCGCCGAGGTCAATGCCGCTTACGAGATCCTAGGGGACAAGGACAAGCGTGAGAAGTTCGACCGCGGCGAGATCGATGCCGAGGGCAAGCCTCGCTTTGCCGGCTTCGAGGGTTTTGCCGGCGGTGGTGCGCAAAATGCTGACTTCGACCCACGCAGTTTTTCCGATATCTTTTCAAGCTTCGGCCGGGGCGGCGGCGGCGGACGTGCGCGCAGCTTCCGGTTTTCCAGCGGAGGCCGCGGGCCTCGCGCCACGCATACGGGCGGGATGGATGAGGAAGACGTGCTGAATTCCATCTTCGGCGCCTTCGGTGGTGCGCAGGGGGCCGGCCCCCAGGCTGGCGCGGGACGGCGGGCAGGCGCTTCGGCGCAGCCGCCGAAAGGCACCGACCTGAAGGCTGAAGTCGCTGTGACGCTGGAAGACCTTGTGGCCGGGAAGAAGCCCACCGTGACGCTGCCCGACGGGCGCGACGTGGCGCTGACCTTGCCGAAAGGCGTGAAGGACGGTCAGGTGATCCGCCTCCGCGGCCAGGGCTATGCCTCTCCGCAGGGCGGGCCTACGGGCGATGCGCGGATCACCGTGCGTTTCGTGCCGCATCCGCGCTTCAAGGTGGACGGCTCAGATCTCAGGACGGACGTCGCCGTTTCGCTGGAGGATGCCGTCCTCGGCGGCAAGGCGACGGTTCCGACTATCGAAGGCAATGTGAGCCTGACTGTGCCGCCGCACACCAGCGGCGGGCGGGTGATGCGGCTCAAAGGCAAAGGCCTTCCGACGTCAACGGGCGGCCGTGGCGATCTTCTCGTCTCCCTCCGCATCACACTGCCGGAGACGCATGATGCGGAGTTGGAAGCGTTGATGAAGAAGTGGCGCGCGACCAAGGCGGAGCGCAAAGCCTCCGCCTGAGTCCTCTTCACGGGATCATCTGAGAGACTCAGCCGACCGGCTTCAGAGAGGCCGGCGGCTGGCTGTCCGCCGGCAGGAAGAAATCCGGCTGCAGAGCGACCGTTGGATCGACCCGGTATTGATCGAAGTCGCTGACGCCTTCGCCGGCCAGAAACGTGTCGTCGATCAGGAAATTCCCGGTGAAGTCACGTGACGGCTTCTGGAAGATGCGCCAGGCCGCGTCCGCCAGGATGTCCGGCTTGCGGGAGGCGCGCATCATCGCGTCTCCTCCGACGACGTTCTTGATGGCCGCCGTAGCGATGGTGGTGCGCGGCCACAGCGCGTTGACCGCGATCCCCTTCGGACGGAATTCGCCGGCAAAGCCCAGAACGCAAAGGCTCATGCCGTATTTCGCCAGCGAATAGGCGACATGCGGTGCGAACCATTTCTCGGTGATGTCGAGCGGCGGCGACAGCATGAGAACGTGCGGGTTCTCCGACTTTTCAAGGTAGGGCAGCGCCGTCTTGGTGACGAGGAAGCTGCCGCGCGTATTGACCTGATGCATCAGGTCGAAGCGGCGCATCTCGGTGTCGGGCGTCTTCGTCAGCTGGATGGCGGAGGCGTTGTTGACGACGATGTCGATGCCGCCGAAGGTCTCTGCCGTCTTCGCCACCGCCTCCTTGACGGCCGCCTCCTCGCGAATGTCGACTTCGAGCGGCAGCGCCTTGCCGCCGGCCTTTTCGATGGCTTCGGCGGCCGTGAAGATCGTGCCTTCGAGTTTCGGATGCGGGCGTGCCGTTTTGGCGGCGACGGCCACATTGGCACCATCGGCCGCGGCCTTGAGGGCGATGGCGAGGCCGATGCCGCGCGAGGCCCCGGTGATGAACAGCGTCTTGCCGGAAAGGCTCATGAGCAGCCGCCTTCGGTCGGAAAAATCCTGGGCATTTGTCTCTCCCTGAAGCTCTTATGAATTGAGAAAAGCGGCGAAGGCGGCCTGCGCCTCCGCGCTTTGCAGCCGCTCCGAAAAGAGAGCAGCCTCCTTGTCGATGCGCGCCATGACGTCTTCGCCATTGCCGCGCAGAAGCCGCCTTGAGGCGAGCATGGCCTGCCGAGGCTTGGCGGCGAGACGGGCTGCAGCCGCAAGAGCCGCCTCTTCGGCGGCACCGTCCGGCACCGTGCGGTTGACGAGACCGGCGATCGCCGCGTCCTCGGCGCTGAAGGACGCCCCCATGACCAGAAGCTCGAAAGCCTTCTGATGACCCATGACGCGCGGCGCAAGCAGGCTCGACGCCGCCTCCGGCACCAAAGCGAGATCGACGAAGGGCGTGCGAAACGTGCTCGGCTCCGACGCGACGACGTAGTCGCAATGCATGAGGAGCGTCGTGCCGATGCCGACGGCGAGGCCGTCGACGCCGGCAATCAGCGGCCGGTCGCTGACGGCAAGCTCTTTCAGAAAATTGAGGATGTCTTCCGCGATCCCCTGACCGCCCGACACGCGCACGAGATCGGCGATGTCGTTGCCGGCGCAGAACGTGCCCGGCTGGCCGAGAAACACGCAGGCCGCGATCTCCTCGTTTTCGGCAGCCCCGCGCAGCGCCTTTACCATCTCGTGGTACATGGCGGTCGTCAGCGCGTTCTTCTTCTGCGGCCGGTTGAGCCGAATGATGCGGATGAGACCGTTGCCCTCCGTCGGGCGGTCTTCGATGACGATGTCGCTCATAAATCCTTCCTGCTTCGCCCTGCCGGGCCGGATGTCATTGAGGGGGCTCGTTTCACTGGAAGCTCGCAAGCGTTTCCGCCGGCACCTGGAGAACCGACTGGCCGCCTTCCTTGATCTCCGCCAGCAGCGCCTCGGTCTGCGGACAGAGCCGTTCGCAGAAGCTGCGCGCCGTGGCGATCCTGAGCCGGTCCGCCTCGCTTTCGGTCGGATCGGAGGAGATCGCACCCTGCGCGAGATAGGCGCCGCCGGCCGTCAGGCCGAAGAGCCTGAGATAGGGAGTGGCACCGCACAAGGCGCCTTCCATCCGGCCTTCTGCCATCTCCTGGAGGAGATATTCGCTCGCCTCGCGGCAATGCGCGATCGAGGCGGCGACCCGCTCGCCGATCTTTCCCATCTCGTCGCGGTTGGACGCACGCGCGGCCTCGGCGATCGCGGAGAGTTCCTCAAGATAGGCCCGCACGCAGGCCCCGTCCGATTGCGGCAGCTTGCGCGTGAGGAGATCGATCGCCTGGATGCCGTTGGTTCCCTCATAGATCGGAAAGATGCGAGCATCGCGCAGATGCTGGGCCGCTCCCGTCTCTTCGATATAGCCCATGCCGCCATAGACCTGGATGCCCATGGAGGCGACATCGACGCCGCAATCGGTGGAAAACGCCTTTGCAATTGGCGTCAGGAGAGACGCGCGCTCGTTCCAGAAGCGCCTGCCGTCGCCGTTCGTCTCCGGCCCGGGTGCACCTGCCTCCGCCAGATCGATCGCATGCGCACAGGCATAGCAGATCGCGCGGCTCGCCTGGGTCAGTCCGCGCATGGCGAGGAGCGTGCGGCGGATGTCCGGGTGCTCCACGATGGGGCTCATCTCGCCGTCTTTCGGCGCATGGGGGGCGCGCCCCTGACGGCGCTCCAACGCATAGGCGGTCGCCTCCTGAAGCGCGCGTTCAGCGACGCCCACGCCCTGGATGCCGACCATGAGACGGGCGTTGTTCATCATCGTGAACATGCAGGCGAGGCCGCGGTTTTCCTCGCCGATGAGATAGCCGACGGCTCCCGGCTCGTCGCCGTAATGGCCGTCGCCGTAGAGCATCGTGCAGGTCGGAGAGGCGTTGATGCCGAGCTTGTGCTCGATCCCGGCACAGAAGACATCGTTGCGCGCGCCGAGCGAGCCGTCCTCGTTGACGAGATATTTCGGTACCAGGAAGAGCGAGATGCCCTTGGTGCCCGCGGGCGCGTCCGGAAGGCGGGCCAGCACGGTGTGGACGATATTGCCGGCCATGTCGTGCTCGCCGTAGGTGATGTAGATCTTCTGCCCGAAGAGGCGGTAGGTGCCGTCGTCGCGCCGTTCCGCGCGGCAGCGGAGCGCTCCGAGATCGGAACCGGCCTGCGGCTCGGTCAGGTTCATCGTGCCGGTCCACTCGCCGGAGACGAGCCTCGCAAGATAACGCTTTTTGATCTCTTCGGTGGCGTGCAGCTTGAGGGCTTCGACCGCGCCGACCGTCAAGGTCGGGCCGAGCGCGAAGGCTGCGCAGGCGGAATTCCAGATGTCGAAGGCGGCGACCGCGAGCGACACGGGCAGATCCTGCCCGCCGAATTCCTCCGGTCCCGACAGTGCGTTCCAGCCGGCCTCGCACCACGCGGAATAGGTCTTCGCCCAGCCTTCCGGCAATGTCACGTCGCCGTCGTCGTAGGTCGACGCACGCCGATCGCCGATCTTATTGAGGGGAGCGATCTCGTCGGAAGCGAAACGGCCCGCCTCCTCCAGAATGGCATCCAGAAGGTCGGCGCT
Organism: Afifella aestuarii; assembly: GCF_004023665.1. Taxonomy (NCBI): domain Bacteria; kingdom Pseudomonadati; phylum Pseudomonadota; class Alphaproteobacteria; order Hyphomicrobiales; family Afifellaceae; genus Afifella; species Afifella aestuarii. Next base: position 596,327 of record NZ_SAUF01000002.1, read on the forward strand.
CAGCTCGCCAAGATGGCCAGCCGTAATGGCCGGCGACAGGCCGATGACATGCTTGAGCGTAAAGGCGATCTCGGCAACGGGTGCGCGATACATCAGGCTCCTCCCTGGGGCATTTGTCGGTTTCCCCCTGAACTCGTCTCGTTTGGCTCGACCAATTTTAAAGCTTCGACACGGCGCTGACTTGACGCAGCAGGCAGCGCGCGCGATCCAAATCGGCAGCACCGCCTTATGTGCCGTTGACGTAAGCTGCAATCAAGCGATGGAGTGGAATGTACGCCAAAAGACTGCTCTGGCAGGAAACCGGCAACGAGGAGCTTCTTGCCGAGGCAGCGGACATTCTGCGGGCTGGCGGTCTCGTCGCGATTCCGACGGAAACCGTCTACGGCCTGGCGGCGGACGCCACCAACGGTGAGGCGGTGGCGCGGATCTTCGAGGCCAAGGGCAGGCCGCGCTTCAACCCGTTGATCGCGCATGTGGCCGATACCGCGATGGCGGGGCGCTGCGGCGAACTGAAGGGCGATGCGCTGCGTCTGGCGGCGCATTTCTGGCCGGGGCCGCTGACGCTGGTTGTGCCGCTGGTCGCGCCGGTTGCGGGTCAGCCCGTCGTGCATCCGCTGGTGACGGCGGGACAGAAGAATATTGCTTTGCGGCGCCCGATAGGGCCGACGGCCGAACTCATTGCCCGCTTCGGGCGGCCGCTCGCCGCGCCGAGCGCCAATCGCTCGGGGCAATTGAGCCCGACGAGTGCCGACCATGTTCTGGAACAGCTTGGCGATCGAATCGATGCCGTCATTGATGCCGGACCGTGCACGGTAGGGTTGGAATCGACCATCGTTGCAATCAGCGACGAAGGGCCGCGGCTTCTGCGTCCCGGGGGGTTGGCGGCGGAGGCGATCGAAGAGCTTCTCGACCGCAGATTGCGGCGTCTCGCACCCGGCGCGCATGTGGAAGCGCCTGGAATGCTGGCGAGCCATTACGCCCCGCGGGCCGCTCTGCGGTTGAATGCGACGCGCGTCGAAGCCGGCGAGGCGCTTCTCGCTTTCGGGGAAAAGCCCCCGGAAAACGCGGCGGCAGCGGTCGCGAGCCGGAATTTGAGCGTCACCAGCGACCTCGTCGAAGCGGCTTCACGGCTTTTCTCTGATCTTCACGCGCTCGATGAAAGCGGGGCCGCCGTGATCGCTGTCGCGCCGATCCCCTCGCACGGTCTCGGCGAGGCGATCGCCGACCGTCTGCGCCGCGCGGCGGCGCCGCGACCTGGCCCCGCCTCTTCCGGTTGAGCGGGCGTCATCCAAAATGCTCGTTGCGTCCGATGCAACCTTGGCGGAAATGTTACGCCCCCATGACTTGGCCGCACGGCCCTGCTAGAGCTTGCTGGTGACGACACTTCTCCTTCATCACGCCGACTTCCTCGACCATCTGACCGCGCCGGGACATCCGGAGCGGCCGGATCGCCTCAAAGCGCTGCATGCGGCGCTCGATCACGAGGCGTTTTCCTCTCTCCTGCGCGAAGAGGCTCCGCTCGGGGACAAGGATGTCGCCGCTCTTGCGCATCCGCAGGAATATGTCGACCGCGTGCACCGCGCCATTCCCGAGGTGGGGCTTGCCAGCATCGATGCCGACACCGTCGTGTCGCCCGGCTCGTGGAATGCCTGTCTGCGGGGCATCGGCGCCATCTGCCGCGCCGTCGATGCGGTGGTGTCGCGCGAGGTGAACAATGCCTTCGCCGCGATCCGTCCGCCCGGGCACCATGCGGAAAACGACACTGCCATGGGCTTTTGCGTCTTCAACAACGCCGCTGTGATAGCGCGCTACGCGCAGAAACAGCATGGGCTGGAGCGCGTGGCCATCGTCGATTGGGACGTCCACCACGGCAACGGCACGCAGGACATTTTCTGGTCCGACGCCAGCGTGCTTTATGCCTCCACGCACCAGATGCCGCTTTATCCCGGCACGGGCGCGCGCTCTGAAACCGGCGTCGGCAATATCGTCAACGCCCCCCTTGCCGCGGGAGACGGCAGCGACCATTTTCGCGAGGCCTTCAACGAACGCATCCTGCCTTCGGTGAAGAATTTCGCCCCGGACCTGATCATCATCTCGGCCGGTTTCGACGCCCATCACCGCGATCCTCTGGCTGAGCTCAATCTCGAGCACGAGGATTTCGCCTGGGCGACCGGCAAGCTGATGGATCTGGCCGATGACCATGCCGGCGGCCGGCTCGTCTCGGTGCTGGAGGGCGGATACGATCTGCGCGGTCTGGCGGTCTCCGCCGCCGCCCATATCCGCATGTTGATGAGCGCATGAGGCAGCTTGATGAATGACGACAAGAGCGACGCGATCGAAACGATGTCTTTCGAGACCGCGCTTGCCGAACTTGAGAAGATCGTGACGGACCTGGAGCGCGGCGAGGTGCCGCTGGAGCGCTCGGTGGCGCTTTATGAGCGCGGCGAGAAGCTGAAGAAACGGTGCGAGACGTTGTTGTCGCAGGCGGAAGAGCGGGTGGAGAAGATCCGGGCCGGCAGCGACGGCAATGCAGCTGGCGCCGTTCCCCTCGATGCCGAGTAATTGCTGACGCCGCCATGGCTTTTTGCCGCGTCCAGGCGTCGCTTGCGGCGTCTTCCGGTTTGCGCCAAACAGCCCGAATGGCTAAGGTCTGAACTCGTTTTTCCTGCATTCGTAGGATGTCATGTCTGACACTACTCCTCACACGCCGCTTCTGGACCAGGTCAAATCTCCGGAAGATCTTCGCCGCCTGAGCGATCGCGATCTGCGGCAGCTCGCTGATGAATTGCGCCTTGAAATGATCGACGCCGTCTCTGTGACCGGCGGCCATCTCGGGGCGGGCCTCGGCGTCGTAGAGCTCACCGTGGCCATCCACCGCGTCTTCAACACGCCGAGCGACAAGCTGATCTGGGACGTGGGGCATCAATGCTACCCGCATAAGATCCTGACGGGACGGCGCGACCGTATCCGCACTCTTCGCCAGGGCGGCGGTCTCTCCGGTTTCACCAAGCGGGCGGAATCCGCCTACGATCCGTTCGGCGCCGGGCATTCCTCGACCTCGATCTCCGCCGGCCTCGGCATGGCCGTGGCACGCGATCTGCAGGACGAGGATTTCAACGTCATCTGCGTCATCGGTGACGGCGCGATGTCGGCAGGCATGGCCTACGAGGCGATGAACCAGGCGGGGCATCTCGGCTCCCGGCTCATCGTCATCCTCAACGACAACGACATGTCGATCGCTCCGCCGAGCGGTGCGATGAGCGCTTATCTTGCGCGTCTCGTCTCCGGTCAGGCCTATCTGTCTCTGCGCGACGCCGCCAAGCAGCTCGCGAAGCGGCTTCCGCTTGCCGATCTCCTGCACGAAAAAGGCCGGCGCGCGGAAGAGTATGCCCGTGGTTTCTGGACGGGCGGCACGCTCTTCGAAGAGCTCGGCTTCTATTATGTCGGCCCGATCGACGGTCACAATCTGAACCATCTCCTGCCGGTCCTGCGCAACGTGCGCGACGGGCACAAGGGGCCGGTGCTGGTCCATGTCGTGACCCGCAAGGGCAAGGGATACGGGCCGGCGGAAGCATCCGCCGACAAATATCACGGCGTCTCGCGCTTCAACGTCATCACCGGCGAACAGGCCAAGGGGCTCTCCAACGCCCCGTCCTATACGAAGGTTTTCGCGACGAGCCTCGTGCAGGAGGCGAAGGAAGACGACAAGGTCGTGGCGGTGACGGCGGCGATGCCGGCCGGCACGGGTCTTGATATCTTCCAGTCGGAGTTCCCCGAGCGCACCTTCGATGTCGGCATCGCCGAGCAGCATGCCGTGACGTTCGCGGCCGGGCTCGCCGCCGACGGTATGAAGCCGTTTGCGGCGATCTATTCGACCTTCATGCAGCGCGCCTACGACCAGGTCGTCCACGACGTGGCGATCCAGAACCTGCCCGTGCGTCTCGCCATGGACCGCGCCGGCCTCGTCGGCGCAGACGGGCCGACACATGCCGGTGCTTATGACGTCGCCTATATGTCCTGTCTTCCGAATATGGTGGTGATGGCCGCCGGCGATGAGGCCGAGCTCCGCAACATGGTTCGCACCGCCGTCGCCTATGACGAAGGCCCAATGGCCTTCCGTTATCCGCGCGGCGAGGGACGTGGCGTGGAAATGCCAGAGCGCGGCGAGATCCTCGAGATCGGTCGCGGCCGTATCCTCAAGGAAGGCACCAAGGTTGCAATCCTGTCACTCGGCGGACGGCTGGTGGAGGCTCTCTCGGCGGCCGAAACGCTGGAGCGCAGCGGTCTTTCGACGACGGTGGCCGATGCCCGCTTCGTCAAGCCACTCGACACCGATCTCGTGCTGCGGCTGCACCGCGAGCATGAGGTCGTGGTGACGATCGAAGAGGGATCGGATGGCGGCTTCGGCAGCCGTGTGCTCTCCTTCCTCGCCAATGCCGGCAAGCTGGAGGAGGGCGCGCGGATCCGCACCATGACGCTCCCCGACCGCTTCATCGACCACGACAAGCCCGAAGTGATGTACGCGGCCTGCGAGCTCGACGCGAAGGCGATCGTGGCGCGTGTTTTCCACGCGCTTGGCCGCGACGTGCCGGAGGCCGCCCGCGCCTGACGAAAAAGGCCCGGCGCAATGGCCGGGCCGCGATTTATCCATAGGCGAAACAGGCGCGGCAGAGATATCGCCGCGCCTTTTTTCGTGCGCCTTACTGCTGGGCCTGCTCGTCGTCGATCACCATGCAGCCGACGCGGCTGCCGGCATCGCCGGATGGCTGGCTGGTGTAATCGTCGGCGCCGGCATGGATCATCAGCGCTGAGCCGTCGTCGTCCATCAGCGGCGCGTCACCTTCGTTGAAGCGCACGCGGGTGTTGAAGACGTCGATATTGGTCGCCTGTCCGTCGACGACCTCGAAGTTCGGCATATCGCCGGCATGCATGCCGCCTTCGGTCATGATGCCGTGCTTGGCGTCGGTCGGATTGTAATGGCCGCCGGACTTCTTGAAGTCGGGCGCATCCGAACAATCGCCGGTTTCGTGAAAATGCAGGGCATGCACGCCGGGCTTAAGTGCACCCTCGTTGATGACGACCTGCACGAGCACACCGTTGGGCGTATCCGTCAGATGCGCCTCGCCGATCGTCCCGTCCTTGCCGGTAATCGGTCCGGAGAAGGCGCTGTCTTTTGAGACATCCTGTGCCAGGGCGGGGCTTGCCATGAGTGCGCAGGCGGCGATGGCGAGAAGTCGCATATCGGGTCTCCCTTGAGTTGCTGCTTGCCTCTCCAACACGAGCTTCGACATGAAGTTCCGTAAGGCGTCTGTGCGTGCGGAAAAGATCGAAGCTCCTCGCCGATGTGCCGGCCTCTACGCGCCCTCACCCAGGCTGAACTCCGCGCCGGAGACTTGTGCGGCGACGGCCGCCTTGTCGATGACGGACCAGACGTTCCGGATCCGTCCATTCTCGACCTCGTAGAAGACATTCTCGCTGAACTGCACGCGCTTGCCGTTCACCGGCAGGTCGAACAGTGTTTCGGCCGGCGTGCAGTCGAACCAAAGGGGCGATGCGATCTCATATTGTGATTTGAATATACATTTATGGGTTGCATTTTAGTTTGCTTCCCTACAGCCAGAAATGAGGGTGCAAGAGCCCGATCTCGCTCCAGACGGCGGCTTTGTGTCCGATAGGCAGCCGCTTCGGAATTTGAGAAGATTCCCGTAATGGGCGAGGTTTCGGATGCGGCTCTGGGTTTCACTGCTGATTGCGTGCATTCTGACTGCGCTTGCAGCGCTTTTCATGATATTCGGCGGCCATCCCGACGAACCCTATACGCTGCTCGCTCATGAGCTTGTGCTCGCTGATATCGTTTTGCATTGAACTCCTCTCGTTTGTCGCCACGCTGGGCTTCGCCAAAGCAGGCGCCAGCTGGCCAGCCGTCATGAGGGCGGCCGGATGAGCGCGCGTCTTCGCCTGGATGAAGCGGTCGTCGCGGCCGGACTTTTGCCGAGCCGCGCCCGTGCCCGCGACGCGATCCGCCGGGGGACGGTGACCGTGAACGGCGAGACGGCGCTGAAGCCCGCAACTCCGGTGACGGCCGATGCGGCCCTGGCGATCGGCGATCCCGCTGCCGCCTATGTGTCGCGAGCGGCCATGAAGCTGAAGGCCGGGCTCGATGCTTTCGTCTTCGAGCCCGAAGGCCTGACGGTCCTCGATCTTGGCGCGTCGACCGGCGGCTTCACGCAGGTTCTTCTGGAAAGAGGCGCAAAGCATGTCGTCGCCATCGATGTCGGCCATGGCCAGATGCATGAAAGCCTTGCGGGCGACCCGCGCGTGCAGCTCGTCGAAGGGGTCAACGCCCGCAATCTCTCAGAGGCGCATCTCGATGGACATTCCGTGCAGGCGATAACCGCCGATCTCTCTTTCATCTCGCTCCGGCTCGCTCTGCCGCCGGCGTTGGAACTCGCCGCGCCCGGGAGCTGGGGCGTCTTTCTGGTCAAGCCGCAATTCGAGCTTGGCCGCGAGGCACTCGGGCGCGGGGGCATCGTCCGCGACCGAAAGGCCGCAGAAGGCGCCGCCGAGGCGCTGAAAGACTGGCTCGAGGGACGGCTCGGCTGGCGCGCGGTGGGGCTTTGTCCGGCGCCCTTCACCGGAGGCGACGGCAACCAGGAATTCTGCCTTGGGGCCTGGCGTGAGTGACATCGTCGACATCGACCGCATCGGCCATCGCGGAGATGGCGTCGCGGAGACGCCGGAAGGACCGCTTTTTGTCCCCTACACGCTCGCGGGCGAGCGCGTGCGCGTCGAGCGCCGCGGCCGGCGGGCCGAAGCCGTCGAGATTGTGGAAGCCGCGCCGGGCCGGGTCACGGCGCCCTGTCCGCATTTCGGCCCGCGTCTCGGCGCGCACCAGGGAGGATGCGGCGGCTGTGCGCTGCAGATGCTGCCGATCGAGGAGACGCGCCTCCTGAAGCGTCGCTTCGTCGTCGACGCGCTCGCCAAGAGCGGCCTTGAGACGGAAATCCGCCCGACCTTCGGCGCGCCGTTTGGCGCCAGGCGTCGTGCCGTCTTCTCGGCGACGCTCGCAGGGCGGAAAATCCTCTTCGGCTTTCATGAACGCGGCTCGCGGCGCATCGTCGATCTGACGACATGCCTCGTCGTCCGTCCGACGATCGTCTCCGCCTTGCCGCTTCTGCGTCGCCTGGCGCAGATCCTCGCCCGCCCCAAACGCGAGCTTCGTCTCACCGTTCTGGAGACGCGGTCCGGGCTCGATATCGCAGGCGAGGGGGCCGGCGCCGTGCCTGCCGCCTCGGCGGCGCGCATCGCCGAGCTTCTGGCGGGACAGGGCGTCGCCCGCCTCGTCGTCGACGGCGATATTTTGTTCCAGCTCGAAGAGCCGCAGCTCGAGGTCGGGGGCGTCAACGTTTCACCTCCACCCGGTGCCTTCGTTCAGGCCTGCCGGGAGAGCGAAACGGCGATGGGGAGGCTCGTTGCGGAACATTGCGCGGGCGAAAAGCGTGTCGCCGATCTTTTCTCCGGCCTCGGGACGTTTTCCTTTATCGCCGGCCGCACGGCGCGGGTGACGGCCGTCGAGGCCGAAGGAGCGGCACTTGCCGCACTCGCCAATGCCGTGCGCGGCGCCGAGGGGCTGAAGCCGGTGGAGACGCTCGCCCGCGATCTCTTGCGCTTTCCCTTGGCGCCCAACGAGCTGTCCCGCTTCGACGCCGTCATTCTCGATCCGCCCTGGGATGGGGCTCGGGCGCAGGCGGAAAGCCTTGCCGCTTCGAAGGTCGCACGCATTGCCTTCGTGTCCTGCAATCCGGCCAGCCTCGCGCGCGATCTGCGCATTCTGGTGGATGGCGGTTATCGATTAAAATCAGTGACTCCGATCGACCAATTCGTCTATTCAGCGGAGACGGAAGCAGTCGCTCTCCTGGAACGCGAATAGCGCTCGACTTCCGCGCTCGCGCACCCCATTTCTGTTTCAGGAGAGGTTCATGGCGTCTGTGTCGATAGAGGATTGGACAAGCGGAATGCGCTATGCGGCGACGCAGGGTGCGCGCGTCGCCTGGTACACCGGCCATGGCCTCGTGATGCGCCGCATGGTGCGCCGGATCGCAGCGCGCCATCCCGAGGCGACGCCGCGTGTCGAGCCTCCTTCCACGCCCGTTCCTTCGATGGGAAAGCTGTTGCGGGACGTGGCGGGCCTTCTGGCGCGCGATTATGCCAATGCGCGGGCCGGCCTCTACCCTCTGCCGGACGGCGAAGAGGCGGATTTCCGCCAGCTCGTCGCGACCTCGCGCGCGTTTTTCGCCGATGTGCCGGAGGTCGCGCGCCGCCGCCGCGAGGGCGCTCACCAGGAGATTGGCGCCACCTTCGAAGGTCGCCGGCCGCGCTATTATATGCAGAACTTCCACTTCCAGAGCGGCGGCTGGATGACCGAGGAATCCGCCCGTCTCTACGATATGCAGGTGGAAGTTCTCTTCTCGGGCGCCGCCGGTGCGATGCGCCGTCAGGCGCTCGTGCCGGTCGCCAACGCTCTGAAGGGCCGCGATCAGCGCGCCTGTCTTGCCGCCGACATCGCCTGCGGCACCGGCCGGTTCACGGCGGAATTGCGTGGGGCCTATCCGCGGCTGCCGCTTTTTGCGACCGATCTGTCGGAATCCTACCTGAACGAGACGCGCCGCCATATCGGCCGCGTGGCGACACTGAGGCCGTCCGTCGCGAAGGCCGAAGCGCTGCCGCTCGCCGATGCGAGCCTCGACGTCGCGACGGCCATCTATCTCTTCCACGAACTGCCGCCGAAGGTGCGCCGCCAGGTGGCGGAAGAGATTGCCCGCGTGATGAAGCCGGGCGGCACCTTCGTTCTGGTCGATTCGCTGCAGACGGGCGACGCGCCGGATTATGACGGGATTCTGGAAGTCTTCCCGCAGCTCTTCCACGAGCCCTATTACCAGGGCTATCTCAAGGAAGATCTGGCGCGCATTTTCGCGCCGCACGGGCTCGTCCTCAAGGAAAGCCGCAACGCCTTCTTCTCCAAGGTCATGGAGTTTCGTAAGGAACGGCCCAGCTGATGCGGCGTGTTTCGATCCTGTTCCTGGCGTTTCTCTGTTTCATCGTCGGCGTCGCCTTCATCGCGACACCGATCCCCCTCGGTGCGCCGCTTTTTGCGCTGTCGCTCGTTTTGATCGTGGCCTCGAGCCGCTCGGCCACCCGCCTCGTCACGGGTGTGCGCATCCGTGCGCCGCTTTTCGATCGCTGCGTCGGTTTTCTGGAACGGCGGGCAGGACGGCTGGGGCGCACCCTCAGGAAAACGAGCCCGCGGCGCTATCCCCGCAGGCCCGTCGTCTAAGGCTCAAAACGCCGGCCGACACCTCAGCCGTCGAGAATTTCCGTATCTTCGATCTCGATGCCGAAGCCTTTGAGGCCGACATAATGGCGCTCGCGCGTGGCAAGCAGCCGGATCGAGTGCACGCCGAGATCGCGCAGGATCTGTGCGCCGAGGCCGACTTCCCGCCAGGCTTCCTTGCGGCCCTCCGCCGAAGCGTGGGCCTCGCCGCCCTCGATGTCGCGCATGCGCCGTGACTGCCGTGCGACGCCGACGGAACCGTCGCGCAGATAGACGATGACGCCGCGGCCGCGCCTGGCGAAATCCTGCATCACGTCGTCGAGCATCTTTTTGGTGCCGAAGACGTCGTCGAGGACGGATTCCAGATGCAGGCGCACCGGAATTTCCTTCCCGTCGCGGATATCGCCGAAGACGATCGCGAGATGATCCATGGGATCGAGCGGTGTGACGAAGCTGTAGGCCGTGGCAGGTCCGGCAGGCGTGGAGATCTTTTGTTCGGTGACGCGCTCGATGAGCTTCTCGTTGCGCTGCCGCCAGGCGATGAGGTCGGCAACGGAGACGCGCACGAGATTGTGCTTTTCGGCGAAAGCCCGCACCTCTTCGCCACGCGCCACGGTGCCATCGTCATTGACGAGCTCGGAGAGGACGCCGACGGGCGGCAGGCCTGCGAGCTTGCAGAGATCGACACAGGCTTCCGTGTGGCCGGAGCGGACGAGAACGCCGCCGTCGCGTGCAAGAAGCGGGAACACATGGCCCGGACGGACGAAATCGGCGGCACCGGTATTGGCGTTGGCGAGGGCCCGCACGGTCGCCGTGCGCTCTTCCGCCGAGATGCCGGTGGTGAGGCCGTGACGGAAATCGACGGAAACGGTGAAGGCGGTGTTGAGCGGCGCGTCGTTGGCGCTCACCATCGGATCGAGGCGCAGCCGTTCCGCCATGTCGCGCGGCAGCGGCGCACAGACGATGCCGCTCGTATGGCGGATGATGAAAGCCATCTTCTCCGCCGTGCAATGGACCGCGGCGACGAAGAGATCGCCTTCGTTCTCGCGGTCGTCGTCATCGGTGACGACGACGATTTCGCCGCGTTCGAAGGCGCGTATCGCCTCCGCGACTTTTCCAACCTGTTCGCTCATATCTATATCTGACTGCCGCTTTGGGCTCTTTGCCTGAGATAATGGTCGGCAAGGACGAGCGCCATCATGGCCTCGCCCACCGGCACAGCACGGATGCCGACACAGGGATCGTGCCGGCCTTTGGTGAAGACGTCGACCTCTTCGCCCGTCGCCGTTACGCTCGGTACCGGCGTCAGGATGGAAGAGGTGGGTTTGACGGCGAAGCGCACGACCACCGGCTGTCCGGTGGAAATGCCGCCCAGAACGCCGCCGGCATTGTTGGACAGAAAACGCGGCCGCCCGTCATTGCCGGCGCGCATCGGATCGGCGTTTTCCTCGCCGCGAATGCGCGCCGCTTCGAAACCGTTGCCGATTTCGACGCCCTTCACTGCGTTGATCGACATCATGGCCGAAGCGAGATCCTGGTCGAGCTTGCCGTAGATCGGGGCGCCGATGCCCGCCGGCACGCCTTCAGCCACGACCTCCACGATCGCCCCGACCGAGGAGCCGGACTTGCGGATCTCGTCGAGATGGGCGGCCCATTTTTCGGCCGCTTCCGCATCGGGCGAGAAGAAGGGATTGTTGGCGGTCTCCGCCCAGTCGAAGCGGTCGCGGTCGATCGCGATGCCGCCGAGCTCGACGAGCGCGCCGCGGATCGACACGTTCGGCAGGATTTTTCGGGCGATCGCTCCGGCTGCGACCCGCATCGCCGTTTCGCGGGCCGAGGACCGGCCCCCGCCGCGATAATCGCGCACACCGTATTTGACGTCGTAGGTGTAATCGGCGTGGCCCGGCCGGTAGCGGTCGCGGATTTCGGAATAATCGCGTGAGCGCTGATCGACGTTTTCGATGAGAAGCGAAATCGGCGTGCCGGTGGTGACGGGCCCACCGGTGCGATCGTCCTCGAAGACGCCGGAGAGGATCTTGACCTGATCCGGTTCCTGGCGTTGCGTCGTGAAACGCGATTGTCCCGGCCGCCGGCGGTCGAGCTCGGCCTGGATTTCCGCTTCCGTGATCGGAATTCCCGGCGGGCAGCCATCGACGACGCAGCCGATCGCTTTGCCGTGGCTTTCGCCCCAGGTGGTGATGCGGAAAAGCTGACCGAAGGAATTGTGAGACATCTGCGCTTCTTGGCGCCCCGGCTGGACAGGGCCGTTTCTAGAAGGTTTTGGCGGCCGATAGAAGGGTCTGCGACCTCAGATTACAAGCGCTTTGCCGTCGAAGATGGCGATGATCCGGTCGTGCGGAATGAAGAATTGCGGCACGGATGAAGACGGCATGCCCGAAAGGAGATGGAGCGCCACCCGCGTGATGCCGCCATGCGCCACGATCACGTGGCGACCCTGGCGCGTCTTGAACCATTCGCCGAACCGCTCGGCGAGCATGGCGTAGCTCTCGCCCTCCGGAGGCACGTAATTCCATTTGTCGCGCTTGCGGGTCGCGACGGCTTCTGGATCCGCCTCGCGAAGCTCTTTGAGCGTGCGCGCCTCCCATGCCCCGAAGCAGACTTCCTTGAGAGGATCGTGCGTGACGAAGGGCTGGTCGGGCCTGCCGGCGTTTTCCAGAATGATGCGCATCGTTTCCTGCGCGCGTCCGAGCGGTGAGGCGACGAACTGCCAGTCATGCTCGCCGAGAAGCGAGGGCAGCACCCGGCCGTTGCGCCGCGCCTGTTCGCGGCCGACGGCATTGATCGGAACTTCCCGCGCGCCCTGAAAGCGGCCTTCCAGGTTCCAGTCGGTCTGGCCGTGGCGAATGAGCAGAAGGACATCTCTCATAGCCGAGCTCGCAGTCGCAATCCGCCCATGGCACCCTCTTTCATGATATCTCGCCTGAACCGGAAAAGGGCGGCCGGTCGGCCCCCCGTTGAGATGCTGGTTTCGCCGGTTTGTTCCACGACTCGTGTCTGTTCCACAAGCCGCCTAAAGTTCTGTTTGTGCAGATGTCGCCCGGAAATCGCTTCCACAACCTTCTGCAATTCGGTGAGAGTGAAGGAATCGGCAATGAGCTCGAAAATGAGCGGCCGGTATTTCAGCTTGCCGCGCAGGCGCCCGATGGCCGTGGCGAGGATGCGACGGTGGTCGAAGCGCATGGGTCGCCCGAGACGCGGCAGATCTTCCCATAAGGCGGCGCTCTGGCGCCCGTCGCGTCCCGCCTCCGGCACCAGCCCAGCCTCATAGAGCAGTTCGTAGCGCTCCAACACACGCTCCTCGTCCCAGGGGAGGCCATCCCAGCCGAAAGCGATTTTCACCCGCTCCTGGCGTGCAAGCGGCCGATCCGGCCGTTCCGCCGCGGGCGCCATCGCGCACCACCGCTTCAGCAGAGGCTCGATCGCCGTGTCGAGGATCGCGGGCCGACCCTGACGCCAATCCTCCCAGGGAAAATAGGCGTACCAGGGGCGCCACTGGGCTCCGGATTCGCGCAACGCCGTTTCATCGTCTTCCAGGCGGCGGGTGAGCGCCAGATAGCCGATGGTCATCACATGCGGGCCGATATCGCCGCGCCTTGCATGGCGCCCGCGATCGCCGAACGTGTAGAGCTGCTCCACATAGCCGAGCTTGAGGCGCGTCTGCTCCTCCACCCAGGCGCGGAGCCCGATCTCCATGGTGCGATGCTCGACCGGGTCGAAAGGGCCGAAGGGAAGTCCGTCCTCGCCCTCCGCTTCCCCCGGCCGTACGACGAGGATGAGCGGCGTCAGCCGGTCGACCGCCACGATGGCGGCGTTGAGGCCGACTTCGATGCGCGCGCCGCCCTCGGCCCCCACTTCGGAGGCGGGAGCGAGCGAATGCTCATTCGTCGATGGCAAGGGAGAAGACATTGCCTTCAAACGCGTTGGCGCCGCGGCCGATCGCTTCGATCGCCGCAATCATGCGTCCGTCCCGCTTCAGATAGGCGTCGGCGAGGGCGACGAGACGGCGGTTGGGGGTCGCCTGCGGCGAACGCTGGCGCAGGCGTCTCGCGACGAGATCTTCGCTCACATCCGGACGTAGCGCGCAAAAGGCAATGAAGGCGCCGGCGGTGGAGCGGCTGATACCCGCCCAGCAATGCACGACGAGCGGCGTCGTCCGATCCCAGGCTTCCACAAAATCGAGAAAGCGCCGGATATGTTCCTGGGCCGGCAGGGTCATGCCCTGCATGGCTTCGGAAATGTCGTTGAAGCCGAGAAAGAGGTGGTTGTCCTGCGGCACGCTTTCCGGGCGCGGCACCTCGGTACCGGCATTGATCAAGGTGGCGATGTGGCGGGCGCCACTTTGTTTGACGGTCGCCGCAAGCTTCGACAGCGGGCAGACGTAGATTTCCGGCATTTTCTCAGGCGGTCCTTGCGCGCGGCAGGGTCTCGGTCAGGGCCTCGATCTCGGCAAAACGGGCCAGGAAGCGGCGCTCTGCTTCGGTGGCGGGCCAGGGATCGAGGAGGTTCTCGTCTGGATT